>JAAZMF010000166.1 GCA_012798955.1 Bacillota bacterium | reverse complement strand
ACCCGGTGATTATAGTACTTTTGGCTTCCTTCTACATCCAAAGAGGGCAGATGAGTATTGGACAGCTATTTGTTTTTCTTCGCATAACGCCTGTGTTTCTGAACTTCATATGGGATTTAGATCCACACTCATTTCGGACGTCTATTACTGTAGCCGACAGGTTGTTTAGCCTATGGGATGAACCTAAAGAACGCCTTGAGGGAGAGTCAGCCCCAATTGACGGGGCAAAACCTCTTGTCCAATTTCGAAACGTGCAGTTTAGTTATCCGGATAGTGACCAGATAGCCTCCAACGGGATTACATTTAAGCTTGAGCAGGGGAAGACCCTGGGAATAGTAGGTGAAAGCGGGTGCGGGAAGACTACCATTCTTAATCTACTGTGCGGGTTTCATGAAGACTACACAGGTCTCATATCTTTCGGGGGCACGGATATAAGGATGTGGAGACTAGATGAGCTTAGGAGACACTTAGCTTTTGTGCAACAAGACCCCTATCTGTTCCCAACTACCGTCAGTGACAATATTGTGCTGGGCAACAATCATCCCGAAGAGATTAAGGATAGGAAATTGAAAGAATCCATAGCACGAGCTAGGTTATCTGACCTCATGGATTCCAGACATGAGGGATACCACCTAGTTATCCGAGGCAATGGAGAGAATCTCTCAGTTGGGCAAAGGCAGCGAATTGCCCTTGCTAGGGCGTTTTATAAGGAACCGATGCTTGTCCTGCTAGATGAGCCAACAAGTGCACTTGATGCTGCGACTGAATCTTGGATTCACGATGCTTTGAAAGACCTTTTTGAAGGACGAACAGCGATTGTTGTTTCACACAGGTTAAATATCGTGAAGGGTCTTGATAACATCATCGTTCTGGGTCAGGGAAGGATTGTAGAGCAGGGTACTCATCATAAACTGCTTGAAAGAAAAGGTAAGTACTATCAAATGTACATGCAACAGTTCTCTAGACCCGAAACTGGGTAGAAGAGCCGATGAACAACATGAGACCTACTATGAGTCTCGGGAGGCAGACCAATGACTCACAATAACTCGGCAGTGGCGAAGGAAAACTTGGTCATCCTAAGAAAGACTCTGGTTTTTACTAAGGATGCGTCTTGGCAGTATGGCCTGGCCATGCTACTGACGAGCCTAGACGGATTAGTCTATACTTATGTGATAGCATCTTCCTTTGAGAGGCTGCTAGATGGCGCTCAGATGGGGAATATGCGTGATAGTCTAAGATTTATCGGAGCTGTTGTTCCCCTATCTGCGTTTGTTTTCGGGTTCTGTGCTTCTTACTTGATGGCCCATGTACAGACTCGATTCGTGGTCAATATTAGACACGCGCTAGTAAATCGTATCATGCTTACGTCAAAACAAAACCTAGATATGTTCCCAACGGGCGATCTCTTGAGCCGTTTCACTAGTGATATTGATAAGGCCAAGATGTTAGTGACGAGGGGATTATCTACTAAGCTGATTAGTCCCTTCGTGGAAAGTGTGGGAAGCCTCATCCTCATATGGCTAATTCACCCATGGCTAGCTATGGCAGGGGTATTGGTAGGGATCATATCTTTTCTGCTTCATGCAATCTTCCTGATCCCGACTCAGGAAGTTGCTAGATCCATACAAGAAGGTAGGGGGCAGTTGTCGGATGTCGTGCTACGCTTTCTAAACGGGATGCCGGTTGTGCGTATGTACCAATTCGAGCCTAACTACCAGAGGACTTTCACAAACGCGAATAGTCGTATTGAAGAACAACAACTGCGACAGGTCCATATTTCCACCGGGCAAGCTATTCTAGGAAAAACCATGGGATATATAGAAGATCTGACTCTTGTTGGTATAGGAACCTACCTAGTTTCTAGGGGAGATATTGCACTCGGGGCGTTTTTTGCATCTATGCGATACGCAGCAGTGATCACAGGTGCTTTCAACACGATTGGCAAAGGATGGACTGATTTGCATGGCTTAGCAGCAACAGCCAAACGGCTCATTAATGTCTTGGAACTAGGCGATGAAGATAAAGATAAGCCCCATCTCATCCATGCCACACCTATACCAGCAGACAATTCCGAACCGCTGTTACAGATTCAACACCTTTCGCTCTCTCACCGCGAGACCAAAATCCTAGATGACATTAATCTAGAATTATTTCCCGGTGAGACTATTGCTATTGTAGGAGAAAGTGGCTCTGGCAAGACCACGCTCCTGCAACTGATACTGCGATTATACACTGAGTTCAGTGGAACCATCGAGTTCTGTGGCCAAGATATTCGAGAATACGATACGAAGACCTTGCGAAATGCCATTGCCTATGTCCCACAATCAGCTTACCTCTTCTATGGTAGCATACTAGAGAACATAGCCCTGGGTAGAGGACACCCCGAAAAGGTCTTTCAGGCGGCGCGAAAGGCCCGAATTCACGAATATATCGTGAGCCTACCACAGGGATACAAGACTAGTGTTGGAGAGAAAGGCGCGTCGCTTTCGGGCGGGCAGCGTCAGCGTGTGGCCCTGGCCAGAGCCATTATGAAAGACAGTACGATTTTGCTGCTGGACGAACCAACTGCATTCCTAGACATCAACACTGAGAGAGAGCTTTATCGATCCCTTCTGAGCCTAGCCCCAAGACCAGCAATGATGATAGCGACCCACCGGCTTTCCATAACCAAGGTAGTAGACCGCATCTATGTCTTACATAAAGGACGCATTGTGGAACAAGGCACACACGATGAGCTAATGGTCTTAGCCCGTGAATACTATAGGCTTTACCAAAAGCAAGGAGCTGTGGAGGTTGCCGACAAAAAGACCAGCACAGGTTAGTTCTGAATGGGGCCAGAATAGTTCTATATAGTTCTATGCGTGTTTCTACGCGTGCCCGGAAAATAACGACTACGCACTTCGCATAATATATCTTCTGCGAAGTGATGTCGTGAAGGTGACGCTACCATAGTGAGTTCAAGTAGGGATTCCCCACTTACAACTAGAATATAATTGGTAAAGACGTCCGGAGGTCGCTCTATGCTAGATTTTGACTTACAGGTAGAACGGTTCATCGCTGTGCTCGGCATCAACAAGAGCATCAACACTGCCAAGGCATATCGCTCTGATCTGAGACTCTTGAAGCTACACCTTGTCTTAGCCCGGTGTGATTGCGTTGTGGCACCACAAGATCCCTTGGCCTTCAGTAATCTAGAAGCTGCATTGAAAGCCAATGACTTTAGGCTTTCCGCAGTCTCTGGGCAATTACTAGATGGTTTTACCGTTGATCTCAGGGCTATCGAACCCGACGATCTAGTAGGCTATTTTCTTTTTCTCAAGGAAACCTTAGGCTATGCCCAAACTACCCTCAATCGCAAGATCGTGGCGGTTAGGCGGTTTTTCACATATCTATTCGACCATGGTATGCTTACAGACCCATCCATAATCAGCGATTTGGAGACCAAGACGGTGCGCCGGGATGAGGCGCCCAAACATCTGTCCGCCGAGGAAGCTTTTCACTTCCTAGACACAGTCAAACAACATGGCTGTGAACGAGACTATGCTATGTTTCTGATCATGTTGAGTATGGGCCTTAGAATCAGCGAAGTTGTCAATATGAACATCGATTCCATTGGTCCCGATACTGACTTTTATCGGGTGACTGGTGCTAAAGGTGGCAAAAATCGCCCCTTACCTGTCCCCCCTGTTGTACGGGAAGCAGTGGCCGCCTACATGAGAGTTCGCCCTGGCGATAAGGCAAAAGGTCAACATCGTCTCGCCCTGTTTCTTGGTAATCGATATACCAGAATTACACCCCGGGCAGTGCAGCAAAAGCTCAAAGAGTATGTGGCCTTGACTGATCTCCCCGAAAGCAAGAAGTTGATGCTGACTCCCCATAAGCTGCGACATACCTTTGCCACCGCACTTTATCTCAATGGCGAAGATCTGCGAACATTAATGCGCCTCTTGGGTCATGAAAACATCGCCACTACTACTATTTATACCCATGTAGACAAAGAAAAACTCAGGGCCTCATTGGATAAAAACCCCTTTGCCGGCTAGTTATGAGGCTGTTAGTATGAGGCTGTCAAGTTGTTAGGGTGCAATTCGTATGAAGTCTTCGTGATGGAGAAACCGATTTAGAGAATGCTTTCCTGCATGACTTTGAAGACCATATTTTTGATATTTTCGCCAACAGCTTGACAGGTATTCATCTGAGAGTCTATACTGAACACACTAGGAAACTCCGGAGGTCCTGTGCCGTCGCCTTGCCCCATTAGAGGTTAGGAGGCGGTTTTGTTGTTTTGGCGCATTGGAAAACTCACTTCCCCATCCTACTCCTCCCCCATCAAAACAGACCATGCTAAGGTAATCTCAACCATCGATGTTAGAATGCTTACTATACTGCCTCTTTTGATTGCTATTGCCACTTTAGCTAGCGGATGCCTTGGCAATCCAGGGAACGCCGTATCATACACACCGACCACCCCATCGGGTCCTACTGGTGGATTAGCTGTCCAGGCCGTCTTAGCCAAAGGTATTGGCCAAACCCAGGAAATGGGTAGAGTTACGGCCACTCTTACTCGGGGTAGTCACGTTATTGAGCACGATCTGAACATTGATCATGCCAACATGATAGCTTCAGGAACGATACCTAGCGTGATGATCGGTACATGGGAGCTACGAGTAGATGTCTTTAGCCCCCAGGATGAGCTCCTGTACGCCGGTGTCACTTCTATTGTGGTTGAGGAGGGCAGAACAACTGCAGCGGAGGTCACTCTCACCACCGCTCCGGGTGAGTTAGTTGTGCAACTCGATCTAACGGAGTTCGCTGGTCATGAACTCATCAAGGGCAAGTTGGTTTTTGGCACTGGTACTAAGCCAGACTTAGTAAAGGAATTCATCAGAGACCAAGACTATGCTGCTACAGCCGTTATTAAGGATCTGCCTCCCCGCACCCATGATCTTAAAGTAGAGATATATAGGAACACATACCACTCATACAATTGCATCTATGAGGGACCATGGCAAACAGTCGCCATCGACCCGGGCAAGACCACCAATCTATCTTGGAGTCCAGCCTTAGGTTTGGTGGAGGTGATTGGCAAAATAGACTTACCTCCCCCATCGCCTACCGAGATCAATGCTATTGTAGATGCAGAAAGTATCCTGATCACCTGGGCTTCTGTCACGCCACCAGAGGATGATCTACGGGGCTATAGAATTTATGCCCAATCCGATGTCTACCAGGGGTTTGAGCTCGTGGCGGAGTTGCCAAAGACAGCAACTGCCTACTATTATCAACCGAGAGTTGATTTGGGTGATGGACCCCTGCATTTTGAGTTTGCTGTTTCCAGCATTGACATTGGGGGCCACGAAAGCGCCCGTAGCCCTTCAGTCACTGTCCACTGGCTAGGTTTAGATAATTTCTAGCTACGCAAGAAAATCTAAACAATCCCTTGGATAAGTCTGCCACCCGAGCAGGCGTTTCGTCAACCTATCTCGAACTAAATAGAGGGAGATTTCGGGAGGTTGAACAATGACGACCCGGGTTGGGATACCTAGAACACTAGCCTATTATTCATTTTACCCCGAGTGGCAGACTTACCTTGAAGAGCTGGGGATGGAGGTAATACTGAGCCCTCCGACAACTAAAGATGTCCTAGATATGGGGATTCGTTATACGGTAACAGATGCATGCATTCCCATCAAATCTTTCCATGGACATGTAGCAGCCCTAATTGGCTCAGTAGATTATATTCTCATACCACGTTTGGTGAGCGTAGATGGCCAAGCGACTTTTTGTCCAAAATTCTTGGGGTTGCCAGAAATGGTGGAGGCATCGGTAAAAGACCTACCACCACTCTTGACACCGAGGCTTGATGTACGGGATGGCAGATTTGCACCTATGAGGGCCTGGCTTGAAGTTGCCAAGAGCTTAGGCGTTGGCAAGTGCAAGGCTTTATCTGCTTATCGAAGCTCTTTACGTGTTGGGGACCAATATGAGTCTTTACTGGCACAAGGCATGTTGCCCGAAGAAGCCATGGCTTTAGCCCATACATGGTGGTCTTCGGCAAAAAACAACGGGACTTCTGCATTACCTGAGCACGAAACAGGGATCCCCACAGCCAAAGCCGAGCCGAAAACTAAGGGGAATACTGACCCTAACGCCAATGGCTCCATCAGGTTAGGACTAGTTGGCTATCCTTACGCTATCTATGATAAGTTTACCAGTTGCGATCTAATGGGCAATCTAGCCCGTTTGGGTGTTAGAATTCTGACGCCAGAGATGGTTCCTGCCAAACACCGTGAAGCACAGGCTCTTAAGCAGCCGAAGAACCTTTTTTGGTACTATAGCAATCAGATTATGCGGGCAACATACTACTTTCTCGAGAAGCAACTAATAGATGGCCTCATCCATGTAACCGCCTTTGGTTGTGGACCCGATGCCATGGTTGACAAGCTTTTGGAGCTCGATTGCAGGAAATATGGTCGGTTACCCTTCTTATCTTTGGCCCTTGATGAACACACAGGGGTGGCCGGTGTCATGACTCGCCTAGAAGCATTTGTAGATATGCTAACCCGTCGGAAGGTGATGCTTAATGAAAGTTAGCTTCCCCCGCATGGGAACGTCATGGATCGGTCTGAAAACATTGGTCGAAGGCCTTGGCCAAGAGGTCATCTTAGCTCCCCCACCGACTAAGCGGACACTAGATTTGGGGACTAAGTATGCCCCCGAATTCGCTTGTTTACCCTTTAAGGTCCTCCTTGGCAGCTATCTAGAAGCCATTGAGCTAGGGGCGGATACCATTATGTCCTCCGGTGGGGTTGGTCCCTGTCGTGCTGGGTATTATACCCAGCTCCAAGAGAGGATCCTAAACGAACAGCTGGGCCATGACGTGAGAGTGATTACCTTTGAGCCACTGAATCGCAATTGGCGGGGCACCTACCGAATTCTGCGGGAATTGGTCCAGGTAGGTTTTCGAGATTTTATAACTGTAGCGTGGCTCACTTGGCAGAAACTGTTGGCCCTTGATTCCATAGAGAGGGAAAGTCACCGAGTTCGTCCACTAGAGCTAGAACAAGGAGCAACTTCACGAATTACCGCAAGAGCTTTTGCTCGAATAGATGAGTGCCAAACAGTTGCCGATGTCGAGCAAGTGATGAACGATGAGCTAAAGCGGCTACGTGCCCTGCCCCAAGATCCTACAAGGGACCCTTTGCAGATTGGCGTTATCGGGGAGATCTACGTGGTGCTGGAGCCGTTTGTGAATCTTGATGTCGTAGAAACCTTGGGTCATATGGGCGTTTTCGTAGATCGGGCCATATTCCTCACCGATTGGACGAAGGATAATGCCATTTTGGATGCCTTCCGCATCGAAGGTGAGATGAATATAAAGCGGGCTGCTCGCCCCTACCTACCGGAGATGATCGGTGGGCATGGACAAAACAGTATCGGTGATACGATTCTCTATGCTAAACGGGGATTTGATGGGGTTGTACAACTAGCGCCCTTTACCTGTATTCCCGAAATCGTTGCAAAAAGCATCATGCCCAAAGTGAGTGCGGATTTTGATATCCCGGTTTTGACCTTGATGCTAGATGAGCAGACCGGCAAGGCCGGTGTGAGCACCCGCCTAGAGGCCTTTGTAGATCTTTTGGCCATGCGGCGTGCACGATTACGAGGTGAGTCAGCATGAACGCTTATATGGGAGTAGATGTAGGTTCAGTTAGTACCAACTTTGTTCTAATGGATGAATCCGGTGAGCTGCTGGAGAGCTTATACATTCGCACCATGGGGCAACCGATTCAGGCTATCCAGATTGGTTTGAAGAAACTGGGAGAGAAAATCCCTCCTTCTTTACGGATATTGGGAGCCGGGGCCACTGGTTCGGCCCGAGAGCTCACTGGGGTTATCGTTGGTGCTGATATCGTCAAAAATGAGATAACGGCCCATGCCATAGCTGCGTTGCATTGCCTGCCTGATGTGCAGACAGTTCTGGAGATTGGTGGCCAGGACTCTAAGCTGATCGTTGTAAGAGATGGTGTTGTAGTAGATTTTGCTATGAATACCGTTTGCTCCGCGGGTACAGGTTCTTTTTTGGATCAACAAGCTGGACGCTTAGGCATTCCCATTGAACGATTTGGAGAACTTGCCTTAGAAAGCGACCACCCCGTTCGCATAGCTGGTCGTTGTTCAGTTTTTGCAGAATCAGATATGATCCACAAACAGCAGATGGGTCATGGAACCAATGACATAATCGCTGGTCTTTGTGATGCCTTAGTACGAAACTACTTAAATAACGTAGGTAAGGGTAAGCCCATTGCCCCACCAGTGGTTTTCCAAGGCGGTGTGGCGGCTAACCTAGGGATTAGGCGTGCCTTTGAAAAAGAGTTACAGGTGCCAGTATTAGTGCCAGAGCACTTTGATGTGATGGGAGCCCTTGGTATGGCGATACTAGCTCAGGAAACTGTTGCTCAAGGCGGGAAAACAAACTTCCGGGGCTTTCTTGCCAGTGAGCTAGAGTTCTCATCAGTAAGTTTTGAATGTGATGGATGTGCCAATCATTGTGAGATTGTGGAGATCCGTCAGGATACAACGGTACTAGCTAGATGGGGTGATCGGTGCCACAAATGGCAGAACATCGCCTATGATAAAGCGGTAGGATAAGGCATTCATCACGCAATCATCGATCATCGGGGGGTCTGGTAGGCCGTACTGCCCTCTGGGCCCCCTTCGTAATTGAGTACATAGAACCCATAGGCATTGATCACATAGGTATCCTCTACCTTAGTTACCCGCTCTTGCCTACGGCCATAATTTAGGTGGGTATGGCCGTGAAAGAAGTATCTCGGGGAGTGCCTTTCTATAATTCTAGTAAAGGTAGAGAATCCAGCATGGGTAACGTTCTGCATATCATGAATCCCTTTGGGAGGCGCGTGGGTAATTACGATATCCACTCCCCCCTGCCGCCACAGCCCAAAACGTGTACGCATGTATCTCCAATACATCTCCCGCTCAGTGTACTGTACAGCGTCCCGTGTGTAGACGTGACTACCCTCAAAGCCCATGATCCGCACACCTTTATGAGTGACGATGCGCCCATGGATATCCTCCCCACCCTCAGGAGGTTCTTGTTCGTATGCTGAGTCATGATTGCCCCGCACATAATACAGAGGGGCATTAAAAGTGGACATCAAATAAGACAAATACCACTGTTTCAAATCACCACAGGCAAGAATCAGATCAATACTTGGAAACCGTTCCGGTCTGTAGTGATCATATAGTAATGGATCAATGTGATCGGCTACTATAAGGAAATGCAAGGAAAGCCCCCTCTTTTTCACCAGTTTATCTATGGTAACATTATAGACGATCTTCGGTCACAGGGCAAACTGTGGCATAAGAAGGGGCTGGCCATTAAAGGGCCCGCCAACCTATATCTCGACGGTAGTATATCCCTTGAAAATCGATCTCGCCTAGCGCTGTATAGGCCTGTTCTCTAGCTTCGCCCACGTCCCTACCAAGCCCACATATGCCTAGCACCCGACCGCCTGCAGTGACTATTTGTCCTGATGAAAGAGCTGTTCCTGCGTGGAAAACGCGGATATCATTACACTTACCAAGATTCTCTAAACCCCTGATGGGTAAGCCTCTTGGATATGCCCCTGGATACCCTTTTGAAGCGGCGATGACACAAACACATGCCCGGGCATCCCATTCGATAGGTGTCAAAGAGGCCAAGCGACCCTGGCAGCTGGCTAGTAGTAGTTCAAATAGATCACTTTTTAGCCGGGGCAAAATGACTTGGGTTTCAGGATCACCAAAACGGCAGTTAAACTCGATGACCTTAGGACCCGACTCTGTCAACATCAATCCCGCGTAAAGCACCCCTGTATATTTGATGCCCTCAGCCTGCAAAGCAGCCAGCACGGGGCTAAGTATAGTGTCATAGATTTCTTTTTCCAGAGCAGAATCTACGGCGGGCACAGGACTATAAGCACCCATACCGCCTGTATTAGGCCCTGTATCACCTTCACCGATGGTCTTGTGATCTTGGCTAGGGCTAAGAGGAACACAGACTGATCCATCGCATAGAGCCAATATGGAGACTTCCTGGCCTTTCAAAAACTCTTCAACTACAATACGTCGCCCGGCCTCACCGACCATCTGGCCAGATAAGGTGGCCTTGGCCGCCTCAAGGGCTTCCTCTACAGTTTCGGCCACTATTACGCCTTTGCCAGCCGCCAGCCCATCTGCCTTAATAACTATTGGAGCTCCGACCCTTTCTATATAGCTCTTGGCACTGGCGTAATCGGTGAAAACTGAGTGATTAGCAGTTGGGATTTGGTATTTTTCCATAAGTGCTTTGGCAAAGATCTTGCTACTTTCCAGCTGGGCCGCGGCCTTGGTGGGACCGAAAATCGTTAGACCCCGACCTCGGAAGACATCGACAATACCCTGGGCCAGGAAGTTTTCTGGACCCACCACCGTCAAATCAATTCCTTGTGCTTCGGCAAAATCTGCCAATATGCTGGGTTCTGGCGCCACCAAGCTTGGTATTTGAGCAATACCTCTAATGCCCGCATTGCCAGGATAACACCAGATAGAATCAACTTCAGGACTTTCAGAAAGCTTTTGGACCAAAGCATGCTCTCTACCACCACTACCTACCACAAAGACCTTCATACTACCCTTCTCCCCTGTATTTCCCATTTGCCCTCCAGGACCAACCGAATAGCCTCTGGCAGAGCGATATGCTCCTGGATCAAAATCCGTTCCTCTAGTGCTTTTTCCGTATCATCGGGGTAAACGGGCACGACTTTTTGAACTAGTATCGGACCTGAGTCTACTCCTTCATCTACGAAATGGACAGTGCAACCGGCGAACTTCACGCCATATTTCAATGCCTGACGCTGGGCACGGAGACCCGGAAAAGCCGGCAGTAGCGAAGGATGAATGTTAATAATCCTATGGGGAAATCTCTGTACTATGTTTGGTGAAAGCACCCGCATAAACCCCGCCAATATGATTAAATCAGCTTGGGCTTCACATACAGCTTCAGATATGTCTTCAAAATAGTCTTCCCGGTGTGCATCGCCTCTCCAGGGAAATACCCTTGTGGGAATGCCGACTTTTTCTGCCCTCACGAGGCCTAATGCATCGCCCCGATCACTGATTACCGTGACTATTTCTGCTTCAAGATCGCCTTGCCCTATGGCATCGATTAAAGCCTGCAAGTTCGATCCCCGTCCTGAGACGAGTACTGCTAACCGCCCCACACTCACACCATTTCCTCCTTAGCATAATGCACCTTTAAGAACAAGAGCCGCCTCTAGGCAAATACCACCTGCCCTTGACCAAGGGTGAGCTCACCTAAAACGTAGGCATTGATTCCATGCTTAGAGAGCCTCTTCATGGCAGCATCTACATCTTCGGGCCTTACTATAACAGCCATGCCAATACCCATATTGAAGGTATTATACATTTCCTCCTCAGCCACATTGCCAACCCTCTGCAAAATGTCGAAAATGGGGTGAATGGGCCAAGCACCTTTGCGAATTACAGCATCTAGATTTTCCGGCATGGAGCGAGGCAAGTTCTCAGGAAGACCTCCTCCACTGATGTTGGCTACGCCCACCACGTCATACTCAGCAATCAGATCAAGAATAGGTTTTACATAGACTGTGGTTGGTTCCAGTAATTCCTCACCAAGGGTGCGAGCAAGGTCATCAAATCGATGTGTTATGCTGTAGTTATGGTCATGGAAAAATATCTTGCGAACCAAGGAAAACCCACTGCTTTGTAAGCCACTAGAAGCTAGACCGATGACAACGTCCCCAGCCCTAGCCCCTGCCCCTGTTAAAGCCTTAGACCGCTCGACTACTCCCACTGTAAAGCCGGCTAAATCGTATTCATCCTCTGGGTAGAAACCAGGCATTTCCGCGGTTTCGCCACCCACCAAGGCGCAGCCCGCTTGACGGCAGCCTTCGGCAACACCAGCCACAATCTGTTCAATTTTCTGTGGATACGTCTTACCAACAGCAAGATAATCCAAGAAAAACAAGGGTTCGGCCCCTTGGCAGATGATATCATTGACACAATAGGCTACTACATCAACACCAATAGTATCGTGCTTGTCCATCATGAATGCAATCTTCAGCTTAGTCCCTACGCCATCAGTTCCAGCCACCAAGACAGGCTCTTGATACTTAGTTGTATCCAAGGCAAATAGAGATCCAAAGCTACCGATATTCGCTAACACTTCTGGCCGAAAGGTAGATTCGGTATGTTTGCGAATCCGCTTAACTACCTCATACCCGGCATGGATATCCACACCTGCCGCCCTATACGTACTTTCAGACAACACTCTTCCCCCCATTAAACTCTTCTACAATCACCATCGGAACCTCGCCAAATAAGGCATGCTCATAGTCTCTTGGAGGCCTTTTTGCACCCGTCTGTGGCAGACACAGGGTAATCGCCGGTGAAACAGGCCAAGCAAAGCTCCTCCTTAGGTATCTCAAGGGCTCTAGCTAGCCCCTCCAGTGACACATATTGCAGAGAATTGGCTCCGATGAAGCTGCGAAGCTCCTCTACGGTCCGCCCCCGTGCAACCAACTCGTTCTTAGACGATGGCTCGATCCCATAGAAGCATGGGTACCGATATGGTGGGGAGGCAACATACATGTGTACTTCCCGAGCACCAGCCTCTCTCAGCAGGCCAATAAGCTTACCGGAAGTCGTCCCCCTCACTATGGAGTCATCGATCACAGCCACTCGCTTCCCATCGAGTACTTCGGCAATGGGATTTAGCTTGATGCGAACAGTAAGATCCCGTCTTGCCTGGGTTGGTTGCAGAAACGCCCGTCCCACATAGCGATTCTTGATCACACCTGTCTCAAAGGGGATGCCTGCTGCCTCAGCAAAACCAAGGGCCGGTGAGATTCCTGAGTCCGGCGCACCAATCACCACATCAGCTTCTACTACTGATTCCAACGCCAATTCCCGACCAATGGCTTTGCGAACTAGGTAGGCGTTTTGGCCCCCTAAGCGACTATCAGGCCTAGCAAAATAGATATGCTCAAAGGCACACAATGCTTTTCTATCCGACGGTAGCAAGGTGTGGGTATAATAGCCTGATTGATCGAGGACCAGAAGCTCCCCAGGCTGCACTTCCCTCAGCAATTCACCACCAAGATTAGCCACAGCGCATGATTCGGATGCTACAATATAGCCCTCATCTAGCCTACCTAGGCTCAAAGGCCGATTACCCAAAGGATCCCGTGCTGCCAGTAGCATATTCTCACTTAAGATCACTAAGGCATAGGCTCCTTTCAAAAGCTTGAGGATCTCCGCTACTGCCCCGGGCAAATCTTTCTGCTTGCTTTTAGCTATCAGATTTAATACGATCTCTGAATCAGTATCGGTCTGTAGCACGGCACCGGCATCAAGTAAACCCTTCTTTAAATCTCCTCCATTGACGAGACTACCATTTTGGGCGATAGCCAAGCTACCAAAGGTAGAACGAACTACTAAAGGTTGTGTGTTCACTACATGGCGGTCCTTGTCTGTGGCTAGCCGCACATGGCCTATGGCCGCATGGCCCGGCAATCGATCAATATGCTCTTGATTAAACACATCGGGAACCAAGCCAGGTCCTTTATCTAGCCAAAGATTCTTGCCATCGGAGGTGACCATGCCAGCGCTCTCCTGGCCCCGATGCTGCAAAGCATAGAGGCCAAGGTAGCACAGTGACGCGACATTGGTACTGCGATTATCCCCGAAGATACCTACAACACCACAGGCTTCCTGAGGCTTACCGAAATCCAGCTCTGATGTCATGACCGATTCATGTGGCATGCAATAGCCTCCCGCCACGTGCTTTCTAGTTTCTGTATTGGCAAATTCACAAGGAGCTTCTTGGCCCTGTCGTCATTGCACGTCAAGGCCCGTATCTCCAAATGTCCCGATTGTACCTCCCCGATTACCTCCATAGGCACATCTTGCTCTTCAGCCAGCTTCTCTAGCTTAGTTAGGTTCTCCTGGGCAACCGACAACACTATACGGCTATGGCTTTCTCCATAGAGTAGCTCTGCCGGTGGAACATGGTCTGTTAAGGTGACGGAGGCGCCTAGCTGTCCCAGAATGCAACACTCAGCTAAAGTCACTGCCAATCCGCCTTCACTGCAATCATGGGCAGAGCGCACTAACCCCTCTTTGATGGCCCTTAGGCATGCATCCTGTACCCGTTTTTCAAGATCAAGATCCATCTCCGGCGGTCGCCCGGTAGTTAGGCCACAAATGGTGGCAAGGTATTCGCTACCACCTAATTCTCCCTTATTGATACCAAGGAGCACAATTGCATCCCCCGCTTGCTTGAAGCTTTGCGTGCAAATACTATCGGCATCACTTACCAAACCTAGCATGCCAATAATGGGCGTAGGATAGATGGCCTGGCCTTTACTCTCATTATAGAAGGATACATTTCCACCAACGATGGGTGTATCTAGGACTTTACATGCCTCGGCTATTCCATCAATAGTCTCGGAAAACTGCCAATAAATCTCAGGCTTTTCTGGGTTACCAAAATTTAAACCGTCTGTAGCAGCTAGTGGCTTAGCACCACTGCAGACCAAGTTGCGGGCTGCCTCAGCCACTGCCGCTGCTGCACCGCTCTTAGGATCGAGATAGCAGAATCGGGCGTTACAATCAACACTAAAACCAATGGCCTTGTCTGTGCCCTGAACCTTGAGTAACCCAGCGCCGGTCTGACCCGGTGGTATCAACGTGTTACCCTGGGCCGAATAGTCGAATTGCTGGTAGGCCCACTCCTTACTGGCAATATTCGGCGTGGCAAGCAACCTCAAGAGTATAGCATTGTGATCTTCTGGTTGTGGTAGGCTACTTAGATCAAAACTAGTTGTGTCGGCTAGATAGGCGGGGCGATGGGCTTCCGGCTGATACATAGGGGCACTGGCTAAGGCTTTAGCCGGCACCTCTGCCAATGTGGTGTCGCCTTTCTTGAGGCGCATCATGCCATCATCGGTGACTTTCCCAACAGTAGCCACCGGGATATCCCACTTGGTGAAAATAGCCTCTATGGCAGCCTCTTCTCCGGCCTTAACCACAAATAGCATGCGTTCTTGAGTCTCTGACAACATTATCTCATAGGGTGTCATGTTCTCTTCCCTAACCGGAATACGATCCATGTCCAGTTCAATCCCATGCTCTCCCCTATACGCCATTTCACTGGCCGAGCTCGTAAGGCCAGCGGCACCCATGTCCTGGATACCAACTAAGTGTCCCGATGCAATGGCCTCGAGGCAAGCCCCGATCAACCGCTTGCCAGTTTCAGGGTAACCCTGGGGTATGGCAGAGCGCCTTTCCTGTGACGCTTCGGTAAGCTCCACCGATGCAAAAGCTGCACCCTCGATACCGTCTCGCCCGGTGGGTGTACCCGCGGCCATTACAGTGTTGCCTACCCCTGTAGCTAGACCTTTGGCCATTGGATCGTCTTTTTCCAGCAAACCAACGGCCATGGCATTCACCAGGCAATTACCACTGTATGATTCATCAAAATAGATTTCCCCTGCAATCATGGGCACTCCAACGGTGTTCCCATAGCCTGCCATGCCCTTTATGGCCCCTTTTAGTAGGCTTTGCTGATGGGGATCAGATAGAGCACCAAAACGCAGAGAATTTAGGCCAGCGATAGGCCTAGCCCCCATGGTGAAAATGTCCCGCAGGATACCTCCCACACCTGTGGCCGCTCCAGCATATGGTTCTATGGCGGAGGGGTGGTTATGGCTTTCGATTTTCATGACAATGGCCTGACCATCCTTGATATCGATGATGCCGGCATTTTCCCCCGGCCCCTGTAGTACTTGGCTACCTTCAGTGGGCAATTTCGAAAGAAGGGCTCTTGAATACTTGTACCCACAATGCTCTGACCACATCACAGAAAAAAGAGCTAACTCCAACTCATTAGGTTCTCGGCCAAGCATGTCCACGATTGTGGCATATTCAGTAGCACTAATCCCCATATCTTCCCATTTGGCATTGTTGCCAGCTGACATATTGTTGTAGCCTCCTTAAGTCTTTTCCTCCTGATATACCAAGCCAAAACAAAAGGCAGGCAGGTTTACACTAATCTCATGTGAAACCTACCCGCCCAGGCTTTTATCCTTCTAGGGTGTAACACTGCCGCAAAACGCAGTGCCTGCACCACTTGGTCCAGACTCGCCCCATGGCGACGGAACCCTAGGTGCACTTTCATCAAAGGTGAGTATGCAGTTGTGTTGTGGTAAGTCAATTATATCAAGGGATCTATGTACGCGCAACACCATACCCTTGAAAGCCACGTTCTTGCAGGTGGGCATCCTTGTCTAGGACTCCCTGGGCCTGTTCTTTGCGGAACGCCTTGAGTTTGTCTTGGTAAAGCGGGTTAGCCAAGGCCAAAATCTCCAGCGCTAGCAATATAGCGTTTTTCCCGGCATTAATACCTACTGTTGCCACTGGTATACCTGGAGGCATCTGTACGATGGCGTACAAAGCATCCTTCCCTCCTAGATGGCCACTAGCTACTGGTAGGCCAATCACCGGAAGAGTTGTATAAGAGGCCAACACTCCGGGGAGATGGGCTGCCATACCGGCAGCTGCAATCAGAACTTGAAGGCCCCGTACCTCAGCCGACCTACCGTAGTCAGCTGCAGCTTCAGGTGTGCGATGGGCTGAGAGGATATGCACCTCAAAGGGTATGGCCCAATCCTCTAGCATCTTAAGGCCGGGGGCCAATACCGGCAAATCACTATCACTGCCCAGAACAACCCCTATTAGGGGATCAATTTTAGCTACCGACGATTTGCCCATAGGTGTCCTTCCTTTCTGCCCACATGTCTAGTATAGCATTAAGCCTAGGTAAGGCCGCTTCCATAGCCACTCTACCTAATCTTAGAAACTCATCTACTTCCTTAAAGTCTGTCAGGCTTAGCTCTTGTAAATCGGGGGCAACGACTAAGTCAGCCTTGCTTAGTTGCCTACCGATATGGGCTCTCTGCAAGATAGTAATGGCTTGTTGAATTGTCTCGACTGGATGCTCCGGCATACCCCGATGCCAGAACGATTCATTTAGACTAACTGCAAGGGTTATGTCCACTCCCATACTTAGTAGCGCCTCTACCGGTACATTTTGGGTAAGGCCCCCATCGACAAGCAAGTCATCGCCATACTCTACAGGTGCGTATATGCCGGGTACTGTGGCACTTACCCGCGCGGCCCAAGCCACATCGCCCTCAGTGAAGACCACAGTCCCCCCATCTAGGATGTTCGTTGTCACCACCGCCAGAGGTATCTCCAGTTCGGCAAAGGATTTGTCTTTAATATGGCGCCGCATCCATTTTTCGATACCTGTTGACTGCAAAATACCGGCCTTGCGTAGTGAAATATCTTTGGCCAAGAACCAATAATTGCTCGCCCTGGCAATCTCAGCCACTTTACTGGGGTTAATGCCCGCAGCAACTAGCGCACCTACCATTGCCCCAGCACTAGTTCCCGCAATCGCATCTATGCCAATGCCATTTTCCCAAAGTACTTGCAGTATACCTATATGAGCAATCCCCCGCGCAGCTCCTCCGCCAAGCGCGAGCCCCAACTTAGGCCTCTGGGGACTAGTTACATAATGGTTACTTGCTTGATCTGTAGATCCCATGTTTCCCTGCATATGGCAATCATGACTCCATCCACGACTTAATCACTTTTATCCCGGCATTCCTATTGTAATCACAAAAAGCCAGGGTTGGCCAATCGGCTACCTAGCTTCTGCTTAGGCCTTGATGTGCCGTTTAGAGCAACTAGAATGCAACTGCTGATCTTAGCATAGCTAAAGACTTGCGTTCTAGGCGAGATACGTGCATCTGCGATATGCCCAACATCTCCGCTACTAGGCTCTGGGACAAACCTTCCACATATCGTAGATATAGAATCTGCCGATCCCTCTCCGGCAAAATAGCCATACTATCCTTAAGTAAAATCCGGTTCTCCACTGCGTCATAGTCCAAATCGGCATCACCAAGAAGATCTTCAAGGACCATTTCTTCGCCACTAGTCTCCTGTTGGAAGGAGGCTGTCACGCGATTTGGGCCAGCTTCGGAAGCCTCAATCAGTTTCTCTTCATCTACATTGAGCCACTCGCTGATTTCTTTTAGGGTTGGTGTCTTTCCATTCTTGCTAGTTAGGTAGCTTCTAGCCTCTTCCATCTGATAATAAAGGGCCTTTGACTGTCTACCTATTTTGACACTCCAAGTGCTGTCCCTTAGGTAGCGCTTGATCTCCCCGACAATGGTAGGTGTTGCATAGGTTACAAACAATACACCACGGTCACTATCAAACCGCTGGAGGGCTTTGGTAAGACCTATCCCTCCTACCTGGATAAGATCCTCCCGTAGCTGAGCATCTTTGGAGAACTTCCCTGCCAGATATTCCACTAGTTCCCAGTGGGCTTGCACCAAGACTTCCAGCAACTCCGGTGATTTGGTTTTTTCATACTGGGCGAGATACTTAGCCACCAACTGCTTATCCCGTCTATATGAGAGATTTTCCTGGTAGACCATTTTCAATGCTGGCATTCTATCCCCTCCTTGGTGCTATGAGCAGTCACCTTTTAGCGGAACTACTGAACCATCTTGGTAAACCGCCAATACCCCAAAAAACTACCACACTGGTTGTCATTCTCCGCTGTTGTTAGTAATGAATCCGACTAACTAGTATATTCCTTTTTCCAGGGGAGATTCCTGCAGGAAAATGTAACACTTGTATTAAACTTTCTGGACATCTAACGGCAGATAGCCTCCACCAATTCCGGCTCAGTCTCGTGGAAGCAACTGCCACCGATAAACTCCCTAAGTATGGATGTGGCAGGAACGTCTTCTTCTTCCAAAGGCAAGAAGTAGCTTAGGAATTTCAGGAGTCGCTTGGCCTCAGCATATCCTGGATCCCATCTATTGACAGTTTTTAACAGTGGCTCTGCGTGACCCTTTAGAACGGCAAGCTCATAAGCCAAGGCCGAGTTAAACATTACATCCGCTTCCTCTTGGAACGGGAAGATGTTTACCCGTTCTCCCTGTCGCACCGCGGCCCAGCGTCTTAGGGTGTTTTCCGGAGGATTGGAGCGGAACTGGTGATCCCTAACCATGCGTCTGATCAAACGCACATCTGTTGTTGGGATACGATTATGATCATCGATATTTAGCTGTGTCAGAGCACTGATATAGATCTTGAACTTATTTCCACTAGGTATGGACTCTGTCAATCGGTGGTTTAGTCCATGGATACCCTCAATAATAATCGGTTGATCTTCAGCTACCTGTAGCCGTTTTCCCGTATACTGCCGACTGCCACTGGTAAAATCAAACGTGGGCATCTCCACTTCTTGGCCTTGAATCAGCTGGCTCAAATGGGTGTTGAACAAATCAAGATCAATGGCTTCAATGGATTCAAAATCGTATTCTCCCTGCTCATTGCGGGGAGTTTTGTCTCGATCAAGGAAATAGTCATCTAGATGAATCGCCACCGGATGCAAGCCATTGACCCGCATATGAATAGACAGCCTTTGGGCAAAGGTGGTTTTGCCCGATGACGAGGGCCCGGCAATTAGCACTACCCGCAGCGTATCCCGGCGCTGGAAAATTGAGTCGGCAATTTGAGCGATCTTTTTCTCGTGCAAAGCCTCCGCGATACGAACTAGGTCTCCACCATGGCCTGCTACAATCATGTCGTTTAGAGCCGATACTGTCCCTACTTGTAATATGTCACCCCAACGTTCGGCTTCCCGATGGACACTGGCTAACTTGGGTTGCTCCCTGTAGGTGGGAATAACGTCTGGATTATTAGAATCCGGAATTTGCAGGATAAAGCCAGGCAGATAGTATCTTAGCTTGATTTGCTGCAGATATCCGGCACTGGGAGTCATATAGCCGTAAAAATAGTCGTGGAACCAGCCGGAACGATAGATATTGACAAAATCACTTTCACGGTATTTCAAAAGATTAACCTTATCTAGCTGGTTATCCTCGAGGAACAGCGCTCGGGCCGCCTCTTTTTCCATCACCATTTTCTCAAATGGCTCATCCCGCTCAACAATTTCCTTCATGCGACCTTCTATATCTCTTAAATCTTGCTCCATCAGGGCCCGGGTATGATGGATCTCTCCGTATAATCCATTACTCAAAGAGTGTTCGATAGTAACCCGACATCCAGGTAGAATCTCCCTGGCCGCCCGAATTAGCAGAAACGTCGCACTTCGCTGGTAGATGCGATGGCCATCTTTTGCCTCTAGGCCAAAAAAGACTATACTGCAGTCCTCAGTAACGGAATAGGTGAGCTCTTTTAACTCATTGTCGACATAAGCAGCCACAATTCCTCGCCAAGTATCTGGCCATAGCTCTTGAGTAAGCTGTTGCAGGGTAGTTCCGGTACGTACGTTGCGGTGGTCAACCCCCTCGATATTGACTGAAACATAAGGGTTGCTTCCATTCATTTCCGCCACCTCCTGGGGATTTCATAGTTCCGTTTCCCGGCTAATCTCGGGTCTTAGGCTGTCCACTGGCTCGAGCGGTGATTTTCGTCTCCAGGAATATGGTTTGGAGGGTTTCCTGGCCCACCTCGGAGACCAATTGCTCTTCCTCTATCTCAATCTGCACTGTTTCAGCGCCGGCGGCCATGGCCCGCTCTTTGGCTACCCTGATCACATAGTCGGTGGCCACATCTAGAGCGTCACCTAGCTCATCAAAGCTATTGTTCTCTGGCATTCCCCGGATGATGTATCTCTCATCACCGGTGATGGCAACAACTACTTCCACGGCAAGACTAACACTGCCAACGATGGCACCAATGGCATTAGCTACATCGGCGTGGGCAGGGATGATCAGATCAGTTTGCAGGTTCTCGGCCAAAGAAGGGAAATAGGCCTTCACAGGAGCTCCTACCGCAACTAGGGGTATGCCGATCTGCATGCTACATGATACTGTTTTGCTCCTATCTTTGTCTAACGTTAGGCCAACCAAATACCGACAGATGGGACACAGATCCATAATCGCTGCTTCCTGATTGCGTCCCCAGGGACCCCCGTTTTGAGCCCACTGCCTATTTTGTCGACCTGGGGCCACCATACTCTCTGTCAGCAAGACACTGAGCATCTCGTCTGCCAATTGCCCCCTAAACCCATCTAGAATTACCTCGCCCATGGGACCATATTTCTCTTGCACCCGCTCACCAAAGGCCTGCAGGGCTTGTTTAGAGACATCGCCACCCCAAGATTCAAGCCTACCTAAAGCCTGCAACACATCGGTGGGTGTCAGTCCCACCCTCTGAACTAACCCAAGATCTTCCAAGTGATCTAGGGGCAAGAGGGATGGATAGGGATAATCTACGATAGCCGCCAGCTTGTAGCGAGACGCTCCACCTAACGACTCGAGGGCCGCTAGAATCGCCTCTTCCCTTGCTGTTAGTGGTGGGATGGGACTACTTCCATGGAGACGCTCAATCCTTGTGGAACCTCTCACCTGAACTCCTTCTTTGGCAAAAGGAGTGTAAAACTCCACAGGGGGTAGCAATCTTGCATCCACATATTTATCTTGGATGGTGGCCCAATCTCGCATCTCCTGGGCAATATTGGGATATTGGTGGGCAGCAAGACTGATAGGCACAACTCGCCTTGGGCCAATGGCCAATCGCCCATTTTGGGCAATGGAGATCTCGCTATCACCGCCAAGACCAATGGTGTGAAGATCCAAAGTCCTAACAGTGGTACGATATACCCCGATTTTGGCGCCCTTGGGACTCAAGCGGGGACGCCCGTCTTTGACCAACCCCATGTCTGTGGTTGTGCCTCCCATATCTATTACCAAGGCATCTTTGGCGCCTGTTAGATAGAGAGCCCCATAGATACTAGCCACAGGTCCAGACATCAAAGTCTCAATGGGCCGTCGACGAGCTAGCTCCTCACCCATCATTGTCCCGTCACTACGGACAAGCATGAGGGGAGCATCGATACCTCGCTCCCTAAATACAGCCTTCACGGCATCAATCAGTTCTAGTATCACAGGGATTAATTTGGCATTCCAAAAAACTGTTGTCGCCCGCTTCATAGAATCCATGTCTGTGCTGATCTCATGGCCACTTATGGCAGGTATGGAAAACTCCCGTTCAATCAGCTCCTGCACCCGACGCTCATGTTCTGGATTTACCGCCCCACCCATCTGGCTGATGGCTATGACATCACATTCCCGGGACATGGTCTTTATGGTCTGCCGCACCTGCTCGTCATCGAGGGGCGCCCGCTCTTGGCCCCGCATGTCGTGGCCACCGGCGACTATCCAGTAAGGACCAACTTCAAGAAAGCGTTCCACCAAATCCGGATCATAGCCAATGAGTACAAGGCCGGCTCTGGCGCCTTTGCCTTCGACTAATGAGTTGGTGGCTAATGTTGTCGAAAGGCCCACAATGTCAACAAGTTGTGGATCTTCTATGGTCAGCTGACTAAGTGAATTATTGATCCCCTTAGTGTAATCATCTCTAGTCGTCAGAGCCTTACCCTTACTTAGCACGGACTTGGATATGAAATCAAACAAAACCGTATCGGTATAGGTGCCCCCGGCATCTATTCCTAGGCCCAATCTCATGGGGTATCTCCTCTCTAGGTGCGGGACCACCGAACCTGACCTTGGCCCACTATTTCTGCGATCTTTTCAATCAATTCTGGTGTCTTATTGGGATCAACCCCATATTCCTTAGATAAGGATAGATAAGTTGCCTGGGGCCTATGGAAAAACAAAGCCACAGGTAAAGGGCCTGGGTAGCCCTTGAGCAACTTCTGTAGCCTTACCAAGGATTTCTCCTCTAGATTGTCGGCGCCGATGATTAACCGGCCCAATGGCATTTTCTCGGACACCCGAGTCCGCCAATCCTCTAGCTTGTATAGACCATTGGCTATGATCTTCGCCTGGAATTCTCCCTGGGGCTCATCTTCAGCCTGGAGCTCATCTAAAGCTAGGTCTTCTCGCTCTTCCACAGAGGAATCATTGCGACCTTCCACCACGAGCAAAGACTCTCCGGTCAAGAGCTCTCGATATTGCCCATAGACTCTTGGGAAAACGATAATGTCCATGGAACCTACCTGATCCTCGAGGGTGACAAATGCCATCTCCTCGTTGCGTCTGGTCAAAATGCGACGATACTCAGTGACAACCCCCGCTACAGTCACCATCTCGTCCTGGCGACAGTGCTCTAGCCCTCGACTGGTAATCACTCCCCTAGCGGCAAGCCACTGGGCGTGTTGATTGAGGGGGTGACCCGAAAGATACACACCAATTAGTTCCCGTTCATATTGCAGGCGCTGGTACTCATCATATTCTGGCAGCGTACCCCCCATCCCCCCATCCAAAGGCTCCATATCTAGGTCTCCTAAGTCAAAGAGAGTGGTCTGTCCACGGTGGGTTTGGCGATGGTAGCTTGTGGCCATCTGTAGCGCCCCATCTAGGGACGCTTCTAGCTCGGCCCGATGCTTGCCTAAACTATCTAGTGCTCCTACCCGAATTAGGCTAAGTAATGCCTCTCTATTTAGTTGCGTACGGGTACAGAGTTCCACCAGCGATTGATAGGAACCGGATTCCCTACCTTTGACAATGGATTTGGCAGCACTCTCCCCGACGTTTTTTATGGCAGACAACCCGAATCTGATCACGCCCCCAGGCTGAGGAACAAAGGTAATGTGACTACTGTTCACATCGGGGGGCTCTACCACAATGCCCATATCCTTGCATTCTGCTAAGTATTCGCCTAATTTGCTGTTTTTGTCTTTGCCCATCACACTAGTAAGTAGGGCCGCCATGAACTCCGTGGGATAGTGAGTCTTCAAATACGCGGTCTGGAAAGCAATCAGCGCGTAGGCACACGCGTGGCTTTTATTGAACCCATAGCCGGCAAACTTTTCAATGTCATCATAGATTTGCTGGGCAAGAGCCTTTGGGTGACCTTCTGCCATGGCTCCTCGGATAAACTCCTCTCGGGATTCATCCATAATCTCTTGCTTTTTTTTGCCCATAGCTCTCCGCAACAAGTCGGCCTCTCCCAAGGAAAATCCCGCAAAGTGATGGGCAACAGCCATAACCTGCTCCTGATAAGCCATAATACCATAGGTCTCCCGGAGTAAAGCCTCCAATACCGGATGGGGCCAGTCGATGGCCTCTTGACCTTGACGCCTTCGCACAACTGTAGGTATATACTGCATGGGTCCAGGCCTATACATGGCATTGAGCAATGTCAAATGCTCCAAGCTTTCTGGCTGGAAATCCTGTAATAGCCTGCGCATGCCCTCAGATTCAAATTGAAATATGCCACCAGTCAGCCCCTTTTGGAAAATGGACCTATATGTTTCCTCATCATCTGTTGGTACAGCCTCGATATCCAAGTCTTTGTCATATAGTCTATTTACCCAATCAACGGCCTCCTGAATCACCGATAGATTTCTCAAAGCGAGAAAATCCACCTTTAAGAATTTCATTTCTTCTAGAACACCCATGGGATATTGAGTCGTAAAGGGAGTTACCACCTTGTTACTATCGGCCTTGGTAAGGGGTATATCCAATTCTAAAGGTCTAGGAGCGATCACAACTCCCGCGGCATGGGTGGATGCATGCCGGGGAAACCCCTCAATAAACCGAGCAGTATCTAAGACCCGTTTAGATTCAGGATCCTGCTCATATGCGTTTTTTAGCTCGGCTACTGTCTCCAAAGCCTCCGACAATGATGTACTAAAGGGAATAGCCTTAGCCAAGCTATCTGCCTTGCGAAGGGGCACACCGAGCACTCGGGATACGTCCCGCACTGCAGCCCTTGCCTTTAACGTACCAAAGGTAATGATCTGGGCTGTGCGATCTGAGCCATATTTGTCCACAACATACTCGATCACTTCATTGCGGCGGTGATAGCAAAAATCCATATCTACATCAGGAAGTGTTACTCTAGCCGGGTTTAGAAACCGCTCAAACAAGAGCCCATAGCGGAGGGGATCGATATTGGTAATGCCAAGGCAATAGGCCACAAGTGAGCCAGCCGCGCTACCCCTTCCTGGCCCTACAGGTATGCCGACATCTTTAGCGAAGCGCACAAAGTCCCATACAATTAGAAAATAATCACAGTAGCCCATCTCCTGAATGGTATGAAGCTCATATGTGAGCCTGTCCTTGACAGATTGACTAATCTCACCGAAACGCATCACTGCACCCTCCCGGGTCAAGTGGCGTAGATAATCACTAGATGTCGCAAAACCCGGTGGCAAATCAAAGTGAGGCAGATGGACCGTGTCAAAATCTAGTTTCACTTGACAACGTTCCATGATGCCCATGGTATTATGGAGTGCTTGCCTATGATGGGGAAATATTTGTAGCATCTCTTGGGGGCTCTTCAGATAGGCTTGGTTACTATCAAATTGCATACGATCATCATCAGAAAGCAACTTACCGGTTTGAATACACACAACAACATCATGCAAAAAGGCATGTTCCGGCTCCACATAGTGGTAATCATTGGTGGCTATTAAAGGTATCTTTGTCTCCTCATGTATCCGCAACAAGTCACGATTTACTAACCTTTGCTCTTCCAGTCCATGATCCTGCAACTCCAAAAAGAAATTTCCCTCACCAAGGATTTCCCGGTAAGATAGAGCGACCTCTTTCGCTGTTGGGTAATTGCCCCCTAAGAGATGACGATTGATCTCTGACGCAAGGCATGCAGAGCTACCTGCTATATGACCCTGCCCACATTCCTCCACAAGTTCACTAAGCAAGGATTTGTCAATCCTGGGCTTGTAGTATAGCTCCGAGCGGGAGACGAGCCGATATAGCATAGATAGCCCAGTGTTGTCTAGGGCCCACAGTACAAGATGCCAGTTAGAATCATCTCCTTGATTCTTGTCCTTATCAAAGCGACTGCGGGGTGCTACATAGGCTTCTACACCGGGAATGAAGCGAAACTCCTTGCCTGTTTCCTGGGAGATCTCTTGGGCCAGCATATAACACTCAGCCGTCCCATACATGGCCCCATGGTCAGTCACGGCGATACCCGGCATACCCAAGGTAGCGGCCCGCCTGAAAAGCTGCTTAGGTGGCGCAGCGCCGTCTAGTAAAGACCAATAGCTGTGGCCATGTAGATGCACAAACACGAATACCACCTACCCCTACTCTAGTATCACAGTATAGTCGCTTTCTTTAGTCCACGGGTCTGGTCTATGATGATTGAAAATAATCCAGCCGCTTCCTACAGCATCTTTGTCCTTTACTCTTCTTTGACACAAAAATTCGATGAAATCCCTGGAAAACCTGCCCACACGCACTTGTTGGGCCATCTCTCTAGGTGAGAGAGCCAAAGTGGCAGGGTCGAGCTTAGCCCGTACGTGGGTGTCTTGTAGTAGGTCATGTCTTGCCCTTCTATGATCTCTACCTAGCTCATTGGGCATCCATGATCGCAAGGGCCTGTGGCCCTCAGTCCTTAGATAGTCGAACTTCAATGCTTCTTTAGCCAAAGGCAATACCTGGCCGTGATATTGGCCAATAAAGCTATGGAGGATATCATACAGCGCCAAAGGACTATGGGAAACTTGATGCAACCGACGGCTTCGAAAGTATGTTGCAAGATCCTGGAAGAACTGAAAAGGCGATGTGTAAACCTGACTAGTCATAAGGTCTAGAGTCATGGTGAATCGATGGCTATTATAGTACTGCTCCAGGAGGGCTTCAATCTCTTTTAGCCTAACGATTTCCAAGGCAGTCATGGTGGAAGTAGCAACAACCTCATAGGGAGGGTAAGGATCAAACACCAGCCCTAGCTCTTCACTGCGTTCCCTGAGCCCTGAGCCCTTAAGGAGCTTCAGAAAACCCATTTGAATCCGTTGACCACCCAGTTCATACACATCATCAAAGGATTGTCGGAAGCTCTTCCACGTCTCCTGGGGAAGCCCTACGATCAAATCCAGGTGAAGGTGAATATTACCGGGTTTGGCTAAACGCCTGATATTCTCAGACAGAATTCGCCAATCGCTTTGTCGCTGAATTACCTCTAGCACCCTTGGTGTGGTAGATTGAATTCCTATTTCAAATTGAAAGAGGCCAGGTGGTACTTGACTAAGGTATGCCAAAAGTTCTTCTGTCAAGATATCAGCGCTTATTTCAAAATGAAAAATCGTAGGAGGTGCGCCATTGTCGAAGGCACCCCGTTTAGTGTTTTCCTCAACTAAGAAACGGAAGATCCGCAATGCCCAGGCGGAATTAGCGTTAAAGGTCCGGTCAATTAGTTTGACCTGAGGGAACCCTCCGTCCATGAGTTTAATAAACTCCTCTTCTACCCTTTGCCAAGGAAAATAGCGCACCTGCCGGGTATTGGCAGATAGACAATACTGGCAATTAAAAGGACAGCCCCGGGATGTCTCTAAGTAAACCAGTTTGTTGTGGTATCTCTCCCCTAGATCATGGGGGTATGGTGAGGGAATCTCATGTAGGGGAACAGGAATCCCGTGAATTATGCGCTCTCTTGCCTCTAAAACCCCGCCCTTGTCTACCAAATCTCGTAACAGATCCCCGAAGCTTTGCTCCCCCTCCCCGATAATGCAGTAGTCTATCTCAGGGTGTTTTTCAAGGAGCTCCGCCGACTCATAAGAGACTTCGGGTCCACCTACTATGATCGTCATCTCGGGTTTTGCCAGTTTTAGCCGAGTGATCACATGCAAAGTGGCGGTAATATTCCAGATGTAGCAAGAAAATCCGACAATATCTATATCCATCATGAGCAGTTCGCCCACAATGTAATCTACCGGCTGATTGATGTGGAATTCCACCACCTCAATAGCCACGGGAATTTGCTCCTTTTCTGAGTAGGACCGCAAATAATCAATGGCTAAGTTGGAGTGGATGAATTTAGCATTCAAGCTTACAAGGGCGACCGGGGTTAGGGTACTTTCCTGTTTGGGCATTAAATTATCATTCCTTATCTAGTTGGGTGGGGACCTGTCCGGGTCTCTATCTGGGGGCGATTCAAAACTTTGCTATAGGGTGGCAGGCTTTCTGTTATCCATACATTACCACCAATTACTGAACCTTTGCCAATAACTGTGTCCCCTCCTAGGATGGTGGCCCCGGCATATATGGTCACATCATCTTCGATGGTAGGATGGCGGCGATGGCCTCTGAGTAAGTTCCCTTTTTCATCCTTGGGGAAGCTTAAGGCTCCAAGGGTCACTCCTTGGTAAATCTTGACATTATCGCCGATTACGCAAGTCTCACCGATGACTACACCGGTACCATGATCAATAAAGAAGCTATTACCAATCCGGGCGCCGGGATGAATATCTATGCCAGTAGTACTGTGGGCATACTCACTCATGATCCTGGCAATCAAAGTCAACCCCATCCGATGGAACTCATGGGCTAATCTATGGACGGTGATAGCATAAACACCGGGGTAGGACAAAATGATCTCTTCTAAATTGGTGGCCGCCGGGTCACCGTCATAGGCAGCCTCCACATCTTTCTGTAACCGTGCTTGGATACTAGGTAATAGCCCTAGGTATTCCATGGAAAGCTGGCAGCTCTTCTCCATGACTGGGCAAGCAACAGCCTTGGCATCACAAGTGTGGGAGCAGGTACTATGCAAGGTATTATGAATTTGCCCGGCCAAGCGCCAATATACAACCCCCAAATGCTCCAACATGCAAACTACACCATGGCCGTTACGTGATGGCCCGAAATACCCTGGGAAAAGTATGCTACGCAGATCCGCCAGCAATTCAATGACATTTTCCGGTTTTGGGACAATCTTATTCCCATTTTCTTCAGTATAACCTAATGCACCGGCCACAGAAGCAAGTTGCTGAACGATTGGGCTTGTCATATTACCCCCACCTTCCTAGAAAGGGAGGCGATACCTTCGCCTCCCCCGAATATGCAACACAGACATGATTACCCTGTTGCTACTAGTTGCTTACCCCGCCTAGGAGCCAAGGTCACTTGACGGCACCAGCGCCGATGAAAGTCAGATCACTTTTCGATATGCTATTTCACCGCATAGATCAGTTCCACACTGGCTCTTATCTCCAATTTGCCAGGCTGAATATATGTGGGAGCTGCACCCTCAGATAAAGCCATCCTAGATACCATCTGATCCTTGACAAAATACGGCTCCAAATTGGTGCCGGGATCCCTAATCAGCATGACTAGTCCTAGCTCTTCTCCGGCGGCGGTGGCCATGATCTCGGCTTTACGACGCCCATCTTGTACGGCGGCAGTCAAGGCCTTATCGAGCCAAGGCTCCTCATCTGCTATTGTAAACTGTACATTGTTGACATTGGTGGCACCAGCGGCAATGGCACGGTCTATTACTTCACCAACAAGGGAAAGATCCTTTAGTGATACAGATATAGTGTTACTCACCCGATAACCCATCAATCGATCGCCTTTTTCTTGATCATACCTGTAATTTGGATAGACATTGAAGTAGCTAGTTTCGATATCCCCATCCTCGATACCTAACTCTTCTAAAGCCACCAAGATATTGCGCATGTTCAGGGCGTTCTGAGCCTGGGCTGCTTCCGCTACCTCTGCCTGGGTAACTACCCCGAGGCTAACATGGGCTAAATCGGGCTCTACTTTAATACTGCCCTGCCCCCGGACATGTATCTCACGGATTTCCTGGCCGAAAGCCATTGAAGTGCCTCCCATCACCGCTATGATCAGGGCGACAAGCACAATTTTCGCGATTAGTGTTTGGATTTTCAAAGTGATTCCCCCTTTGGATTTGGGTTAACCCATAGATTCCAACTATGTTGTAGATTCCACAAGGGGACCCTCTGTACCTGCCACGGCACCGGCGCCTATTTAATACCTATTCCTGCATCAACTCCATATAGGTCTATGGTAATGGGCCTTCCAGGACACCCACCAACAATTGCACACAGTGCTCTACATCGCCAAGGTCTACCATTTCTGAAGGTGTATGGATATAGCGACAGGGGATAGAAACTGCACCAGTCGGTATGCCACTGCGGGTAAGGTGGATGGAGCCAGCATCAGTCCCGCCCCATTCCAATACCTCCATCTGATAGGGGATATCATGGGCCTGGGCGGTATTAACTAACAAATTTTTCACCAATGGGTGGCTGATCACCGACGCATCCTTGACTTTGATGGCGGCTCCTTTGCCCAATGATACGGCCATCCGAGGGGCCTCAGGAGTATCACCAGTAGCGGTCACATCCACTGCTATTCCGTAATCGGGATCTAGCGTGTACGCGGCGGTGCGGGCTCCCCTTAACCCCACCTCCTCTTGGGCTGTGAAAACTAAGTATACTTCATGGGGAGAGTTCTTGAGTCGCTTGGCAACCTCTATGAGCACGGCGCAACTAATGCGGTTATCTAAGGATTTCGCGACAATACGGCTACCTTGCTGACTGAATTCCCGGTGATAGACAGCCGCATCCCCGATACTGACCTTGGCATTGGCTTCCTCCCGGGAAGTCACCCCTATATCTATATACATCTTGTTTAGTTTGAGGTCCTTGATATTATCAAGTTTCTCCTGACCAAAGACACCTACGGTACCATCTGCAAATCTAACTCTTTGGCCGATTAGAGTATGCGGCGACACGCCTCCGAGGTTGGAGAAGCGTAGAAAACCATTATCGTCAATATCGGTTACTATTACACCAATTTCGTCCATATGGGCAGCAAGCATTACCTTCTTGGCATTGGCAGGGCCTTGTTTGACAGCAATCACATTACCTAACTCATCGGTATATACTTTGTCCACCAGTTCCTCCATGACACTTGCGAGGTACTTTGCCACCTGTTCCTCTCTACCAGCTGGGCCATAGGCCTCCACTAGTTGTTTAATTGTATCTTTCATAAGGTACACTCCTCTCATTTAACACGTCTGCAAAAAAGCCCTAACTAGACGGGTGGTGGCATTAATATCGGATAGGCTCGCCACCGAAGCCGGAGAATGGATATAGCGGCACGGTACTGAGACCCCGGCCACGGGAATACCGCCTTTGGTAAGTCGAATCACGCCAGCATCTGTCCCACCGGTGGTGGCTCGTCTAAACTGGATAGCTATACTCTCTCTTTCGGCCACCTCTTGTAGCTTCTCTACTAGGGGCCGAGCAGGGATTGTCACCCTATCCATGAAGGTAAGTGCCGGTCCCTTGCCAACAGAGGTAGCGTGCCCATGGGGCTTTACCCCCGGCACATCAGATGCTGTGGTACCTTCAATTACTAGGGCCAAATCCGGCTCTACCGCATAGGCTGCCACACCAGCACCCCGTAAGCCTACCTCTTCTTGAACTGTGAAAACGCATACCAGATTGCAGTCATATTCACCATCAAGCAACTCCAGTAGCACGTTACATCCCACCCGATCATCTAAGGCTTTGCCCATGATAATATCGCTGGACAGTTGCCGGAAGGTGGTAGCAAAAATCGCAGTGGTACCGATGGGCACTAGCTTGTCTGCCTCGTCTTTGCTCTTGGCACCAATATCGATATAAAGCTCTTGCCACTGAAAGGGTGTCTTGCGTTCATTGGCCTTCTGCAGGTGAATAGGCTTAGAGCCGATAACTCCCGGGATTCGATCAGGACCAACAAACACTTGCTTAGCCACTAGCACCCTAAGATCAATACCCCCCACGGGCTTAAAACGCAGTAGGCCAGAGTTTTCCACACCAACTATCATGAGTCCCACTTCATCCATATGGGCAGCTATCATCACAGTAGGCCCGTTCTTGCGGCCCTGTTTATAGGCTAGGACATTGCCAAGCGCGTCAGTCTTAATCTCGACCCCCGTCTTAGCGCCAGCCTCTTGTTTGATCAAGTCTCTAACTTCCTGTTCCTGACTGGAAACACCGGCGGCTTCGCTTAGTCGAGCTAGTAGCATTGTAATCCCTCCACAAAATCGGAATCTACGGCGCAAATAAACATGGCTAAAAGCCTTGCGGCAGCAGTCAGATCCGGCCACTCCAAAGTCTCAACCGGTGTATGCATATAGCGTAGAGGCAGTGAGACCAAGGCCGTGGGGATACCCCCTTGGGTAATCTGAATGGCAAAGGCATCGGTGCCTCTTGGTGTAGTGTTAGGTTCGATAGCATAGGGAATATTCCATTCCTTGGCTACCTTAGTCAAACGATCATAGAGTTGGGGATGTACCTGGGGACCTATGGCAATGCCAGAACCCTTGCCTAAGGGTAAAGTATCTGATTCCGGCACCCCGGGTATATCACCGTGGCCAACATCAATGGCGATACCAATATCGGGTACGATACCATAAGTACTGACAGTAGCCCCCCTAAGCCCTACTTCTTCTTGAACGGTGGCAACAACATAAACGTCCGCCATGTGGGATAGCTTGGCAAGATTCTCCAGGCATAGGTACATAACTACAACCCCGGCGCGGTCATCCATGGCCTTACCTGCAGAACGCTCATTAAGTAATCCCACCGGCTGCTGGGCTAATGTCACCATATTTCCTACCGAAACTAATTTCGCAAGCTCCGCATCTCCTAAACCAACATCGATGAAAAGATCCTCCATCTTGACTGTCTTGTCCTGTTCCCCAGGCTCTTGAATATGGGGTGGCTTAGCACCAATTACGCCTACGAGGTCTTTTTGGCCGTGGACCACTACTTCTTGGGCTAAGAGCACTCTCTGGTCGATGCCACCAACGCTAGCAAACCGGAGAAATCCTCCATCTTCATAGCCCGTAATGATGAGGCCGATCTCATCCATGTGAGCTGCCAACATGATCTTCGGACGGGGCTCGGGTCCATTGCCTTTCCTGAGCATGATCAAGTTACCTAGCTTATCCACCTGCGCCTCGTCTACTAAGGGCTCGAAGGTCTCGGTTAGCAAAGGCACAATATCCGACTCATACCCCGACACTCCTTTTGCGCTAGAAAGCGCAAATAAAAGGTCTTTACCTGTCATTCGTACTCCTCCTTACGCGACCACTAGCTATCTAGGGCTAACGTATAACTAATTGCACACTGTAGGCGCCTATTCCTCTCATATTTCCCATAGAATAGCAATAGGTTTTACTGCATGTCATTATATTCCGAAGCTATTACGCGGAAAAATTCTAGCTTGAGGTGATGAAGTATGGGCAAATTGGCCCGTTCCAGACGGACTCATCCATTTCTAGCATTGGTAGGCTTCCTCTTAGGAGCTTCTATAGCCCTCTTAAGCTATGGCGATGTGCTAGATACTCCCAAGACCCATGAATTTATCTGGCGACAACCCACTCCACAAGCTCCCTCTTCCCCTGTGGGAACCAGGGATGGGCGAACTGAAGAGGCTCTCGACCCCAACAACCAAACAAGAGACGCCCCTAGCCTAGAACGGCCAGGAGCATCTACTCTGGCAATAGGTTCCCGAGGATCCGATGTTCTATTAGTCCAAGAAAGGCTGTATCAACTAGGCTACCTCACTCAAAGGGCCCACGGTCATTTTGATGAAGCTACCCGGGCCGCGGTTGTGGCCTTTCAAAAGGCTCAAGGCCTGCAGCCGGATGGTGTGGTCGGACCAAGTACATATGCCGCCTTAGACCTCGACTAAAGGCATCAACTAGTGGCATAGGCATACATTAGCCCTTACTAGCTACGGGCTTTCACTACTTTGGCCATATAACCACTCCGGCGATGGGCTTCTAGGGGATTAGCTGGAACACCTAGCTGCTTCCGTACTCGTACCAAAAGTGGCGTAACATCCCGATCATAGGCTGCCCTTAAGATGGTCTCAGCACCAATGATATCACCTTGCTCTTGTGCATCGGCTAATCCCTTTCTGTCCACCAAAAGAGCCTTGGCATATGCCATTTGAATCTGTTCAACTGACTGAATCATCGCGGCCACCTTGGGCTTAACATTATGACTTTGATCAATCATGTAAACCACATCCAGATTACTCCCGGGATCAGCCTCACCGGCCACTAGCTCGTTGTATATCAAGAACAATTCATAGGGATTAATGGCCCCTGTGGTCAGATCATCATCGGCGTATTTCTTGGAATTGAAATGAAACCCTCCCAATTTGCCCTCATCGATGAGATATGCCACGATATGCTCTATGTTGGTGCCAAGGGGGTGGTGGCCCAGATCCACTAGTGTTTGCGCCTTAGGGCCAAGCTTCATGGCCAGGAGTGTGGCCATCCCCCAATCAGCAATATCTGTATGGTAAAATGCCGGTTCAAAAAACTTGTATTCGATCAATAGTCGCTCATCGCTTGCCAAAGCAGCATATACCATCTCCATGGCTTCCTCAAGCCTGCGTTTTCGGCTACGAAAATCATCTTGCCCAGGGTAGTTGGTGCCATCGGCGAGCCATAGACTCAGTATCTTGGATCCTGTGGAATGCATGATCTCCACACATTCAAGCAGATGATCGATGGCCATTTTCCTAACGCTAGGGTCTGGATGGCACACACTACCTAACTTGTACTCGGGTTCCTGAAATAGATTAGGGTTGATGGCCCCAATCGTTAACCCCAGCCCATGGGCGTAATCCATAACATCCTGATAATCTTCCACCTTATCCCAAGGGATATGCAAAGCCACACTAGGGGTGATGCCGGTCATCCGATGCACTTCAGCCGCATCTTCGAGCTTCTCAAAGACATCCCGGGCCGCCCCTGGTTGCTTAAACACCTGGAAGCGTGTACCGCTATCACCATATCCCCAAGATGGTGTCTCAATCCTCTGGCTCATCAGTTTGCTTTGAGCTAGGGCCAAATCCACTCCCGCAGGGAGACTATCCTGCAAAAGTCCATAGGCTCTATCCATTGTGATTACAGCTCCTCCCTTTCTCACAATATACCGCAGTAACCTCATATTCCCTCCTGCGGGAGTTTTTCCCTTTGTCAAACAACCTGTCTTTCATGATGCCCATACTCCGATATGTTTTGCTTTACCGCGTTGGCTACTCGATGCACCTGATGTACCATCTTTGTAAACTCAAGTGGTGTCAAGGATTGGGGGCCATCGGAAAGGGCACTATTTGGATCAGGATGAACCTCCACCATTAGGCCTTGGGCACCCGCGGCTATGGCGGCGCAACCAGCCGGCGCCACCAAATCGACTTGACCGGTGGCATGGCTAGGATCTGCTATTACTGGCAAATGACTAAGTCTTCTTGCTAGAGCAATGGCCGCTACATCTAGAGTATTGCGGGTAGCGGTCTCATAGGTCCGTATACCCCTCTCGCAAAGAATAACCTGGTAATTGCCCTCAGACATGATATACTCTGCGGCCATTAACCACTCCTCAATGGTGGCCGCCAAGCCTCGCTTGAGTAACACTGGTACCTGCATTTGCCCAACTTTCCGCAGGAGCGAAAAGTTCTGCATGTTGCGGGCACCAATCTGCAACACATCCACGTATTGGGCAACAAGCTCTACATCACCGGGCTCAATTACTTCGGAAATAACTGGTAAATCGGTGGCCCTACCAGCTTCCGCCAGTAGTCTAAGGCCTAGCTCTCCTAGTCCCTGGAAGCTATAGGGAGATGTGCGGGGCTTAAAGGCTCCTCCCCTAAGCATTGTGGCACCAGCAGCTTTTATGGCATGGGCTGTTTCTAAAATCTGATCCTGACTTTCAATGGCGCAAGGACCAGCTATAAACACCAGCTCTTCTCCGCCAATGGCCACATTGCCCACCTGAACTACGGTATCTTCGTGCTTTGCATCACGACTGGCAAGTTTGTAGGGGGCCATGATGGGGACTGCCTTATCCACCCCGGGGAGTCCAGCAAAGGCATCAGGCTCTAGTCCATTCTTATCTCCTACTATACCGATCACTGTCCTAGCTACCCCCACGATCACATGGGGCTCCAAGCCATACCCCTCAATACGGGTCAATATCTCTTCCAGCTGCCCTTTAGTCGCGCCCTTATCCATAACGATAATCATCAATCTGACCTCCCTCATAGATCAACAAACCCCTCATCCACAATTAAGGGACGAGGGGTTACTCGCGGTACCACCCTTTTTGTGTGATCCTTTGAGAATCACACCACTTGTTCAGACACCTTTATCTCACTATTCCCTCCAAAGGAAATCGAAGACAGTCGAGGCCTGCTTCCTTGTAACGGTGGAAGTCTCCGGTATTGCCTACTTCAATGTTCAGCAACACGGCTCCAGGGAGAACTTTGCCTTCGCTTTCCGTGCCGGCTTGCACCTAACCCGGCTCTCTGTAACGTGCTGGCGGGGCTACTTTTCCCCTTCATAGCCTTAGTAAGAGTCATCTAGTCTATTAGCTGCTATTTTATAATGACATAGTCAATCTGTCAATAGGATTATGATCGAACTCTTATTGGAACAGATCGAAGACGATGTGTTCTCCTTAGCAACGGTATACGGCATCTGCGCTAGTGGCCGTAGGACAATCTTCCCTTGCATTTTCCACTTACTCAGTAGAATCGACAAAGGAAGCATTGTCCATTTTTACTTTTCCCGACAGTAGCTCACAGTTAGATGCTTCTGCTAGGTGCTCAGTCAGCGTCTAATTAGGTCCTCCCTGCGACCCATGGGCCTAGTAGTGTCAGTGTGTCCTAGTATAGCTTCTTGAGTCTCTCCCTCAATTAGGAACTGGACAGCTTCTATACCTTCCAGCTCAGTTAAGGAGTTAACTACAGAGAATAGCGTGAAAGTATCACCGGCTGAGCCACCCCAATGGTCTGTTTGGAACTCCCGGGAGAAGTCTACATACGCTATTCCATTGTCGTCAACCCATAGATTCCTTAGCTCAGCATTAGGTGGCACCGTCTTGACGCGGTCGGCCTGCTGTGGGCCTCGGATTAGCTCACCTACCACCGTCTCTGCCCAGCTCTCTTCACTGCAATCTACTATCCGCTGTTCTGGTATTAGATACATGGCCTCCCCATCGCCAAAATAGATGGTAATGGTCTTGGTCTCATCTGCTCTTGGTAGGTCATCTTCACTAGGTGGCTCAGGGGGCGGTGTTTCCGTATCCTGTGGGGGCACTTGCTCGGGCGACTTCAATAACTCCCCCTTGCGCCATTCATGGGCAGCACCGAATATAATACCCAGGACAAACAGTAAGACAAAAGCCAAAATGAACTTCTTCCACATACCATGCGGCTCCCAGATTGGTGGGGCCTCTCTCCCTTCCTATATGCACCCTCGGCCTACCACTTACCTGTATGTACTATATCTATACAGATCAAAGATTGCGAGAACCTCTTTGTGCCAGGGGAAGATTTTGTTTACAGAAAGGGCAATCCTCAGGCTCGTAACTCAATATCCCCGCGGTCACCAGGGCTGCTGTACGGTAGCCTAAATCAATAGCTCCCCCACTTCTATCCATAAGTAGACCAACACCCTCGATATGGCCCTCGGTGTCTTCCACCAGCCTAATGACCTCTTGCACCGATCCACCTGTGGTGATCACATCTTCCACTACTAGGACCCGCTCTTTAGGGTGAATGGCAAAACCTCGCCGAAGACGCATCTGGCCCGCCTCTCGTTCTGCAAAAATCGCCCGAGCCCCGAGATGCCTCGCTACCTCGTAGGCGATGATGATACCACCGATAGCAGGACCAATCACTACATCTATGGGAACATCACTAAACCGCCTAGCCAATTCACGGCACAAGCGCTCTGTGTGCTGGGGATGCTCAAGCACACGAAACTTCTCAAAATACCGGTCGCTATGCCTTCCCGATGTCAGAAGGAAATGCCCCTGTAGGTAAGCGCCGGTCTCCTCCAAAATCTCCAATATCTCCTGATCCGTCAATATTCCTTGCTTCACCATTTGTGTCTCCTCCTAATCACCAGTCTTCAGCTCAGCTGCAATTCTTGCAGCCGCGGCCCTAGGATCCTTTGCGGCAGTGATGGGCCTACCGATTACTAGATAATCAGCACCCTGGACTATTGCCTCTTGGGGAGTTGCCACCCGCCTCTGATCACCCCGCTCATCCCAGGGCGGCCTAATACCAGGGGTAACGATAACGGCTTCATCCCCCAGCGCCATTCGCAAATTGGTGATCTCTAGGGGCGAGGCAACAACACCTTGCAGTCCACTACCAATGGATAATTTCCCCAAATGGACTACCTGGTCAGTTACTTCTGCCTGCACCTGGAGTTCAGATTGTAAGACGTGGGTATCGATACTAGTTAGCACCGTAACACCTAATAGTATCGGAGCTTTGGTACTCTCATTTGCCCCAGCTACCGCTGCTTGTAGCATGGTCCTGCCCCCACTAGCATGAATAGTCATCATATCCACGCCTAAGGCAGTGGCAGCACCTACGGCCCCCTTGACAGTATTGGGGATATCATGGTACTTCAAATCTAGAAAAACTTTGCACCCTTCTGCCTTAATAGCCCGAATAGCTTTGGGTCCCACGGCAGTAAAGAGCTCCATACCGATTTTGAAAAAGTCCACCACGGGACTTAGTTCCACAACCAAGTCCTGGGCCTGTTGCCAGCTTGGCACATCTAAAGCCACTATGATGGGGTTATAATCGCCTGCTTGTCTACCCACAAAGAATCCCTCCCCGCTGTTACGAGTCACTTCTATCGTCACCCTCTCTAGCTTCCTACTGGTGATTTTCATCCGTCCTACCATCACGTCTGTTGGGTAAAGCTGCCCCCACTAGTTTACATAGATGATTGATCTCGTTTTTCTCCATGTAATCTAGCAATCCTTGATTGATCTCTTTCGCGATACTGGGCTTTACAAAAAATGCTGTGCCGACAGCTATGGCATCAGCCCCGGCTAAGATGAACTCCAAGGCGCTTTGCCAGGAGTCAATACCTCCCATACCGATAATCGGTATTTTGACTGCTTGGGCAACTTGCCAGACCATACGTACGGCTATTGGCCTTATAGCGGGACCAGATAGACCGCCGATGCGATTGCCTAAGACAGGGCAACGTTTGTGGATATCTATTGCCATACCCAAAAAGGTATTAACTAAGGATATGGCATCTGCCCCGGCATCTTCCACTGCTCTAGCTATGGCAGTAATGTCTGTCACATTAGGGGAGAGCTTGACAATAACTGGCCTGGTGGCCACTTGCTTGACTAGCCTAGTAACTGTAGCAGCGGTATGACAATCTGTTCCAAAGGCCATACCACCTTGCTTGACATTAGGGCAAGAGATATTGAGCTCATACCCGACAATACCTGGGGTGCCCTCTAGGTATCTCACCACTTCGACATATTCATTTACACTCTTGCCGGCCACATTCACAATTATGGGCAGATCATATGGTGCAATCTGTGGCAATACCTCCTGGATGAACGCCTCTACACCACAATTTTCTAGTCCAATGGCATTAAGCATACCGGCGGGAGTTTCGCAAATTCGCGGTGGAGCATTCCCTGGCCAAGGCTCTAGAGTAGTACCAGTGACAACTAGTGCACCTAAGTCCTTGGGATCCATAAGTGGCAGATACTCTAAGCCGTAGCCAAAGGTCCCCGATGCTGTCATAATAGGGTTGGCCAGTTCCAGACCAGCGATATTCACTTTAAGCTTAGGACTATCCATGGAAAAACACCTCCTGGGCATCAAACACAGGACCTTCAGTACATACCCGGGTATAGTTGACATGGCGGGTGGTAGTACAAGTGCAGCCTAGGCAGGCCCCCACTCCACAGGCCATAATGCTCTCCAGGGATACTTGGCAAGGAACGCCAAAACTATTACAGATTGATGCCGCCGCTTCCATGGCAGCCTCGGGGCCACAAATATAGGCGGAGCCACACATTTTTAGATCATGGGGATACTTTTTGAGCAGTGCTGTAATATTCCCCTTGATGCCATCGCTACCATCCTCTGTAGCAACAACTATGTCAGTAGAGTTAGCTACCAGGATGGGATCATATAGTAGACTATCTCTACTACGGGCACCTAGAAACGTATATACCTCATGGCCTTTCTGGGCGCCGTAGTGGGCTAGATAGATCAAAGGTGCTACCCCTACCCCGCAACCGATTATGGCGATTGGTTGCCGATGGTCGGGGAGTCTAAATCCTGTACCCAATGGGCCCATCACATCTACAAGATGGCCCGCCCTTAATCTAGAGAGTTCCTTGGTACCCTTTCCTCTCACTTGGTACAGAAAGGTTATCTCGCCCCTCTCGGGAAAGGCGTTGCTGAAGCTCAAAGGACGCCGCAACAAAGGATCTGCCACATTGTCACTTGCACATCGTAACAGAGCAAACTGACCGGGAGTGGCCACTTCTGCTAACACCGGCGCGCTTAGGTAAAGATGATAGAAACCGGGCTTCACCTCTTCGTTGGCTAGTACTTCAGTCTCGTGGGTGATCATATTAGTCATCCTTGACCTCCTCCCATCCTCAAGACCTCATAATCGGCTAGGGACAAAATCTTAGGCTCCCGCCTTGTCCGATGAAACTTGAGTGCTTCTATGAAAGCAGCCAATGTATCCAAGGAAGTGAAACAGGGTATGCCTAGTTCCACCGCGGTTCTGCGAATCTGAAACCCATCCCGCCAAGGCTGTTTACCTGCCGTCATGGTATTGATCACAAGTTTCACAGAGCCTTTACGCAAGACATCGAGGACAGTAGGAGCCTGTTCGCGGATCTTACCTACAGACTCAGCCATGATACCATGGTTCCTTAGAAAGCAGGCCGTTCCGGGAGTTGCCATAATGCGAAAGCCTAGCTTATCTAGCTGAGTTAAGTTCTTTAGGCTTTCGTCCTTGTCCCGGTCGGCAATAGTGGCCAAGATCACACCATCTTCAGGTAGTGACATACCACCCGCCAGAAAGGCCTTGAGTAGAGCAGCCTCCATGTAGGTATCTGCCGCCATACATTCGCCAGTGGATTTCATTTCTGGACTTAGAGACACATCGACACCTTTGAGCTTCGCAAAACTGAAAACTGGCATTTTTACACCGACTACCGGGGATCTAGAATAGAGACCTGTGCCATAGCCTTGGTCTTTTAAGCTTTGGCCAAGACTCACCCTGCAGGCAAGGGCCACCAAGGGGATGCCGGTGAGCTTGCTTAGGAAAGGTACAGTGCGGCTAGCCCGGGGATTGACTTCAATCACGTATACTTTACCATCGTGGACTACATATTGGATATTGAGCAATCCTACGATGGGCAAATCCTTGGCTAGCTTTGCCGTGATATCAACGATCTCATCTTCAAGGCCACTATCTAGCCGAGCTGGGCAGAAGGCTATGCTATCTCCTGAGTGGACGCCGGCCCGCTCCACATGTTGCATAATTCCGGGTATGAGAATATCGTGGCCGTCACTGATGGCATCTACCTCAAGTTCAACTCCAGGTAGATATTTGTCAATTAGGACTGGTTTGTCCCGGGAAACCCGCACTGCCCCATGGATATATTCCTCTAACTCCTGGGTGCTGTGGACAATGGCCATGGCCCTACCCCCCAATACATATGAAGGCCTTACGAGCACAGGATAGCCAACAAGCTCAGCGGCATGCAAGGCCTCTGCCTTGGTGTGGGCGGTCTTGCCCGGGGGACGCCTAACATCAAGCTTTTCAAGGAGCGCTTCAAACTTCTCCCGATCCTCTGCTGTATCAATTGCTTCTAAGGAAGTGCCTAAGATTGGCACATTAGCTCTAGCTAGTGTGGCCGCGAGATTTAGTGCTGTCTGCCCACCGAACTGTACTATTGCCCCTTCTGGTTTTTCCCTAGCCACCACGTTTAACACATCTTCTGAAGTCAATGGCTCAAAATACAACTTGTGGGCCACATCAAAGTCTGTGCTTACAGTTTCCGGATTGTTATTGATGACAATGGTTTGTAGTCCTTGTCGCCTTAGCTCCAAGGCGCAATGCACATTGCAGTAATCAAACTCAATGCCCTGGCCAATGCGAATCGGTCCGGATCCCACGATAAGCACCTTACGCCCAGATTCCTGGGCGGGCTTGCCTGGGGTACCGTAACTAGAATAGTAATAGGCCTGAGCCTCTTCCTTGTGGCAAGGATTGGCGCTCACCCCTCTATAGGCTGGCACAAGGCCCATCTCTATACGCCTTGCCCGCACTTCTGCTTCATCGACACCCCAAATGTGGGCTAGAGTTCTATCATCAAAACCGGCCATCTTGGCAGATTGCAGACATACAAAATCATCAGGGCCCTTCCCCTCTCCAAGGCCCTGTAAGGTAAGGGCTAACTGCCGAATCTGATCTAGAAACCAAGGCGCAATCCCGCTAATATCATGCAGTCTCGTGATATCCCATCCCCGCCTGATAGCCTCGGCCAAAAGGAATATCCGTTCATCATCTGCCTTTGCTAGGCGCGCTACGATAGCTTCATCGGCTAAGTGAATATGCTCTGGCAGAAAAAGTCCTGTCGCTTCTGTTTCCAGAGAGCGAATCGCCTTAAGCAATGCGGACTGGAAGTCCCTGCCTATGGCCATGGTCTCACCGGTTGCCTTCATCTGGGTACCCAAAGCCCGGTCCGCATCTTCGAACTTATCAAAGGGCCAGCGAGGGATCTTGACTACGACGTAATCAAGCACTGGTGCTTGGCTGGCAAAGGAGAAAGATGGACTAGAGCATTTGATCTCATCAAGTGATAGCCCAATGGCTATCTTCGCCGCCACCCGAGCAATGGGGTAACCCGTTGCCTTTGACGCTAGGGCGCTGGAGCGACTAAGGCGGGGATTAACTTCAATCACATAATAACTCCCATCACTAGGATGCAAAGCAAATTGCACATTGCAGCTCCCTAGTATCCCAAGATGGCTAACGATACTAAGTGCCGCCTTCCGCAAAGCCTCATCATCTCTTTTGCTAACGGTCTGGCAGGGCGCGACTACAATGCTATCACCGGTGTGAATCCCTACGGGATCGAAATTCTCCATGGTGCAAACTACAACACTACTTCCGTCACCGTCTCGGATAACCTCATATTCGAGCTCTTTCCAACCAGCCACACTTCTCTCCATCAGTACCTGACCTATGGGGCTATTAGCGAGGCCTCTTTCTGTGATCTCAATGAGCGCATCTTCATCTTCTGCAATTCCCCCACCGGCACCACCTAGAGTAAATGCCGGCCTGATAATCACGGGATAACCGATCACCGTGGCAAATGCTTTAGCTTCTCGGATTGACCTAACAATAGCGCTTTCCGGTATAGGCTCACCGAGATGTTCCATGGCCTTTTTAAACAACTCTCGGTCTTCGGCCTGTTGAATGGCGGATAGGGGGGTGCCCAACAGTCTAACACCATAGCGGGCTAAAATCCCCCGCTGCTCAGCCTCAACTGCCAGATTAAGCCCAATCTGTCCCCCCATAGTAGCTAACAATCCTTGGGGTTTTTCCCTGGCAATGATCCGCTCGATAAACTCCACTGTCAAAGGTTCGATATAGACTGTATCAGCAATGTCAGCATCGGTCATGATGGTGGCAGGATTACTATTGACCAGCACTACCTCAAGATTTTGCTCCCGCAAGGAACCACAGGCTTGGGTTCCGGCATAGTCAAATTCAGCGGCTTGGCCAATAACAATTGGTCCAGAACCGATCACAATGACCTTTTTTAGCTCTGCATCAATAGGCACTAAATCACCTCCCGGAAAACAACTTTCCCATTGGCAATGGTTACAACAGGCCACCCTGTTAGCTTTGCACCGGCAAAGGGAGTGTTTTGAGAAAGACTACGTCCCTTGGCAGGATCCACCACCTTTTCCCGCTCCAAATCAACTATTACAATATCTGCTCGATTGCCCACTTGTAAACCGTGATCCTCAAGTCCCAAAAGACTGGCAGGCCCGTATGATATCCGATCCCATAGTGTATACAAATCAATGACACCCGAATCTACCAAGTGGGTTAAAAGCACAGGTAGAGCTGTTTCTAGACCAATTAGTCCAAACTCCGCTTGATCGTAATCACAGTCTTTTTCCTCCCAGCTATGGGGAGCATGATCTGTTGCAATGCAATCTATCACACCGGAAGCCAAAGCCGTCCGCAAGACTTCCACATGATCTTGGCTACGCAGTGGTGGATTGACCTTAGTGTTGGTGTCAAAATCCTTTACAGCCTCATCGGTCAAGACAAGGTGATGGGGAGTAACTTCGCAAGTTACCTTAACCCCCTCGGCTTTCGCCGCCTGTATCATACTAACGCTTTCTTTAGTCGATACGTGGGCAACATGGAGCCAAGCTCCAGTGGCCTTAGCCAAGAGCACATCTCGGGCTACCATGATAGATTCCGCTTCGGCAGGAATGCCAGTTAGACCGAGAATAGTCGACATAAAACCTTCATGCATAACACCTTGCCCAACTAGTTTTGGGTCTTCTGCATGACTAATCACCGGTATACCAAAGGGACGACTATATTCTAGTGCCCTGCGCATTAGCTCACTATCCATAATGGGACTACCATCATCGGAGATGCCCCAAATGCCTGCCTCCACCAACTCCCCGATTTCAGCGAGCTCCCTACCATCTCGACCTTTACTCACGCATCCTACTGGTATAACCCGAATGGGAGCGTGCAGGGCTCGGCTATGAATGGCCAAGACTGCAGGGCCCGAATCCAATGGCGGACTAGTGTTAGGCATACACACGATGGTGGTGAAGCCACCAGCCGCCCCAGCTTCAGCACCGGTGATGATTGTCTCTTCATCTTCCCGACCCGGCTCCCTCAAATGCACATGCAGATCAACTAGACCAGGTGCAACCAATCGGCCCTGGGCCTCGATGACCTCATCTTCGGCTTGGGGAGTGAGATCTGATCCTAGGGCCTGGATCCGAGTATCTTCGATCCGAATATCGCCAACCTCTAGAGTCTGGGTCCCTGGGCTACCCATTAGCAGTGTGCCCTGCTTAATTAAGATCGACATCCTGGCGTTCTCCTCCCACAAGGTGATACAATACGGCCATTCTCACAGCCACACCATTAGTCACTTGCTCTTGAATCGATGATGCTCTGCTATATGCCACTTGGGTAGTAATCTCCACACCAAGATTAGCGGGCCCAGGATGCATCACGATGACATCAGGTTTGGTTTGCTCCATTCGCGCGGCATTTAATCCATATAATCTGCTGTATTCTCTAAGGGAGGGGAATAGGCCCTGTTCTTGCCTTTCCCGCTGAATACGAAGAACATAGACTAAATCCGCTGCTTGTAGCAACTCATCATCTAGACGCTCCTTCACCCTAACACCGAGCTTATCTAAGCCTGGAGGCATTAGGGTTGCTGGGCCACAAACAGTTATGTTTGCCCCGAGCCGAGTTAATCCGTAAATATTGGATTTGGCGACTCTGCTATGGCGGATATCTCCGATGATGAGGACCTCCTTATCTTGGAAGGAGTCCCACTTTTCTTTTAAGGTAAGTAGATCTAGCAAAGCTTGGGTAGGATGTTCGTGGGCGCCATCACCGGCATTGATAATAGCGGCATTACACGAGTTGGCTAAATAATGGGGGGTGCCAGGGGCAGAATGCCTAAGGACTATGGCATCAACTCCCATAGCTTCTAAGGTTTTGGCTGTGTCTTTCAGGCTTTCTCCCTTGGCAACACTGCTGGTAGATGCGGATACATTGATGACATCAGCACTGAGCCATTTTCCAGCGATTTCAAATGAACTCCGGGTACGCGTGCTGGGTTCATAGAACAGATTGACGATTGTCTTTCCTCTTAGGGTGGGGAATTTCTTGACACTCCGTTCAAACACATGTTTGAAGGCTTGAGCCGACTTTAGTAAAGTCTCTGTTTCGTCTACAGAAAGATCGGCTAGCCCTAGTAGATCCTTTCTCTGCCATGCCATGGCTTCACCTCCAGGGTTTTTCCACCTCAATCTCTTGGTAAAGGTGTCCCGGGGTCAAAAAGGAAAACCCCGCCTATCCGGCAGGGTTTATTAGTTTTGCCACAATATCTGCGCAAACTCCACTAGACCTCAGTGACGCAATAGTGCACACCGATAGCCCGCCCCTTGCTGACCTCGCCGGATCACCTTAAAGGGAATCAATTTTATGTTTCTCTAAGCATACCAGCACCAGCTAGCCAATGTCAAGATGAAATACTCCTCTACGAGCAGTCACATTTGCCATCTCGATGTTTCCCACATGAAGGTGCTCCCGGCACATATGGGAAATAGATGGGTGTTTGACGACGGGAGGACTCATACATGGCTAGCACTATATCTACGGCAACTTTCCCCTCGGTGCCATCGACAAACGGTCTTTTGCCTGCCTGCAGATCTCGATAGAAGTCTCGAATCTGTCGCTTATGGCTGAAACCCCAATACCGTAGGCCAGATGCCTCATCGGCCTCTTGCTCTACCGTGATGGTCTTGTTGCCTATGGTGATTCTCGCGGTATCGCCGATGATATGGGCAATTCCTTTCTCTCCATGGATCTCCAGGAAAATTGGTGCATCATAGGAATAGTTGCAGTTAGCATAAAGACAACCAATCGCACCGTTCTTAAACACTATATGGGCTTCAGCCACGTCATCCACATCAATCATGTCATGGGCCCTTGTATCATACCGGGCTTCCAGGTAATCTATTTCTCCGGTGAGCCATTGCATCAGGTCTATAGTATGGATAGCCTGATCGATCAGGACCCCGCCACCCTCTTTGTCCCAGGTTCCCTTCCAGTCACTATGGGAATAGTACTCATCTGTGCGGCGCCAAGTAATGATCGCCCGAGTGCCCTTGATCTCACCCAGTCTACCATCTTCGATAACTTGCTTCACCGCCTGGGAAGCGTCATTATACCGATTCTGAAAAATAACCCCTAACGTACGACCGGTTTCCTTGGCAGTTTCAATCATGGCCTCCATATCAGGAACTGTGATGGCCATGGGTTTTTCTGTAAGTACATCTTTACCAGCCTTAAGAGCGTCAATGGCAATCTCAGCGTGGGTATTATGTGGTGTGGCTAGCTGTACCGCATCTACATGGGATAGAGCTAAGACTTCCTTGTAATCGGTGTACGCTTTTGCGTCATACCTTTGGCTAAAATCCTCTGCCCGATCAGGCTTAATGTCAACAACGGCAACTAGTTCGACTTCATCCAATGAAGCCAAAGCTTCGGCGTGAACCCTTGCTACTCGACCGCATCCAATGAGGGCGACCCTCGTCTTTTTCATTTGCGTCTCCTCCAGCGTTGTTTTTCAGCAATCTTCATGCCTGTAGCCCCGATTGCCGATTTTTCTGCCCATGTCCTACTTAGACATCTACCTAGATCTTCCTTCCATGGGAGCGGCAAAATGCCAAGAGGCCAGGAACGGAAGACTCCAACTACGCTATGCTATAGCACCCTTGCAAGCAAATGCTTCATATCATCGGGTACGCAAGATTCTTGGCTTATATTAGTGACAGGTGCTACAGTGTCCGCCGGCACAGGTGCCACAACCCCCTTGCATAGCACTGGATTTGGTGGAGCCTTTAAAGCCAAAGGAGGAGATCAAACTCTCCAACTCCTGGCTATTACATTTGGGGCATACAACCTTTGTACCGTTGCGCACTAATTCCTCGAATTTCTCCCCACAGTTTATGCACTGGAATTCCCGCAAGGGCATGCTTCTCATCCCCCCTACATTGCTTAGTAGGTCATTGACCTAATTGTATCACAGTGTATCTTAGAATACGACAGGAAAGCCCCCAGTATACCCAGGGGCCTATGATAACCAAAACACATTCCTTAAACACATCACTTAGGAAGTACTACTGAAGGGAAGTACTATTACCTTAGTATCTCCACTTCATCGCCGTTATTAAGCATGGCGGCGTTGGCCTCATCGGTATCTAGATGGCAGTCGAGGGCAAAATCTTCATGCACTCGTACGAGGACCTGCTCAAATGTGAGGGCCCGGGGACCGCCACAGCGGATTTTCACAAGATCCTTGTTCTGAAGGCCCATGCGCTCAGCATCAGCAGGTGTCATATGCACATGCCGTTTGGCTAAGATAATGCCTTTGGACAAGGTCACTGCCCCGTTTGGTCCTACCACCGTCACTTGACCGGCACTTCCTTCATGATCGCCCGAATCTCGCACCGGCGGTCTTACTCCCAATGCGAATGCATCAGTTCGAGAAATCTCTACTTGGGTCTGACCCCGTGTCGGCCCCAGCACTCTAACTCTAGGGATAACCCCTTTAGGACCTACTAGAGTCACAGTTTCATCAGCGGCAAACTGTCCCGGCTGGGATAAATCCTTAATGTTGGTAAGGCTATGGCCACTGCCAAAAAGCTTGTCTACATCCGCCGCAGACAGATGTACGTGACGATTAGATATGCCTACTGGCGCCTTCCCGAGAACCTTATCTGCCATTTCCAATCATGCCCCCTAGCTATGGTATATCACTGGTGATAATCTCTTGATGCGCGTTTGTGAGGTTTCTCACAGCCCCTATTGTACCATATCCAGAAAAACTGGGCAAAAACAGGTTAAATGAGCTTGGTCACAAACCCGGCCCGGGAGTAAGCTATCCAGTCCTCCAAAAGACCACCCACCTACAGCATCCGAAACATCCGCGCTCTAGTGAGTGACATTTTACCAGAATAGGTT
>JAAZMF010000022.1 GCA_012798955.1 Bacillota bacterium | reverse complement strand
TTTTGTTTTGGGGTTAAGCGTGCCATCGATACGGCAATGGAAACGGCAACGAACCACCAAGGTGTCTCCATACGTACTTTGGGGCCCTTGATTCATAACCCCCAAGCTGTGGCCCGCCTAGCTGAGTTAGGTATTCAGTCGGCTGAAGCCATAGACAGCATTGATGATGGTGTCGTCATTATTAGAAGTCATGGGGTGCCACCCCAGATTATAGATGATGCCAATGCAAAGGGTCTCCACATCGTGGATGCTACTTGCCCTTTTGTGGTACGGGCCATGAAGTGGGCCGCGCTATTAAAGGAAGAGGGCTACCAAGTAGTAGTTGTGGGAGATCGAGATCACCCCGAAATTGTTGCCATACTGGGAGCTACCGACGGTACCGGCATTGTAGCTGGCAACCCCCAGGAGATCGCGGACTTACCTGTAAGCGAGCGCTATGGGGTGGTGGCCCAGACAACCCAATCGTTGTCAAATTACCGGGCATGTATCGCTGAGTTGGTTGGCAGAGCCCGGGAAGTAAAATTCTATGATACTATTTGTACCGCAACCGCCCGCAGACAGCAGGCCGCCAAGGAGCTGGCATCCCGGGTGGATGTCATGCTAGTAGTGGGTGGACGCAATAGTGCCAACACGACAAGATTGGCACAGATTTGCCAGGACAGTGGTGCCCGCACTTATCATATCGAGACAGAAGCAGATCTAGATCCTGCATGGTTTCGTCCCACTGATAAGGTAGGTATTACCGCAGGCGCATCTACGCCTGACTGGCTCATTGAGGAGGTAGTGCAACGGATGACAGAGTTTGAAGGAATGCACGGGCAAGAGGCACGTGAAGCACAGGCAGCAACGGTTACTGAGGAGAATACTCCTGAAGTTCAGGAGACAACTGTAGATGCCAATGCGGTTGAAGCAGTAGACACCGAAACCGGCGGAGCCACTACGGTGGAAGAAGACCAGGACATGGAAGCACCCACCATGGCAGAATATGATGAGACTTTCATCACTCCAAACCAGGGGGATATTGTCCGAGGTAATGTTGTCCAGGTCAGCGATGATGAGGTTTTGGTGCATGTAGGGGGCAAATCCGAGGGTCGGATTGCCAGACATGAGCTAGGCCTCAAACCTGGTGAATCACCGGGGGATGTGTTGGCTGTGGGCGATGAGATAGATGTCTATGTGGTTCGCATGGATGATAGCGAAGGTAATGTTGTTTTATCTAAGCGCCGGGCTGATCAAGCAGTTGCTTGGAAGGAACTAGAGGAGAAGCATGCCCAGGGCGAGATCATCGAAGCCACTGTAACCGAAAGGGTCAAGGGCGGTCTATTAGTGGATGTGGGTGTGAGAGGTTTTGTACCGGCTTCCCATGTAGCTCGCAACTATGTCGAAGATCTAGATGTCTATATTGGCAAATTGCTTCGGCTAAAGATAATTGAGCTAGACAAACAGCGCAATAATGTGGTACTTTCCCATAAGGAAGTCTTGGAAGAGGAGTATGTAGCACAGAAGGAGATCATCTTCGATACCTACCAGCCTGGAGACATTGTCGATGGAATCGTGCGGCGTCTCACAGATTTTGGTGCATTTGTGGATATTGGCCATGGGGTAGAGGGCCTTTTGCATGTTTCTGAAATGGCTTATAGCCGGGTGGATCACCCTTCCGATATTATTTCTGAAGGACAAGAGACCAAGGTCATGATTTTGAATCTAGACAAGGAAACTGAGCGGATTTCCTTGGGACTCAAACAGACCCTACCTGATCCGTGGGACAATATTGGTGAGAAATACCATGAAGGTGATATCGTCAGCGGCGAGGTTACTCGCACTGTGGATTTTGGTGCCTTCGTGAAGCTAGAAGACGGTGTGGAGGGGCTCGTTCATATTTCCCAGTTGGCTGATCGCCATGTGGCTAATACTGAGGAAGTTGTGAAGTCAGGGGAAGATGTCAAGGTTAAGATTATTAGCATTGATGAAAATGCCCGCCGCATCGGGTTGAGTATTAAAGAAGCCCAGACTAGGCCTGCGCCAAAACCAGCACCGACGCATTCAGTTGTGGAAGAGCGAGAGCCAGAAAGCTCCGGAGTCACCATTGGTGATTTAGTGGGCGATCTCGGTTTGATATTTGACAACGATGACGATGATGAGGATTAAATAAAGCCGGAAGCAATTCCAGCTTGGATCACAAATAGCAGGCCTTCGGGCCTGTTTTTTTGTTTCGTATAACACCCGAAAACCCGGGTAAGCTACTTACGGTGGCAATTGGCCGGCTGCTACTTGGATAGTTTGAAGGAGTGATGGGGTTGCCAATAGGATTAATTCTCTTAGTAGTCATAGGAATCGTGATTTACCTGGGTGTGGCACAGCGGGTACTCGATCGGATGAACCTAACCGATAACCAAGCTTTTGTCTTTTTGGGACTCTTGATCTTGGGAAGCTTTGTGGATATACCCATATCTCGGGGACCAGTGCGTATCTCCGTCAATGTTGGTGGTGCCCTGATTCCCTTAGCCTTGGTAGTTTGGCTCATCGCCCGGGCCGGGACATCAAGAGAAAAATGGCGAGGCGTGGTGGCGGGGATAGCCACAGGGGTTGTGATTTGGGGATTCGCCCAGCTCATGGGTGTGCGGGAACCAGCGGAGCAATGGCTTGATCCCATCTGGAGCTATAGCCTGATTGCTGGTGTTGCGGGATATCTAGCAGGGCGCTCACGGCGGAGTGCCTTCATAGCGGGAGTTTTGGGAATTGTTGTTGCAGATCTGATTCATATGGGGATTGCCTTGGCTAAGGGTATGGCCACTACAGTTGCCATTGGAGGGGCCGGGGCCCTAGATGCAGTGGTACTGGCCGGGCTAATTGCAGTTGTTCTAGCTGAAGTAGTAGGCGAAAGTCGGGAGCGCTTAGCGGGGGGCCCCGAGCATGGTTCGGATCGACCTCGAGCCCTAGATAATGAGGAGTTTTTGCAGCATGAATTTCCTGAAGATGGTGACTCGAGGGGCGATAACGATTCCATTGATGTCAATGCATTGGGTATCACCGACAATACACCGAGCGGTCCAATGGTGCAACCAGATGCCCTTGGCTATCAGCATACTCTACGTGTCGCAGAGAGCGGCGAGGTGGAGCATATTTCCCATCCCATGCAGGATGCCATTGAGGATGCAGTTGTGGAGGAGGATCTCTATGAAAGCTAAACATGCTCGGATCTGTCTCATGGCCATGATCGTGATCATACTGTTTGTCCCGGGTGTATTGGCATCTGCTACCCTTCCCGACGGGATTGTCGGCATGTTTGAGAGGATTGATGGTGGATATTTCACACTAATAGATGAAGAGACACAAAACGTGGTGACAAAATCTGCCCGCATGCTCGATGTGGGAGATGCTTATGTAAATGGGGACAATGACAGATTTGAGGTAACGAGAATTCAGGGAGATACTGTTTATGTGAAAAATACGGGACAAGTTCAAAGAAGGACTAAGCAAACTGCTCAGGTCAGCAGACTTCCTTGGCTAAAGAATCTTTTTACCCAGGGTATGGCTCCCAAACCACCTCACATTGCTCTGTATTGCACCCATAGTGATGAATCCTATATACCCACCAGTGGGGTGTCCTCTAAGGAATGGGGAGACGTTTACGGTGTCATGGATGCACTGGAAAAGGAGTTTAAGAGTAGGGGCTTTGAGGTGGATAAATCCCCAAATAACCATAACCCCCACGATTCCCAGGCCTATGTACGATCCCGCAGGACTGCCACACAGCTTTTACGGGAGCGCCCCTTGGTAATTATTGATGTCCATAGAGATGCAGTTCCGGAAAACGAGTATGTTACAGAAGTTGAAGGTACTGAACTATCTGCCGTGCAATTGGTGGTGGGCCGCCAAAATCAGAATCGAGAAGCCAATCTGGAGTTCGCCCAGACCCTAAAAGACGAAGCCGACAAGCAATATCCTGGCCTTGTAAAGGGTATTTTCGATGCTAAGGGTAACTATAATCAGGATTTGGCACCTCGGTCCTTGCTTTTGGAGTTTGGCACCCACGAGACCAGCCTAAATATGGCGGAGAAGGCAGCAAATCTAATCTCCGATGTGCTCTTAGCGGCCGCCGGGGCTAGTGCACCCGTTGGCAGGGCGGGATCTCGCTCAGTCTGGTGGATTATCGGGCTTGTGGTGTTGGCCGCTATTGCTTGGGTGATACTGAATGCCTCGGGCTGGGAAGGTGTGCGTCAATTCTTCGGTCGAGAGTTTACTAGTGCCTTCGGTATAGGTCGTAGTCGTAAGCATTCCCACAAGGAACAACAGACCCCAAGGCAGGGAGATGGGGAATCACATGGTGAAAAGCTACAAGATGAGCCTAGTCCCCGCCACGATGATGAAGGTGGGAATCACTGACTATAAGCGGGGAATGCTACGTGAAGGTAATCTACGCTTGCTACGGCGGGGCCCATTCTTCACCTCTTGCCGCCGCCATCCATCTTGGTAGAATTCAGGGAGATCCACTGCCTTCCCTAGAAGATATTGCCAATGTCTTGTATTTTGACATCGTGGATGGCGAAGATCGAGGCCGAGTTTTTCCTGTAGGGGTGGACGAGTATGGCAATGAGATCTTTGTACTAGGTCGAGGTAGTAGAGCTCTTCCCATTGAGCAAGCAGTTAAATCCGGTTTTATACTGGCGGGGGCCGATCCCCGTCAGTTGCTATTTGTCAATAGTCTTAGGGCTGTGAATTGGGAGATGAGAATCGGTGGCTTCTTGTCCAGGCGGCTTCGGCTTGTCGCCTTGGGTAGGCCCTTGGTGACCAGAGGGGCAAGAAGGGCATACCCGCGGTTAGTTGAAATAGTCAACGAGACAAAACAGTATCTGAATGCTGCATATCACAAAGCAGAACCAGTCTACTATACCTCAGATTGTGCCCCAAACCAGGAATAGTGCCCCCCGTGTGGAATTGTAACCAAACGGGCTCGAAATGGAGCTTTGCATACGGGGGGTTGGTCTGTGGCAATTATTAGAAGCATACAAGGGGGCAGCATCGCCCAGGCAGTGGGGCTACAAGTGGGTGATCAGGTATTATCTATCAATGGCTATCCATTGACTGACCTTTTGGTGTATAGATTCTATGAAGCCGACGCCAAGCTCACCTTGCTAGCGACTAAAGCTACCGGTGAGGAATTAGTAATTGACATTGAAAAGAAATTGGGCCATACTTTGGGCATGGAATTTGATGGAGAACTGTTCGATGGGATCCGGCACTGCCAGAACCACTGCCAGTTCTGTTTTGTCGATCAAATGCCTCCGAATATGCGGTCTACCCTTTACGTAAAAGACGATGACTATCGGTTATCCTTTCTATATGGCAATTACATTACTTTGACGAACTTAAGTGACGCGGACTGGGAGTCTATTAGGGCAATGAACCTTAGCCCTTTGTATATATCGGTGCATGCTACTTGTTCCCAGGTACGGAAAGAACTGATGGTAAATCCCCGGGCTGATAGCATACTGACCCAGTTGCAGAGACTCGCCGACTGGGGCATCGATTTCCATTGTCAGATTGTGCTGTGCCCCGGTATTAATGATGGACCCGTCCTAGAGAAGACTGTGGCAGATTTGCAGGCAATGTGGCCTGCGGCAAGGTCAGTAGCCATTGTACCTGTGGGTTTGACTAGATTTCGAGAGGGATTGCCGCGGCTTCGGCCTGTAACTGCGGTGGAGGCCCGGGAGCTAATTTACAGTGTTGCTGATTGGCAAGTACGATTTCTCCAGGAAACAGGCACCCGATTTGTATGGTTAGCCGATGAGTTTTATTTGTTAGGGGACATGCCGTTGCCAAGTGGCGAAAGCTACGAGGATTTCGCCCAACTTGAGAATGGTGTGGGATTATCTGCACTTTTCCTCCAGGATTTTGCGAAAGCCTTAGCCGAGGCACCGGAGGCATTGCCTGGGGCTCGCCACGTATCCCTAGCGACAGGTTTATTGGGTCAGAAGATATTATGCCAGCCTGTACAAAGCTTACAGGATATGGGCAATTTAGAAGTCGATCTGCATGTGATCCCGAATAGTTTTTTCGGGTCGAATATTTCAGTGGGAGGACTCATCACCGGGACTGACTTGATTGATGCCTTGGCAGGAACGTACTTAGGGGAAGTGCTCTACATTCCCGACAGCTCCCTCAAAGATGGGAGGCAGTTTCTTGATGGCTACGTGGTGGATGAGGTTGCAGATGAATTAAATGTACCAGTAATACCCGTCTCGGGTGGATGGGAGCTGGTGGAGAGGGTGACAGGCCCATGGCAAAACCAGTAGTTGCTATAGTAGGAAGACCAAATGTGGGTAAATCGGCCCTATTCAACCGGATTGCCGGTGGCAGGCAGGCCATCGTGGAGGGTGAGCCAGGCATTACCCGGGATCGGCTTTATGCAGATTGCCAGTGGACAACTCGTTCGTTTATCTTGATTGACACCGGTGGTATGGATTTTGAGGATACCTGTGACATAACTGTAGGGGTGCGACGCCAAGCTGAAATAGCCATCGAAGAGGCAGATGTGATTCTTTTTGTGGTCGACGTCAGGACAGGCATTACCGCCGATGACGAGCATATTGCCAACCTTCTAAGGCGGGCAAGTAAACCGGTGATCCTAGTGGCTAACAAAGTAGATCACGGCAATTTGGAAGCGGCAGTATACGAGTTTTACCAGCTAGGGCTAGGGGATCCCATTGGCGTTGCTGCGGAGCACAATCGCAATATTGGGGATCTCTTAGATAGGATTATCGGGCTTTTCCCAGACAATGGCTATACCGAAGATGAAGATGATATTATCCGCATGGCGGTAATTGGCCGACCCAATGTAGGCAAATCCTCTTTGGTTAATGCCATCACTGGCACAGAGCGTAGCATTGTTACAGATATCCCAGGGACTACCCGGGATGCCATTGATACACTCTTTGAATGGGAGGGTCAGCGCTACATTATCGCTGATACCGCAGGTATGCGCCGGAGGAAGCGCATTGAATGGAATGTGGAGCGTTATAGCGTGATCAGGGCTCTAAGGGCAGTCGATCGCTCTGATGTGGCTTTGGCAGTCATAGATGCAGTGGATGGTGTAACAGAGCAGGATAAGAAAGTAGTGGGCTATGCCCATGAGCAGGGCAAAGCTTTAGTGTTGGTTGTAAATAAGTGGGATGCTATCTCGAAAGACAGCAGCACCATGAGGACATATGAACAGGAGATCCGTAGGGAGCTGGCCTTTGTCACTTACGCTCCCATTGTATTTGTGTCGGCTATAACAGGTCAAAGACTGGGCCAGTTAATTGAGACTACCAAGTATGTTGCAGGTCAGCACGGGATGCGTGTGAGCACCGGAAGGCTCAATGAAGTCTTGCAGGAGGCCATACATTTAAATCAGCCCCCCAGTGACAAAGGCAAGCCTTTGAAGCTATTTTATATTAATCAGTTGAGTGTGAAGCCGCCAGTGTTTGGCCTTTTTGTCAATGATCCGAGCTTACTGCACTTTTCATACCGTCGTTATCTGGAAAACCGGTTAAGGGCTGCCTTTGGCTTTCATGGTACTCCCATTTGGTTCAAGGTGCGCAAACGTGAGTGACCCCAGATCTTGGATCTAAAACAAGATGAAGGAGGGGACATCTGTGTTGGGAGCCATTTTGGCGATATTGGGTTCCTATCTGATTGGTTCGATTCCCTTTGGACTAATCGTAGGACGGATATGGGCGAATTTGGATGTTAGGGAATATGGCAGTGGCAATATCGGGACATCTAACGTTTTGCGGACGATAGGTCCGGCGGCGGCTATAGTAGTTTTTATCTTGGATGTGGCTAAGGGAGCTGTGGCTGTTTACCTTGGTTCATTGGCCGGTGGTGAGGTGGTGCGACTGCTTGCAGGAGTGGCGGCTATAGCCGGCCATAACTGGCCTGTCTATCTAAACTTTCGGGGAGGTAAGGGTGTTGCCACAAGTCTAGGGGCAATAGTGAGCCTTACTCCAGTGATCGCTCTGATTCTCTTGGGGCTTTGGATCGCATTAGTGGGTATTACTAAATATATATCATTGGCTTCTTTGGCCGCGGCTTTGCTGTTTCCCATCTTTCTGATTATTACTGGGGCATCTACAACATATATTGTGATGGGGTTTTTGATTTCATCTTTTGCTTTTTATCGTCACCGCACCAACATTCAACGACTTTTGGCTGGAACCGAGAATAAAATCGGCCAACGGGCCAAGAAAAAGTAACCGCCCATATCTAGGTAATAATTGCACCGAGCGACTAATATAGTATTATTGTTGATCGTGCACCTTGTTCTATTGGCAAGTAAGGTGGGCCAGACGGGTTGCGGTCAAATGCCCAGGACCGGGAAACTGGTAAGTGAGGGAGGGAAGTCGTCGGTGGAGAAGTTTAATATATTTAAAGATATGGCGGAACGTACAGGTGGCAGCATCTATGTTGGGGTTGTAGGCCCGGTGCGAACTGGCAAATCCACCTTTATAAAAAGGTTCATGGATCTCATGGTTATGCCGGGGATTCAAGATGAGCACATTTGGGCACGGACCCGAGATGAATTGCCACAGAGCGGATCTGGTAAGACCATTATGACTACTGAGCCTAAATTCGTGCCCGACGAACCTGTGGAGTTGACTTTAGGAGAAGGTGTTGGTTTTCGGATACGGCTAGTAGATTGTGTAGGGTATGCGGTGGAGGGTGCCTTGGGTTACATGGATGGGGAAGGGCCTCGCATGGTCAGGACACCCTGGCTAGAGGAAGAGATATCTTTTCAGGAAGCAGCTGAGATCGGCACCAGAAAAGTTATCGCTGAGCATTCCACTTTAGGCTTGGTTGTTGTAACAGATGGCTCTATTACGGACATTCCCCGGGAGGGGTACCTGAAGGCAGAAGAGAGGGTCATCCGGGAGCTAAAGGAGCTTAGCAAACCATTTATGGTATTGCTTAACTCTGTTCATCCCGATGCTGACGCCACCCAGGAACTGGCTCGGCAGCTGGAAGATAAGTACGGTGTGGCTGTGATGGCTGTGGATTGCTTGCACCTAACTGAGGGAGATCTTATGGATATACTCCATGAGATGCTCTACGAGTTTCCTGTGCGGGAGGTCAGCATTCGTGTCTCTGAGTGGGTCGATGAGTTGCCATCGAGTTACTGGATTAGGCAGGAGTATGATAATGCTGTTTATGGGATTTTCGATGGGGTAGAGCGCCTTAGGGACATAGACGTGGCTGTACAAAGGCTGGCAGAATATGACTTCATTGATCGGGTCACCTTAAGTAGCATGGATTTGGGGACAGGTGCAGCCCTTATCGATGTGGAGGCACCTAAGAGCCTATTTTACGGTGTGATGGAAGAGATGACTGGCTTTGAGGTAACAGGAGATCACCATCTTCTGCGCCTTATGAAGGAGCTTACCCAAGCTAAGCGGGAGTACGATAAGATGGCAGTGGCTTTGGCGAGTGTACGGGCCCGGGGTTATGGCATTGTTAACCCAGATACAGATGACATAGCCTTTGATGAGCCTGAACTTTTCAGACAAGGTCGGAACTTTGGTGTCAGATTGAAGGCAAGTGCACCTTCGATCCATCTGGTTAGGGCACAGATAGAGACCGAAGTGACCCCCTTTGTGGGAACGGAGAAGCAGGGCGAAGAGCTAGTTCGTTATCTGTCCGATGAATATGAGAAGGACCCAGGTAAGGTGTGGTCTTCGGATTTTCTGGGCAAACCTTTGCAGGAATTAGTCAGAGAAGGGATTAACAGTAAACTTCATCGGATGCCAGATAATGCACAGATTAAGCTACAGGAGACTTTAACACGGATTATCAATGACGGAAGTGGCGGCTTAATTTGCATCATCCTCTAGGGAGGATGGCCCTTCATATCTGGTCTATTGCCCCGGTAGGGATGGTCCGGTTACCCTTGGACATCTCACCGGGTTTTCTTTTAGAAATGCAGCAAAAGATAGGTAAAAGAGCCGATTTGAGCGGGTTTTATCGGAAAACTATCATAAGACAGGCCCTCCCGAGAGAGAATAGGGGTAATAAGGGAAGGGGGTGAGCCTGTGACAAAGGTTGAGCTCATTGGCAAAGTGGCTGAAAAGACTCGCATGACCAAGAAAGACGTGGGTGTATGTCTGGATGCTTTCTTGGAGACTATTCAAGAAGCCTTAGTGGCCGGTGATAGGGTACAGCTTACTGGTTTCGGCACTTTTGAAGTAAGGGAGCGAGCCGCACGAAAGGGTCGCAATCCACAAACTGGTGCTGAAATAGATATTGAGGCGAGGCAGGTGCCGGTCTTTCGGGCAGGCAAGGTGCTTAAAGATTCGCTTAGTTAAGAAAATAGCTGGTATTCCCGCCCCGGTCCTCCAAAACCGGGGTTTTTCATGGAAATGCTTTCCCCCCAATCCACGAGATGGTATAATCAGTCGTATGTAATGTCATGTTCATGCACAAACACAAAGGGGTGAAGGCGAGTAGCCAAGCATATGGATAAATCGGTGAAGATTGGTCTGATGGGACTTGGGACAGTAGGTACCGGTGTATGCAAGATCTTGCAGGATAATCGTGAGGTGATCTTTGAGCGCGCCGGTACGGAATTTGAGATTGCCAAGATCTTGGTGCGAGACTTGACAAAACCAAGGGCCGTAGAAGTCGAAGAGGGGCTACTTACGACTAACCCAGCCGATATACTAGAAGACGATGGGATCTCGGTGGTCGTAGAGCTCATGGGTGGCTTGGAGCCGGCCTATCAGTATATTGAGGCTGCCCTATCCCGGGGTAAGCATGTGGTGACTGCCAATAAAGCTGTAATCGCGGCCCATGGTGCTCGCTTGATAAAGCTAGCCCGCAATCAAGGTGTTGATCTTTACTATGAAGGCTCGGTAGGTGGGGGTATCCCTATTATTAAGCCCCTTCGGGAATCCCTAGTGGGCAATCGTATTGAAGAGATCATGGGTATAGTAAATGGTACAACTAATTATATCCTTACCCGCATGACCCAGGAGGGGGCCGCCTTTGATGAGGTCCTAAAGGAAGCTCAGGCACTAGGCTATGCCGAGGCTGAACCTGCCGCCGATATCGAAGGTCAGGATGCCGCCAACAAGCTGGTGATCTTGGCGTCTTTGGCTTTTCAGACACCGATATCCTTGCACCAAGTATACTGTGAAGGTATTTCCCGCATCACACCAGATGATATTGCCTTTGCCGAGCATTTTGGCTATATCATCAAGCTTCTAGCTATTGCCAAGAGGCGAGCAAATGGAATAGAAGCAAGGGTACATCCCACGTTCTTGCCAAAAGAGCATCCATTAGCATCGGTTAATGGGGTTTTTAACGGCATTTTCGTCCGGGGCGATGCCGTGGGTGAGCTGATGTTCTATGGCCGAGGAGCCGGTGATTTGCCCACAGGTAGCGCCATCATTGCTGATATAGTGGATGTGCTTCGTAATCGCAGGCGAGACTCCCATCATCGAGTAGAAACCTTGTGGACACATATTCCGGTAAAGCCCATGGATGATGTCGGTACCCGCTACTACGTAAGGCTTCATGCCCAAGATAAGCCGGGTGTATTGGCCCAGGTTGCGGCAAGTTTTGGAGCTGAGGGAGTTAGCATTGAATCCATGATCCAACAGGGCCGAGGACAGGATCAGCCAGTACCGATAGTGTTTATTACCCATGAAGTAGAGGAAAGGCAGATGCAGGCAAGCCTGAAACGGATTGCCACCTTGCCATCCATTAAGGATATAGCGAATGTGATTCGGGTAGAAGGGGGTATGCCGCTATGAAATGGACAGGTCTAATCAATGCCTATCGGGATTTCTTGCCGGTAGAAGATACAACACCGATTATTAGTTTATATGAGGGCAATACACCACTTTTACCAGCGCGCAACTTTGCGGCAGCAATTGGTGGCAATATCGAGCTATATGTCAAATATGAAGGTCTAAACCCTACGGGTTCTTTTAAGGACCGGGGCATGACTATGGCTGTATCCAAAGCTGTGGAAGGTGGTGCGAAGGCCATTATGTGTGCTTCTACCGGCAACACTTCCGCTTCTGCCGCTGCTTATGCTGCTAGGGCCGGAATCCGCTGCATAGTGCTATTACCGGAGGGTGCCATTGCCTCTGGCAAGCTAGCTCAGGCAGTCATCCAGGGGGCTGAGGTGATAGCGATTAGGGGTAACTTTGACGATGCCCTAGAATTCGTCAGGAAGCTTACTGACGAATTACCCATAACGTTAGTAAACTCCCTCAATCCCTATCGAATCGAGGGACAGAAAACGGGAGCCTTCGAGATAGTAGATGTGCTTGGTGATGCTCCAGACTATCTTGCCATCCCCGTGGGAAATGCCGGTAACATTACAGCCTATTGGCAAGGATTTAGGGAGTATAAAGCTAGAGCTTGTAGCACCCGGCTTCCAAAGCTATTAGGTTTTCAAGCCGCTGGTGCGGCGCCTATTGTGGAAAACCGAGTATTTAAGGAGCCTCGGACAATTGCCACCGCGATCCGTATCGGCAATCCTGCTAGTTGGGAGCGGGCAGTTGCTGCCCGGGATGAATCAGATGGCCTAATTGATAAGGTGACAGACGAGGAGATTCTTGAGGCCTATGAGCTCCTAGCTAGGACAGAAGGAATATTTGTGGAACCTGCCTCCGCGGCACCCTTGGCAGGCATCAAAAAGCTGGTAGATAGGGGATTTTTCCCTCCCGGGGCACAGGTAGTAGCTATTTCTACAGGCCATGGGCTAAAAGACCCCGATGCTGCCATGGCGGTCTCCAACAAACCTTTGGTGCTTGATGCGAATCTTGAGGATATAACCGAGGCCATTATGGATGGAGAGTTTTAGCTGTCAGTATCACCTGCAGGGGGGCGAAGCTTTGAGCAGACAGATAAAGGTGATGGTGCCGGCTACTACAGCAAATCTTGGTGCTGGATTTGATTGTCTGGGTATGGCTCTAGATATGTGGAATGGTTTTGAGTTTGAGCTTGGGACCTGGGGGTTTTCTGTGATAGGTGAAGGGGCAAGCACGCTACAGCAGGATGGAGGCCAGTTAGTTTACGATGCTTGGGCAAAGGCATTTGCCCATAGAGGTGAAGCACCTCCACCAGTACGGTTGCATATAGAAAGCCTTGTACCTCTAGGCAGGGGGCTGGGAAGTAGTGCCACGGCGGTAGTTGCTGGTCTTTATGCTGCCAACCTATTGGGCGGGCTCGGTATTGGCGAGGCTGAGTTACTTACCTTGGCCGCAAGTATAGAAGGACACCCGGATAACGTTGCTCCCGCACTATTTGGTGGACTAGTAGTCTCATCAGGCCAAGGAAATGGCGTAGACTATGTAGTATTACCGGCTCCAGAGGAGCTAAGGGTAGTCTTAGCGATTCCCGATTTTGAACTAAGTACCGCTAAGGCTCGAAGGGTCTTGCCTGAGACCGTTTCCCATGGTGATGCCGTTTTTAACACTGGCCGCGCCGCTCTATTTGTGGCGGCTTGGATGATGAGGAAATGGGACAAGATTAGAAGAGCTATGGAGGATCGTCTGCACCAGCCATACAGGGCCCCGTTGGTGCCAGGACTAGAAGCGGTGATGGATGCGGCGAAGCAGGCGGGTGCTTTGGGTGCTGCCCTATCTGGAGCTGGGCCAACAGTAGTAGCCCTAGCCAAGGACCAGACTGATGATATAGGGGATGCTATGGAGGAGGCCTTCGCAGTCCATGGCATTCAATGCAAAATTATGTTAACTTGTGTGGCGGAGCAGGGTACCTGCGTAGCTAACTAGAATTCTCGGGTTGTCGCTAGTATTTAATTAAGGAACAGTAAGAATCCAAGGGACCCTCGAGCCTTTGTTCGGGGACTTGTTCAATGGACATGTAGGAGGGGGAGCATTGCAGGTTTTAGTGCAGAAATACGGCGGGTCCTCGGTGGCAGATACCCAGAAGATTAAGGCAGTCGCTCGCCGGATTATTAGTGCCAAGAATTCAGGTTATCATGTTGTGGCTGTGGTATCGGCCCAGGGCGATACCACCGATGAGCTTGTGGCCAAGGCCCGGGAGATATCTAGCTCTCCGTCTAAACGGGAAATGGATATGCTTTTGTCCACTGGTGAGCAGATTTCCATAGCTTTGCTGGCTATGGCTATTGCCGAAGAGGGATATCCAGTAATCTCACTTACGGGGCCTCAAGGTGGTATCTGTACAGACGCTCTACATACGAGGGCTAAGATTCTAAGGGTAGATCCTGTAAGGGTTCGCAAAGAACTATCTGATGGCAGAATCGTGATTGTAGCTGGTTTTCAAGGGATCAATGACATGGGCGATATTACAACACTAGGGAGAGGCGGATCAGATACTACGGCAGTGGCCTTAGCCGCGGCACTAGATGCCAAGGCCTGTGAAATTTATACCGATGTAGATGGAGTTTATACTGCTGATCCTCGCTTGGTTTCTAGTGCCCGTAAGTTAGATGAGATTTCCCATGGAGAGATGCTAGAGCTAGCAAGCCTAGGTGCCGCAATTTTGCAACCAAGGGCAGTTGAGCTTGCGGCTGCGTGGGGTGTAACTATCCATGTTCGTTCTAGCTTTAGTGATTCCCTTGGCACAATGGTCATAGGAGGCGATCTTATGGAAAAACAGCGAGTCGTTAGTGGTGTGACCCGTGATCTGAATGTCGTTAAAGTGATGCTGGTGGATGTACCAGACAGACCGGGTGTTGCCCATAGTATCTTTTCTACGTTAGCCCAGAAAGGTATCAACGTGGATATGATCGTGCAGACCACCAAACAAGGTCCTGTAACCGACTTGCTGTTTTCTATTGGTCAGGATGACTATCCTGCCACCAAGCGACTTATTGAGGAATTGGCTAAGGATCTAGGTATCACTCAAGTGCTTTTCAGTGAGCGGCTAGCTAAGGTATCAATCGTAGGAGCCGGCATGATGAGTAATCCCGGTGTGGCGGCAACCATGTTCGGTATACTAGCGGAGCATGGCATCAACATTGAGGTGATCAGTACCTCAGAGATCAAGGTTTCATGTTTAATTGAGGCTAGTAAAGTAGATGAAGCAGTAAAGGCAATTCACGATGGGTTTAGGCTAGGGGAAGAGATTACGGCCTAGGGCTTGTGTCGCCCTAGCCCTACACAATTCCCTGATCATGATAACCTAAAGGGGGCATTCGCCCCCCGTATGCATGGCATCCTTTACTGATGTCTAGATTTCTTAGTTTGCCTTCGTTTACCTCGCCCACAATTCACCCATGAACCTAGCCACCTGACCTTGACATGCCTCAAGACGCTGGGCTGCACCTTCCACATCTTGTATATAGGCTAGCATATGATTTCCTTCTTCTAAGCATAGGGTATCATGATAGGGGATATATTCCCTTAAGAGGAACCTTGTGAATTTAACCAACCGGAAAGGCCCATAGACTCTCGGGTACTCACCGGGCATGATCTCCACTGCCACACTGTAGAGGTCTTTTATGCTGGAGACGAGGTCTTCTAACTCTAGTGTGGGAGAGAAGACTAGTGTATAGATATCTCCAAAGTGTCCAAATTCATCCCGTTTATGGCACCCGTGGGAGTCACTTACCCCTACAATGGGGATTTGTTTGCCTTTCACTCTTTGGTCATTGTAATATGCCGCCTGTAGATTGTTATCCTCTACGGGAACCCCACCTAGGACTTCAAAAGCATCAAAGGGCTGGGTTTCAAACAAGTAATCTAGCATAGGCTTGGGTATATTGTACCTGCGATCTGCAACCCAATGGGGATGACAAAGCACCCCAAGCCCCTTACCCTCCCGGATTTTATCAAAGGACCATACAACCGGTGCATATTGGTGTGCCTCAATGTCGGGGGGTAGCTCGCCAAGCCTAGCGATGAGTGCATCTATTTCATCTTGATAGCCTTCTTCACGGAATAGCTCATTTACACTAAAGCTACCACCGAAATTGATGATATGGGTGTAGCAGCCCGGAGGGTGAACCTCTTCTCCCGGAAAGATAGCCAAATCAACGGCCACATCCTTGTAGGCCGCAATAGCTTCCAGGGAGGGCCCGTAGCGATGGTGATCAGTCAAGGCCATAAAGTCAAATCCGACTTTGCGACAGGATGCAGCTACATATGCTGGAGATT
>JAAZMF010000021.1 GCA_012798955.1 Bacillota bacterium | reverse complement strand
ATTGGGACCAGATCATCGCCGCCGCGAAAAAGGAAGGCAAAGTAGTTATGTATGCTAACTCCGGTAGGGTCGCCAACGCCGGTAAGATTTTTGAGGCTAAGTACGGGATTAAAGTAGAGTCTGCCAAGATGGATGATGTGGAAGTAGTTGAAAGGATTATTAGAGAAGCTGATGCTGGAGTTCATGCCGTTGATGTTGCGTGGATCCAAGAGCCTAGCGCACTTTTCTATGAGTTGATTCCAGGCGACTATGTAACGAATTATGTACCTCCCACACATAAAGACATAATTCCCCTGGAATATCAGGATCCATTAGTTCTTCTTTTCCAGGTGCGGATTTTCGGATATAACAATGAAGCATATAGTGAATCGCCTATTCAGAGTCTGTGGGATCTTACTACCAAGGAATGGGAGGGGCGACTCGTAACCCGTAATCCCTTGCAGACGTCGGCCCATCTCTCCTGGTTTAGTGAGTTGGTTTTCAATCGCTCCGATGAATTGGCTGCCGATTATGAAAGGCGATTTGGAGAGCCCCTAGAGCTAACAACACCTAATGCAGGTTGGGAGTTCCTAAAAAGATTGGCACAGAATCGGCCGGTATTGGTGACTAGTGACACCGACGCGTCAGACGCGGTAGGGGCCCGGGGCCAGACACAACCTCCCATGGGTCTTTATGTCTTAAGCAAGCATAGAGACATTGAGGTTAAGGACTTAGCCCTTGAGGTTGCTACAGGAGTCACCCCGGCAATTGGCTACTACTACCCTGCCTATCTCCAGATGATGTCGGAAGCACCCCATCCAAACGCAGCTAAACTATTCATTAGTTTTCTCCTTGATGAAGAAGGGGTTAGCGCTTGGACAGATGATCTTGGTACCTACCCCACGAATCCAAATATTCCCCCATTACCAGAGGATCCCATCGGAGGTTTAAGTGAGTGGTCTAAGGTCACGTGGACCTATGATGTGGAAACCGCTGCCCGTACCCGGGGAGAGATTCTTGATTTTTGGATTCGCCACGCCCGTTAACAAAAGAGCATATTGATTTGGGGCCTAGTTACCGGGCCCCTCCTTTCTACACCGTTCCCAGATCGAGTGTCTCATAGTGCCATGCCCGTAGAATTGGAGTGCTGAATTCGCCGCTTACTCGACAAAGGGACCGGCCCTCATAGAGAAGAAAAATTTTCAGGATTCGGTCGTACACGAAGGATTCCTTTCTATAATGGCGAACTCTAGAAATATGGGAGTCGAAATAAATCGGAGGGAGCGAGGGCGAATGGAGCACCACGGTGATGATCACCTAGAGAATTCTTCACTTCTATCGCAACTGAAGCTACATTACGCTAAGCCCGTTAATCTGGTAGCTTTACTGCTGACTGCATTGCTAATTTATGTTGTGGTTGTGCCTGTGGGGTATATGTTATCATCTTCATTAAAGTGGCAACCTGGCGATGTCAGGCTATCTCGAGCTGCCGAGCCTGGGAAGTTTACACTTTTTCATTGGGAGCGGGTACTCGCTAGCCCCCTTAGCTCTGCCATGTTTTATGAACCGCTCATAAATACCATGGTAGTATCTATCTGTACCTCCATGCTTGCGCTATTGATGGGGCTGGTACTTGCATGGCTTTTGGAGCGCACAGATTTGCCGGGGCGAAAATGGTTCGCTTGGTTTGCTCCGCTACCATACATGATGCCGTCTTGGTACATAGCCTTGGCGTGGATTGTCTTTTTCAAAAACGATAGGATCGGAGGGTCTACCGGTCTTTTTCAACATCTGTTTGGCATCGCTCCTCCTAACTGGATTAGTTATGGTCCCATTCCGATTATTATCACTTTGGCTATCCACTACTACCCCTTCGCATTTATGCTAGTGTCATCGGCACTGGCCTCAATAGATTCTAGTGTTGAAGAAGTTGCCCTAACCTTAGGTGCGTCCCGGTGGCGTATTCTTAGGCGTATAACCTTCCCCTTGGTTCTGCCAGCTATCTTGTCGGCCTTCATTCTCACATTTTCTCGAGCAATGGGAACCTTTGGGACGCCTTCCTTTTTGGGTTCGCCTGTTAGATATTACACCTTGTCTACTATGCTCTATGCGAATTTGCAGAACCGACTGGCCGCGGATGCATATGTGATTGCTTTTTTCCTGATTGTCGCATCATCAGCAATCGTCTTCATAAATCAAAGACTCATTGGTTCTAGGAAGAGCTACGCTACCATTACCGGTAAAGGGCATACTACCCAGACGGTTTCCCTGGGCAGAGCGAAATGGCCAATAGCCATCGGCATGGGCCTGTTTTTTGGTGTCGTTGTAGTTGTGCCTTTGGTGCTTCTTGTATGGCAGACTTTGATGAAGGTAGATGGTGATTTTAGCCTTAGCAATCTCACCTTGCACTACTGGATCGGCGAGGCACAGCCCTTACTAGAGGCTGGTCTATTACGTAGCCCGGTGGTAGGGCCTGCCCTCTGGAATACATTAAAAGTGGCAGTCTTATCGGCTATTCTATGTGCATTTCTGGGCTTAATGGTGGGCTACTTGGTGACGAGAATGCGAGGTAGCCGGCTTGCGCGCTTATTGGAGCAGATTGCCTTCATGCCGTATCTGATACCATCTATTGCCTTTGGCGCCATATATTTGACGATGTTTTCCAGGCCTATTGGCGTGATTCCCAGTTTGTATGGGACATTGGCAATACTTGTACTAGTGTCAGTGGCAAAATACTTGCCATTGGCGGCTAGATCGGGTATGGCTGCCATGATCCAAATGGGACAAGACCTTGAAGAGGCGGCCATTGTACAGGGTGCAGGATGGCGCAGGCGGTTCTCCCAGATAATCTTGCCCTTGACCAAATCCGGGGCTGTGTCAGGGTTCCTCTTTGCGTTTATTAGCGGCATGAAGGAGCTAAGTCTCGTCGTTATGCTAGTGACGCCGAAGACAGCAACTCTCAACACCTTAACTTATCGGTATGCTGAGAGAGGTGTGCATCAGCTCTCTGATGCCATTATTTTGGTCATTATTGTATTCATACTGGCGGCTCACGGGCTTACCAATTGGCTTGCCCGCAGAGACGGAAGTAAGGGAATGGGGGTTTGAAGATGCTTAGTATCCAGATAGATGGTCTACACAAGCGATTTGGTAAGACTGTAGCGATAGAGAATCTTTGCTTGGAAATCGAGGAAGGTGAGTTCATATCTGTGTTGGGTCCTTCCGGTTGTGGAAAGACCACGGTGCTAAGATGCTTGGCAGGACTGGAAACGCCAAATAGAGGCACAATTCATATGGACGGACAGCTCGTGTTTTCATCAAGTAAGGGTGTTTTCGTGCCACCGGGTCGACGGGGGATTGGGATGGTGTTTCAAAGTTACGCATTATGGCCCCACATGTCCGTGGGAGCAAATGTGGCCTTTGGGCTTGAGACACAGAATGTAGCCAAGGACAAAGTGAAAGTGCGGGTTGGTGAAGCACTGGAGACTGTCGGAATTGGTGAGTTGGGCGAGCGGTTTCCCTCAGAGCTATCCGGTGGTCAGCAGCAGAGGGTTGCCCTTGCCAGAGCATTAGTGACAGAGCCAAAAATCTTGTTGCTAGATGAGCCTCTATCTAACCTTGACGCTAAGTTACGCCTACAGATGCGCTCGGAGCTACAAAGGCTACATCGCCGCTTAGGCTGCACCGTGGTATATGTTACCCATGATCAGCTTGAGGCTAGCACCCTTTCCACTCGCATAGTATTGATGCGGCATGGGGTATTACAGCAAGTTGGTACCCCTAAGGAAATATACCAAAAGCCGACTAATGCCTGGGTCGCTGACTTTATCGGGAGTCCCAGTGTGAATTTTGTAGCGGGAACTGTTACTTCAGATAGCAAAGGTGTGCAATTAGGTGGAGGTGCTGTGCTAAATATCTGCAGAACTGCATGGTCACCTAGTATGGATGTTACCATCGGCCTTAGGCCGGAGACTATTGCCATAGTCCCTACTACAGAACCGGCCGATATCGTTGGAACAATACACTCTTTGCAGCCCGCGGGGAATGAGACATTTGTGCAAGTTCGCGTGGGACCAGATATTGTGACTGTACGTGTAATTGGGGAAGCCGATTGGACTCTAGATGAGGAGGTGGGGCTGCAAATAGACAAACGCACCGTACTTGTCTTTAGGGCTGATACGGAGCAACTATTGGATGGTTAGCACAACATATACCGAGTATAGAGGAGGAGTTTCATAATGCGATCTGTGCATAAGGGTATTTGTGTACTTCTACTTCTTGTAGTAGTACTTGTAGGCTTCAGCGTAGTTGCATTTGCAGGTGATTGGGCCGCCATTGAGGAGGCCGCTCGGGCTGAGGGCAAGGTGGTAGTCTATTCCTATTCCTCCCGGATCATGGACGTGAAACAGACCTTTGAGGAGGCTTACCCGGGCATAGTAGTCGAGGCTAGCAACTTAAAATCCTATGACTTAGTAGAAAAAGTGGATAGGGAACATGCCGCGGGTATACGCAATGCAGATCTGATTTTCGTGTCTGATGGTGAAGGTAGTGTAATCGGTGACCTATTGCAGCGGGGGATCATCAAGAATTATGTGCCTGATGATTTGGTGGACCTATTGCCTGTTGATAGAAGAGAACCTTTGCTGACGGTATTTACACAGGCTAACGTCCCGTATTATAATACGGCCCTATTTGATGAGCCTCCCATTGACAATTGGTGGGACCTAACTCGTCCGGAGTGGAAGGGACGTATATTGATGAGCGACCCCTTAAGCTCAGCCGAGACCTTGGGCATGTTTATTGCCATGGTTCAGAACGCTGACGACATGGCAGCGGCTTACAAAAAGGAATTTGGTGAAGAGATCGTAACACGAAAAGGCGAGAACGCAGGCCACGAGTTTATGCGCCGCTTAATCGACAACGATCCTGTATTTGTTAAGTCCGGCTCTAACGCCGTTGATGGAGTCGGTAAAGGCGATGTTCCCATGATTGGTCTGGCTAGTTCCCCGAAACTACGTGAGATAGATCAGAAGGGACTTTCCATTACTGTTGCATGGGACGTGGCCCCAGCCCTTAGCGTGACTAGCAAAGCATATCTGGCCACCATGGCCGATGCTCCTCACCCTAACGCCGCGGCTTTGTTTACTCGTTGGATGATGGGAGACAGTGAAGGTGGGCAAGGTTATGCACCATTCCACGTTCCAGGTTCCTGGTCCAGTAGGACAGATGTGGGTGCGCCACCGGATAGTCCAGCCTTCGATGATGTGGTCATGTGGACCGAAGATCCGGAGTATGTATGGGCTAATGGGATCCAGGTGCGGGATTTCTGGATGTCGGCCTTTAAGTAAGTCCGCCAGACGCTGCTAGCTTAGCTTTATGGCAAGCACACACAATAGACCGGGCCCATAGTTCCATAGTTCGAGGCGCCGATGCCTGTGCAACTGAAAGGTGTTGATCAGGGTCGGCGCTCCCTATTGTCTTTAGGATTTTGCTAGCTCCCCCTTGTTGGAACATACTGCCGTGTAATAAGCGTCTAAACTCTTAGGGAAATGATCTTCAGGTTTTCTAGATCGATTGCAGATACATATCTATGAACCTGTAGTATTCAACGATATGGAGTCTGTCTTTCACTTGTTGAACCCGCTGCTTAGTAGCGGGGTGTGTGCGACTGTAGCCTTGTCGACCGCCGGTTAGACGGTATTCTAGCTCTTGGAGTTTGGCGAGCAATGATAGCATGGCATCAGGTTCGTACCCTGCCCGGGTCATATAACGGAGCCCTGTTCTATCAGCATCGTATTCTTGCTCTTTGCTATAGCCTTGTTTTATGATGCCCCCAATAGCATCGACAAAATCGAAACTAGATGCCACATCTCCTGTGGCAACGGCCAAGAAAACGCCTGCCACCAGTAGAGCCGTTTGGCGATCATATCCTTTTACAGCATGCATATGGGTAATATGAGCTGCCTCATGGGCCAGGACTGCCGCCAGCTCGTCATCGGAATCCAGCATTTCCAGAAGTGGTCGCGTAATATATATGTAACCCCCCGGTAGCGCATATGCATTATATTCATTGGCTTCAAGTACCCCAAAGGTGAACCGCAGCTCTGGTCGTTCTGAGGCAGCGATTATGGGAGTAGCGGTCTTTCTTATGTGCTCAATCTCCTTACCGGTATAGGTGATATTGTACATCTGCTCCATATAGGCCGTGACTTCCCGGGCTAGTTTGGCTTCGGTGCCCCTTGGCCCTGTATCGGGTGGGTTTTCACTCTGCAAAGCATTGGCTAGTAGGGCACTAATCTTTTTCACAGTGCGCAGATTGCCGTGGGCATCTCTAGCCTTGCCCTGGTCAAAGGGAGCACTGCTTATTTGCCCAGTTCTGGCGTGAAAAATCTGCAGATGGTTGTCTAGATCCTTGTTAACCCATACGATGTTTCGGGCCTTTAGTATGTCGCAAAGACCTTGAAGAGCCTTGGGGCTTAGGTATTCTACCGCTTCAGTTAGGTTAAATATACCGGCGTGGGTGAGGGCGGCGTCTTGAGCACCGGTACCGCCTAAGTACGTGAACGGTGAGGACGGCCCTATGTCTGTACTTATTATGGGTTCTAACAAGATAAGATAGTCCACTACTTGACCTACACGCTTGGAGGGCCTAGTTGGACTTGTCTTTAAGGTCACGGTTTGTGTTTCTGGCGCCAGATTGAGGGAAATGATCTCGGGGCTACAACCTTTTGTAAGGATAACCGCCTTATTTGGGCCTGAGGGAGCGCTGATGGTAAACTGGCCGGCAGCATTAGTGTGGGCCATAGTGCTACCAATGATTAATCCCGCTTGTGATACCGGAACACCCTTAGGATCGACTACGGTTCCGGCTACTTTGCTCATCTTAGGCGCTTGGCTACAACCGGTCATTAGAACTGCTATTAGGATGGCAAGGGCAATCCAATGTTTACGTATGTACATATTGGCACTCCTTCGCAGAGCCCTTAACATATTTACATGTTACGCCAAACTGTTCTCTAAAACCACTTCAACCACTTCTCCCCAGTAGTACTAGATCCTGCCCCAATGATGTTGTTAAAGATTACTAGGGTGGATTTAGCGAAAGAAGCCAACTGCAAGCAGGATATCTTGACGACATGTGTAATCATACATATATATTTACATGTTATTTACAGGGTTTTGCATACGGGTTTTCTGAGTAAGTGGTGTGGAGGGGCGTCTGTAGGAATGGAGTCTATCCCATGTAAGGATGAGAATTTGGTGGTTAGAATCAGTGACGTGGCAAAATTAGCCGGTGTATCAACGGCCACAGTTTCCAGGACTATTAACGATTCGGGTTATGTCAGTCAGGATACTAGAATTCGGGTACTAGAGGCAATGGACGAGTTAGGTTATACACCTCCCGGTGGTCGGCGTACATTCTTGCAGACTAGTCTATTTATAGCACTTGTTATACCTGATGTCACAAACCCGTTTTTCCCAGCGGTGGTTCGGGGAGTCGATGATAGTATCAAGCATCAGGGTTACCAACTAGTGCTGTGCAATGCAGATGATGGTGCAGAGCAAGAACTGGCACTTGTCCAGATGTTAGTAGAGAAACGAGTAGATGGCTTGATTTATACACCGGCCCGGGATGGCAAGGCTGTACTAGATCTAGCACGCAGGTATGGGATTCCTATTGTCTTGTTAGATAGAGTTATTGAGGATTCATCGGTCGATTGCATCGCTACGGATCACCATGCCGGAGCATACAAGGCTGTTCAGCATTTGCTGGATCTTGGGCATCGGAGAATAGCCCACATTGCTGGTCCAAAAGATGTTCCGTCGGCCTCGGAGCGCCACCTAGGGTATCTGGCGGCTTTACAGGATAATCAAGTGGCTGATGACTCCGCTTTGGTAATACAGGGTGATTATACTCAGCATACCGGCGGGTGGGCTCTGGAGCAACTAATGGCTCTCGAAACACCACCTACGGCCGTCTTGGCAAGCAACGATCTTAATGCAGTAGGCCTCATGGCCCGTGCTACCGAATGTGGGGTGCGGATCCCCCGGGATCTTTCCGTGTGTGGGTTTGACGATATTGAACACTCCACTATCGTATCGCCCAAATTAACCACAGTCTCTCAGGACAAATATGGATTGGGGAAGCTAGCAGCCGAATACTTACTGAGACGAATCCGAGAGCCATTGGCGGCACCAAGACATATTCGGCTTACCCCGGAGTTGGTTGTAAGAGAATCCACTACTGTCTCATCACGTGTCTGACAACCAAAAGAGCAAGGCCATGGGATTCTGCAATAGCGATGGAGTGAAGAAAGGGGTGTTGCCAAGGAAGACCTCAGGCTTGTATCAGTGCTTGTAGTTCGAGATGATAGTCAAAACCGAGGGGGATGCAAATGAAGCGGCTATGGTCAGTTGCCATAATCCTAGCTTTGATCAGTATGATCAGTGTAGGTGTAATGGCCAAGGAGACGATCACTTGGTGGTATGAGAATGCCACTCCGGAGCAGGAAAGTGCATTGCTGGATAATTTCGTAAAAGCCTTCAATCTCAATAATCCCGAAACGCAGTTAGTTGTGCGTTTTGATCCCAACATGGATGCCAACGTTCGTTCCGCCATGTTGGCAGGTTCCGGTCCTGATCTGGTAATGACTGCAGGTGTGGGTTACGCCCAGCAGTTCATTGTAGATGATTATCTGTTGCCATTGGATGACTATGCCGAGAAATACGGTTGGTTTGATAGGTTCCTTCCCATAATGATTGAGTTGGGATCATTTGATGGACATCTGTATGCACTGCCTAAGACATACGAATCCATGATTTTGTTTTACAACAAGACTCTGTTCGAGGAGCATGGGTGGAAGGTTCCGACCAATAGAGCGGAACTTGACGACATTGTCAGCAAAATGGTAGAGAAAGGTATCACACCTTTTGCTCAAGGAAACGCCGATTGGCGTGGTAATAACGAGCATTACGTAGGGGTGTTCCTTAACCATTATGCTGGACCCGAGAACATCTATAAAGCTTTAAAGGGCGAGCTAGCATGGAATGACCCAGTCTTTGTAGAAGCCATTGCTCTGCTAAATGACTTCTACCAGAAGGGATATTTCGGGGAGGACTATTTCTCCTTGGGTAACGAGGATTTTGTGACCTTAATGGCCATGGGCGAAGCGGGTATGTCCATTATCGGTACTTGGGGATTTCAGTGGATGAATCCCATCTTCGGCATGACTGGCCAAGATTGGGACTGGGCACCTTTCCCCGCTTTGCGGGATGGGGTGGAGTATCCCTTTTATGATTTAGGGATTGGGACTACCCTCTCCATTAATGCCAAGAGCAAGAATCCAGATGCTACCGCGGCTGCTTTAGATATGCTGACCGGCGACAAAACTGTGATCGCGGGACTTAATCGCGATTGGCCTGGGGAATGGAATATGCCCCTTGCCGATCTAGATGCAGATGACTTCCAAGGCGTGGTCGACCCCCGTTATGCACGTCACATTGAAGAGGTGGCTGACGCGGTGGAAGAGGGCCTATATGGGTACACAACATGGACTTTCTGGCCACAGAAGACTATGCAGTATATCATTGAAGGCATTGAAGTTGTATGGCTCGGGCAGCTTACCCCCGAGCAATATATGAGCAAAGTCAACGAGATTTTTCAAGAAGAGCTAAGGGACGGAGCAGTACCTCCGATCCCAACCCGTTAGAATTTGCCGTTAGAACTTGCCGAAGCGGCGGTCCCTAGCGCCCAATTGAGGCGCTAGGGACACTGTTAGGAGTGATCAAATGCCCCGTGAGCCCAAGGAACTATCACGGAATGAAAACCTGATTGGATGGGCGTTTCTCGCCCCAGCCCTTTTGATCAATATTTTCGTCATACTAATACCAGCTTTGCTGACTGCCCTGCTAGCATTTACAAAATGGAATGGCCTGGGCACGCCGAAATTCATTGGTTTTGATAACTTTCGCATCTTACTTGCAGATTCTGTTTACCGAGTGGCACTGGTCAACAATGTAAAATGGACATTAATCTTCCTTGTGGTACCCATTTGCATGGGGGTGCTAGGTGCCGCCATGCTACAGGCTATTCCTAGAGGGCGCAATCTGTTTCAGACGATCTATTTTATCCCCATGATTGTGGCGACTGTGATCAGTGCTAGGGTCTGGCAGCAAATGATCTTTCACCCTATGGGTGGGCTTTTGGGTTGGCTAAAGAAGCAAGGTATTACCCTATTTACTTCTAATCCGCTCACAAACCCCAAGACCTCGCTATACAGTGTTGCTTTTGTAGATAACTGGCATTGGTGGGGATTTCTCGCTGTAGTGTTCTTGGCGGCAATGCGCCAGATAGAGCCGGATCTGTTTGAAGCAGCTGATATTGAGGGGGCAGGCTTCTGGCAAAAATTGCGCTATATAACTCTACCATTGATTCGCCCAACCTTAGTATTCATGCTTTTGATGACGGTAATATGGTCATTTCTAGTATTCGACTTTATCTACATCATGACAGAGGGTGGTCCTGGATATTCCAGTGAAGTTCTAGCGACTATGACTTATAAAAAGGCATTCTATACCTTTGAAGTAGGCCTTGGTTCGGCTATCGCCCTGACCATGAGTATACTGGCGGGCTTAGCCATTGCCGCCTATGTTTGGTTGCAATCGAGGGGGGTGGAGATATGAAACTATCCAGGGGTAGTGCCCTTTTGATTTATGTTGTGCTAGCTCTACTAGCTATCTTTTCCTTAGGGCCCCTCGTGCTGATGCTGAATAATAGTTTCAAGAATCGCATTGAGATTACCATGAATCCGTTAGCTCTGCCGTCACCCATTAGGTGGCAAAACTACGTAGAAGCTTGGCAAAGTGCTTCCTTGGGATCGGCATTATTGAATACCCTGTTCATATCTACCGTGACAGTCCTGCTGACGAGCTGTGTTGCCGGGATGGCGGCATTCGTCCTATCCCGGAAGGCTGTTAAGGGCTGGAGTGTAGTTTCTTTGTATTTCCTGATTTGTACAACCATCCCAGTGCAGCTATTTCTGATACCCTTGTTCTTCATTTTTCAGAAACTTGGATTTGTCAATAACCGACTCGCACTCTGCCTTGTATATACAGCCCTTTACACGCCATTCTCAGTATTTCTCTTGCGAACGTATTTTCTAAGGGTGAGTCCCGAGATCTTGGATTCAGCTAGAGTTGATGGAGCCAATGATTGGCAGATTTTCTCTCGGATCATGTTACCTTTGATTCAACCGGGACTATTGACTATCGCCTTAGTAGTTGGCCTATGGAGTTGGAATGAATTCCTACTTGCCGTAACGTTTTTACAGGATGAGGCGCTGTTTACGGCAACGGTGAGATTCTATAGTTTCTCCGGTCGGTATGTGACTGAATGGGGCAAGATGATGTCAGCGGCAACCATGATCATGACACCCATCATAGTACTATTTACGTTTCTGCAACAGCGCTTCATTGAAGGCATGACGGCAGGCGGCGTAAAGGGATAATTGAAAGTCAGATAAAGCAAGAAGCAGACAAATACCAGGAGGGACGGATGTGAAACTTGATCAGAGATACGTAGAGCAAGTCTATGCCGGTGTTTTAGGCAAGATCATTGGTGTGTACCTAGGGCGCCCTTTCGAGGGGTGGCCGTATGAACGCATCATGGATGAACTGGGCGATATCAACTACTATGTCCATGAGAAGTTGGGCTTGCCTTTAGTTGTAACTGATGATGACATAACGGGGACTTTTACTTTTGTGAGGGCTATAGAAGACTATGGCTATGAACGGGGCATTACGCCTCAGCAGATAGCTCAAACTTGGCTGAACTACTTGATTGAGAACAAGACCATCTTGTGGTGGGGCGGGATGGGGAATTCCACTGAGCATACTGCATATTTGAGGCTGAAGCAAGGGATCCCGGCACCCCAAAGTGGCTCCATGGAGCTAAATGGTAAAGTTGTAGCCGAACAAATTGGTGCACAGATTTTCATCGACAGCTGGGCCATGATCTGCCCCGGAGATCCGGAGCTAGCAGTGGACTTTGCCCGTCGGGCTGGCTCTGTGAGCCATGATGGAGAGGCTATTTATGGAGCGCAGGTTCTGGCGGCTATGGAGGCCCAGGCCTTTGTTGAACAGGATCTTAATCGCTTGCTGGACATGGCCGTTACATTCATACCAAAAGATTCGGTTATTTATGGCATGATTGAAGATATTCGGGAATGGCATGCCAAGGAGAAGGATTGGCGTAAGGCTAGGGCGCTTCTAGAAGCTAACTATGGCTACGACAAATATGGTGGCAACTGCCACATGGTTCCGAACCACGGCCTAATCATCTTGAGCTTGCTCTATGGTGATGACGATTTTCAAAAGAGCCTCATGATCGTTAATACTGCCGGTTGGGATACAGACTGTAATTCGGCTAACGTTGGGTGCCTTTTAGGTATTAAAAATGGTCTTAAGGGGATCGAAGCTGGACCGGACTATCGAGGGCCGGTGGCAGATCGTATGTTTCTACCCACGGCCGATGGGGGCCGAGCCATTAGTGATGCCGTGATAGAAACCTATCATATTGTGAATTTGGCCAGGGGGTTGGCAGGCCAAAAACCGTTAGCACCCAAGAACGGCGCTCGCTTTCATTTTGATTTGCCAGGATCAGTTCAAGGATTTATGCCGGAAGCCAGCATTGAGTCCCAAGGGACTGTGACGGTGGAGAATGTGATCGGCTATAGCGCTTTAGGTCAAAGAAGCCTTGCCATGCGCTACAAGCAAGTGGCAACGGGGCGCCCTGCTCGGGTGGCTACGAGCACGTTTATCCCTGAGGATGCATTAGGTCCCAGTCACTATGCTTTAATTGCTTCTCCGACCCTCTACCCGGGGCAGATAGTTAAGGCACGGGTGAGTGGGGATCCTGCTAATAATCGTGAGGTAGACTGCTCTTTGTACGTGAAAGTCTATGATGGCTGTGACGAGCTTCAGCTAGTTAGGGGACCGGTTGTACAGTTGCTACCAGGAGCAGAGCATGATTTTGCTTGGCTAATCCCTGATACAGATGGTCAGCCCATCGCGGAGATCGGAGTTGAGATTGCATCTGGCCCCCGGGCCGATGGAACGGTTTATCTCGATTATCTCACTTGGGATGGTGTACCAGAAGTCACATGGGCTCGCCCCGCCAATGGGGGTACAACGTGGCAAAGGGCTTGGGTAGATGGCTTAGACCAACTAATCTTCACCCATGAACCATACCGGTTAATTCAAAATGAAGGAACCGGACTTATGATGCAAGGCACCCGGGATTGGGATGATTACACGGTGGTGGCCAAGGTTACCCCCCACATGTGTAAATCTACTGGGATTGCCGCGCGGGTGCAAGGCATGCGGCGCTACTTGGCTCTCCTGCTTTGTGATGACGGGTCTGTGCAATTAGTCAAGGAGCTTGATGGTACCCACGTATTGGATAAAGTAGCTTTGGACTGGGAACTAGGTCAGACCTATGAGCTAAGGCTAGAGGTGCGGGGTGAGAGGATTCGCGGTTGGGTGGACGAAAAATGCCTCTTTGATGTACAGGATAGTGATAGCAATTTGGCCTCCGGCGGGATTGCCTTGGTATGTCAAGAGGGTCGGGCGGCCTGCCATACTGTGTCGGTTGCCCCTATAGATGCCTAGGTGCTTGAGAGATAGGCATCTGCTACCAGCTAGACCCAATCTTTGGACCCTATCTTAGGGCTAATGGGTCTTGCGGCATTTGCGAAACTTAAGCTTCCGAGGTTTGCAAAGACCAAGGCTGGGGCACAAAGCCCTTCGCCTTGGTCTTAACTCTTGGCATCTTCCCTTGCTTTTTGAGTTGCCTAGTCACCTAGATATGCTTGCCCCATGGCATCTGTTGCCAAGATGGCATCTCGCACCATGGGGGCAGTGACTTCGAAGGGCATATTATGGATGGTTTCGCCCTCTTGAGTGGCCGCCTCCGCGACCCGCATTATATCTCCCACGTCCACTTTCTGTACTCCCAGTTGGGCCAAGGTAATAGGTAGGCCTACAGACAAGCAAAATCCGATTACCTCTTCGATTTCTTCCATTGAGCGCCCCTCTAAGACAAGCTGCACCAGGGTGGAGAAGGCCACTTTCTCCCCGTGATACGCCTCATCGGTCCCTTCTAGTGCCGTCAAACCGTTATGGATGGCATGGGCTGCGGCCAGACCGCTACTTTCAAAACCCAATCCTGAAAGCAGGGTGTTGGCTTCTACTATGTACTCAAGGGCAGGGGTAACAGCCTTGTTTTCCACGGCCCATATGGCCTGTTCCCCATATGCTAACAGTGTATCATAGCATAGCCGAGCAAGGGTCAGGGCGGCTAGTGTGGTACGACCTCCGGCCATGGTTTGGGCAGAAGATTTTGCACAGGCTTCTGCTTCGAAACGGGTAGCTAGTGCATCTCCCATGCCACTAGCTAGAAAACGGGGTGGGGCCGCGGCGATTACTGCCGTATCCAAAAGCACTAAATCAGGGTTATGGGGTAGAAACAGGTACTCAGCAAATACACCGGTTTCTGAGTAAATCACGGATAAAGCACTAGTAGGGGCGTCTGTGGCTGCAGTAGTGGGCACGATGACCACCGGTACCTTGAGGTAGTAAGCAACAGCCTTAGCTGTATCTATAACCTTGCCTCCTCCAATACCAACAACTATGTTCGCGTTCTCTCCTGCCTTCTTCTGCAAGCGAGTGATCTCCGGACGGGAGCACTCACCGCCGAAGAGGTCAATTAGCGGCTCCAAATGCTTTGTGAGGGAACGCTTAATCTGATCACCCAAGAACCCAATGATGCCCTTATCCACAATCACAAGGGGCTGGTCACCCAGCTTTACCACGTGCTCCCCAAGGTTTTCTAGGACGCCTGGACCTTGTATGTATTTCCCGGGGGCAACCATGATTCTATCCACCTTAAACCCTCCTTTGAAATAGCCTCTTGCACTCATGAACAATTTTCCCAATCCGGGGAACATCTAGTCAAGAGATTGGCCCAGGGCCCTAAGTCGTGGTGTCTATTCCCTCCCCGAGAGACTCGGTTTTAGGTCCGGGCAATACCAATATGGCATATAAGGCCACACCTAAGGCGAAGAGCCCTTGATAGCGATACATGGTTGCGGGACCTAGACGTTCAAATATAACCCCGCCCAGGGCATTGCCTGCGCTAGCTCCTAGACCCCAAAATACAGCCGAGAACATGGTTTGGCCGGTGCTGCGCAGATTCGCCGGCACTTGGTGGTTGATGTAGTTCACCGTGGCAGTGATAAAGAAAGCCCAGCAGGCTCCATGGAGCATTTGAGGTAGAAGTGCAAGGAGTGGGGTTGTAGCAAAAGAATAGAGAACCATGCGGATGCTATAGGCAAAGATTGCCGTCACAAGTAGTGGCTTAATACCCCAGGCCGCGATGATTCGATCCGCTACTAGGAAAAAGGGGATTTCGCTAATGCCTTCTATGGTGAAGGCTAGTCCAATTGTGGTATGGCTGGCCCCTAGGTGTTTCAAGTACAAAGGTAGCATGGATGGTATGGATGCCGCGGACAGTTGTAGCATAAAAGCCATGAACAGGAATTTGACTAAGACCTTGTTGCTTAACAGTGCTCTAAAGCCCACCGAGGCCTTATCTTGGAAATGATTAGGCTCCCCGGGAGGTATGTAGCGCCGTAGCAATAGATAAACAAAGCTCAAACCTATAGAAGCCGAGACAAAGGCCGATTGCATACCGTATCGCTCTGTGATCTGACCAACAACCAAGGCCATCAAGGACCACCCTACTGCTCCCCAAAGTCGAAAACGGGCAAAACGCCCACCGGATTCATCAAGGTGATCTAGGACAATACTATCTAGAATGGGTCCGGTAGGGCTCCGGAAAAACGAAAGCACCAGTGCTAAACCTGCCAGGATCCAAACATTAACTGGGCTGAGGTAGCCTAGAGTCAAAAACGCAGAAATGGCGATCAGCATCATCAAGGTGCGTCGGCGTCCATAGGAATCACTGGTCATGCCCCAATAAGGCTGGCTTATGAGCATCACTGCCGGCTCTAATGCAGCGATGAGGCCTATGTGCATGGCGGTCAGGCCTTGCTGCTGAAAGTATAGGTTGCGAAAACTAGACACCATGACCCCACTGCCGTAGAAAGCGAAGTACAGCAGGCGGAGGACAATAGAAATTGATATCACAAAAGCCCTCCTAGTTGATTAGTAGTACCCTTTGATAATTCTCTGTTCTCTTTCGGTTTCGAGGGGCTATATTCCTGTAACCACAAAGTCCGTTGTTTTCAGCAAGGTCCTTGATTACCCAGAAAGAGGAACTTGGAAGAGGATGGCGAACAATTTCAGTATGTGTGGTGGCAGATGAAAAGGGAGGTTTGACTAAGTGAAAAACAAGAAAGTTAGAGTTGGAATTGTAGGCGTAGGTGGTATTGCTAACGGCAAACATATGCCAAGCTTAGCTAAATTGGATAACGTGGAAATGGTAGCCTTTTGTGACGTTATTGAAGAACGGGCGAAAAAGGGAGCCGAAGTGTACGGAACTCCTGATGCCAAGGTGTTTACTGACTATCGGGATCTTATAGCACTAAAAGATGTGGATGTTGTTCACGTGCTAACCCCCAATGATGCCCACTCACCTATCACAGTGGCCGCACTAGAAGCCGGTAAGCATGTAATGTGCGAAAAGCCCATGGCCATTAATTCCAAGGAAGCCCAAGCCATGGTGGATGCCGCCGAACGCACCGGGAAAAAGTTGACCATTGGCTATCAGGGGCGTTTCCGGTCGGATTCCCAGTATCTAAAGCAACTATGCGATGCTGGGGAGCTTGGCGAGGTCTACTTTGCCAAGGCGTTAGCTGTTCGCCGGAGAGGTGTACCAACCTGGGGAATTTTCCTAAATGAAAAGCGCCAAGGCGGAGGACCCCTCATCGATATCGGGACCCACGCGTTGGACCTGACCCTCTGGCTCACCAACAACTATAAGCCTGTGAGTGTCATGGGTGTTACCTATCGTAAGTTAGCTGACATGGAGAACGCTGCTAACCCCTGGGGCCCCTGGGATCCTAAGAAGTTTACCACAGAGGACTCCGCCTTTGGATTCGTTCAGTTCGATAACGGCATGACCGTGATTCTAGAGTCGAGCTGGGCCTTGAACACCTTACAGGTTGGCGAATCCCAGACAGTGCTATGTGGCACTAAGGCTGGTGCTGACATGCTAGACGGATTGCGCATCAATGGTGAGAAGTTCGGCAAGCTATATACCAGCAAGCCTGCCATGCAGGGTCAGGGTGTAGCATTTTATGATGCGAACAGCGAGGATCCAGGCGCCGAGGAAGCCAAGGCATGGATTGACGCCATTGTCAACGATACGGAACCCCTAGTTAAGCCCCAAGAGGCCTTTGTGGTCACCCAGATCTTAGAGGCTATCTACGATTCAGCCAAGACCGGCAAGCCGGTATATTTGAACAATGATTGCTGCTGCTGTAAAGACTGCTAGGTAGATAATAGCTTGAGCAAAGACCGAGCCCACTTGCTGGGTTCGGTCTTTTTAGAGGGGTGTTGCTTCAGTGGAATTCCGCACTTTATTGCCATGGGAATTTGACGCTTGGTTTGATCATGTGGCTGGTGTCTTTAATCAATACCGGAATCTTGATGCCTCCCGTCAGTATTTTATGAACCATTGGTACAACGATCCCTGGAAGGACAGACACGCCATATTCGTTGCAATGGATGGCGATGAAATAGCGAGCACTCTTCGGGTTTTCCACAGAAAAATCTATCTTGCGGGAAGCCAGTATACCATGGGTGGTATTGGTGAGGTAAGTACAAAGGAGGCCTACCGAAGGCGGGGCTTGTCGGGCAAACTGCTTGAGATGGCCATCGACTATATGGAAAGGGAGCGGCTGGCTTTATCTACGCTAGGTACCGGTACCCCTAGGCACTATGCCCGCTATGGGTGGGAAGAGGTGGACACATATCGTCAGAAGGCCACAATAGCTCCCAAGGAATGCCCTAGGGCTAAGCTCATAGACTTTGAAGAGCCTCTTAAGTTAAAGCGGATCAAAGAGCTCTATCATGGATATTCCTCTCAGTTTAATGGGGCTGTGGTTCGGGATAGTGACGCATATTGGCGGGATTGGGTCAAGACCGAGTTGCATCAAGCTTGGATGCCTGCCCAGATAGGCCGAGGATGGGTGTTGGAGACAGATGGTGAGATTACTGCGTACCTGATAGGTGCAAGACCTTTATTTGACAACTATCTATATGTACAGGATTTTGCTTGTCAGGGTGATGTGGCTAGTAGTTTTGGAGATCTAATACAGCATGCTGCGTGGAGTTTGGGGATAAAGGAATCTACCCAAGTGGTTTTCCCAGCAGTGATCGCCTCTGACTTACCTGTGGAGTGGGATGTTAGGCATGGCCTGATGATTCGGATCAATGATGAGCGTCTTTGGGATACATTGCCGGAGGGGAATGTAAGCGATTTGTTCCATGGTGGCCAAGATGCTACCTATGGAGCATCCAGGCTTGTTGAGTGGGGGATAGATGGTTTCTAGATCCTGATTCTGTCTACCGGACACAAAGATTATTGGACCTTTGGGGCGTTGTCCGATTTAGTTCGGGACGCCCTTCCTTGCAACTTCACAATCTTTTTGGGAAAAAGGGATTGAATACCCCCGAATATGGGTATACAAGCCTAGGGGTTGTTTACCGAAACGGAGGTCGGGCATATGAAAGTTAGATTATCCATACGGGGCAAACTTTTGGTTACCTTTGGCATTATCGTATTGTTAATCCTGGGGGGGAATTGGTATACTTTTCACCTTGTGGAGCAGCTAGATGATGCACACATGGTTGCCATCGAGCAAGAGGAGTTTAGTGCCTTCGTGGCACAGCGGGAGGTAGAACATCTGGCCTGGGGCCAGGATCTTTTGGCATCGCTCCTGCAGGATAGGGAGTTTAAGGGTAGCCTTGATCACACCGCTTGTCCGCTAGGTGAATGGTATTATACTTATGTAAAGTCGGCGGATTTTGCGGAGTTGCCCAAGGCCATGCAAGATCAACTTAAAGGCCTAGAAGAGCCTCATAGAAACCTACATCAGCATGCGGCAAGGCTAGTTGCCTTAAGGGCCAATAGAGTATCTACAGCGGAACTTTTGAACTACTATGAAGCTAATGTGGAACCGAACCTGAAGCATTCTCGTCAGATCATGGCAGAGCTAAGACAGGGTGCTGGGCAGCTAGGACGATTGGCAGTAGATGAAGCTGAGGCCATTGGCGATAAGACATACAAGACTCTGATATTATCTATGATTATCGTGGCCATTTTTAGCCTCGGACTGATCTTAGCCTTAAGTAGCGGTATCAACAACACGTTGTCACAAGTAGTGGGTTTGGCCCATAATATTGCCAAGGGCGATCTCTCGGGCTCACTAGATATTAGATCCGGTGATGAGTGTGAGACTATGGCTATCACCATTAATCAGTTTGTTGGCCACGTACGGGAAATAGTTGGTGGTGTTCGCACGTCTGCCATTTCCATCAATGATACAAGCCACCAAGTGGCGAGTGCCATGGATGAAATGTCTGCCGCCACACAGGAAGTGGCTTCGGCGGCTTCTCAGTTTGCCGCACATGTGCAGCAAGTTAGTTTTGATGCAAATGAAATGGCAACCCAGGCAGAGCAGATAGCGGGTTCAGGCAGAGAAGGGTCCCAGCAACTGGAGGATCTATTGCAGACCATGGATAAGATTGAGATTGTAGTAGCGGAACTAGCGGATTCGGTGAAGGATCTTAACCATGAGACAGTGCAGATCGAGACCATCACCGCTACGATTACAGATATCGCTGATCAGATTAACCTACTTGCTCTAAACGCAGCTATTGAAGCGGCTCGGGCCGGAGAGCAAGGGCGAGGTTTTGCCGTTGTGGCAGAGGAAATTCGTCGCCTAGCCGAGCGCTCTAGCCAAGCTTCTGGAGAAATCGAATTACTGATTTCAAAGGTGTCGGCGCGTTCTGATGACACTTTACAGAGTATGGAACATGGCAGTAAGGCTGTGGATGACGGAGTTACCGCTGTAGAGGAGGCTGCTAGGCGCTTAGGAGCTATCATCGCTTCTGTGGAGGAAATGAGTGAGCGGATTCAGACAATCGCCCGTGCCGCCGAAGGGCTGGCCGCTGGAAGCCAAGAGATCGCGGCCGCCACAGAGGAGCAATCGGCAACAGTTGAAGAGATCAGCAGTTCCTCACAGATGCTGGCAGTAACGGCAGATACTCTTGAAACGTCGGTGCGGGGGATTAAAACCGGAGACGAATAGGGGGTAGATAAACTGTGAAGATTACAGGGCTAGAGTTGTTCAAAGTCCCACCCCGCTGGCTTTTCCTGAAAGTTAGCACAGATGCAGGGATAGTCGGCTGGGGAGAGCCCGTAGTTGAAGGGCGGGCTGAGACGGTCAAGGCCGCCGTGCTAGAACTAGAGGAATTTCTCATAGGTAAGGATCCCCGCCGCATTGAGGATCTATGGCAGGCTATGTATAGAGGTGGTTTCTATAGGGGTGGACCAGTCTTAACTAGTGCTATATCCGGCATTGAGCAGGCGCTTTGGGATATTAAAGGCAAATATTACAACGCACCTGTCTATGAGCTATTGGGTGGCCCTGTGCGGGATCGTATTCGGGTCTATACATGGATCGGTGGCGATCGGCCCCATGCTGTGGCCAAGGCCGCCAAAGAGGCAGTAGACGCAGGGTTCACTGCTGTGAAAATGAATGCTACCGAGGAGATGCACTATGTAGATTGCCTGACCAAAGTTGATGCCGCTGTGGAACGCTTAGCCGCGGTGAGGGAAGCAGTCGGCGAAGGTGTAGGTATTGGGGTGGATTTCCATGGCCGTGTGACAAAGACTATGGCCAAGGTGCTGATTAAGGCAATGGCCCCCTATCGCCCCATGTTCATAGAAGAACCGGTCTTGCCTGAGAACAACGAAGCTCTTAAAGAGTTAGCTCGTGTTGCCCCTATTCCCATTGCTACTGGTGAACGGATGTACACCAGATGGGGCTTTAAGGCGCTCTTAGCGGAAGGTGTAGTAGATATCATACAGCCCGATGTTTCCCATGCTGGGGGGATACTAGAAACACGGAAGATCGCGGCCATGGCTGAGGCTTACGATGTGGCAGTAGCACTCCATTGCCCCTTAGGCCCTATAGCACTAGCTGCATGTCTGCAGGTGGATGCCTGTACGCCCAATGCCTTTATTCAGGAGCAAAGTCTGGGCATTCATTACAATCAGGGTACAGATCTCTTAGACTACCTTGAAGATCCCAAAGAGTTTCGTTACGAAGGTGGTTATGTGCCATTACCGCATAAACCCGGCTTAGGTATTGAGATAGATGAGGCCAAGGTGCGAGAAGCCGCTAAGATAGGTCATGACTGGAAAAACCCCATCTGGAGACGGGAAGATGGAACGGTGGCAGAATGGTAGGCGATATTGCCACCTACCGACATGGTTGACAAGGATGCCCATGTGGATTAGAATATAACTCAATGGATAATGATTATCAACAGCAGGAGGTATATGAATGAAGTTAAAAGGTTCAAGGACAGAACAGAATTTGATGACAGCTTTTGCCGGCGAATCCCAAGCCAGGAACAAGTACACATACTTTGCTTCTGAGGCAAAGAAATCTGGATATGAGCAGATCGCAGCTATTTTCTTAGAGACCGCCGACCACGAAAAAGAACATGCCAAGCGTATTGCCCGTTTCCTAGGCATGATTGGGAATACCGCTGAGAATCTAGCTGACGCGGCCGCCGGCGAAAACTACGAGTGGACCGACATGTACAAGAATTTCGAGATCGTAGCTCGGGAAGAGGGCTTTACCGATATTGCTGACTTCTTCCATGAAGTAGCGGAAGTGGAAGAGGAGCATGAGAAGCGCTATCTAGCACTACTTGAGCGAGTCAAGGCAGGTACAGTATATACAAGGGATAACCCCATTCGTTGGCAGTGTCGCAATTGCGGCTACGTGCATGAGGGTAAGGAAGCACCAGATGTGTGCCCCGCCTGTCTGCATCCTAAAGCCTACTACGAAGAAATGGCAGAGAATTACTAAGGCGAATCACTGAAATCATGAGTTAAGGCTTGCCAGATATGGTAAGCGAGGGGTGGGGCATCAAGGTAAACAGTGGATGCCTGCACCCCTTTGATATCTTTATACCATACTAAGCTATGGTATGACCATCACCTTGCTGGCGGTGCCAGAGCTATGCATCTCTAGTGCGGCATGGATTTCGCCTAAGGGAAATCTATGACTAACTAGTGGTTCCACTTGGACTACTCCACTACTAATTAGCTTGATGGCCCGAGCATGGGTGCTGGGATTGATGAAGGAACCGGAGATCCGTAGCTCTTTGCGGAACACCTCATGGGGCTCTATGGAAGCCTTTTGACCCTTGGGTGAAACGCCAAACCAGACTATGGAAGCACCTCTTCTGGCAACTTCGATTGATTGCTCCACTGCAGCCCTAACTCCGGTGGCCTCAATCACCACATCGAAACTATCTAGTGCCAGTTCATCGGGTTGCACT
>JAAZMF010000165.1 GCA_012798955.1 Bacillota bacterium | reverse complement strand
GTGGTAATGCTTTGCCTTTGCTTAGGACAGATTGCAGGGAAAGCTAAGGTGGTAGATAATAGTCTAGAGAGCGCCTATTGGAGGCCGCCACATTCAAGGCCGTCCCATTGAAGGCCGGATATAGAAAGACGGAGAGGAGTTGCTTGTATTCCCATGAGAGCAAATGTAGAACGCAAGCACCGCTTACTATTTGCAGTAGTTGCCATACTCTATTGGTTTGCCATTTACATTTATGTTCCGATTTTGCCCACCTATGTCACCTATCTGGGGGGGACACTGAAAATGGTGGGCCTTGTTGTGGGCTCTTACGGTTTGGTGCAGATGCTAATTCGAATTCCCTTGGGTATTTGGTCTGATAGAATTGGCAAGCGGAAAGTTTTTGTGATTGTCGGTGTGTTGCTGGCTCTAGGTAGTAGCCTGCTTATGGCTCTTTTCCCAAGTGTCTTGGCGGTGCTAATCGGTAGATCATTGGCTGGGGTGGCCGCGGCCGCGTGGGTGAGTTTTACTGTACTTTTTTCTAGTTACTTTACAAGTGAAGAGGCACAAAGGGCTACAGGGCTTGCCGTGTTTTACAGTATTGTCGGTCAGTTGATTGCCACCTCCATGGGAGGCTATGTCGCCGAGATGTATGGATGGAAGGCGCCTTTTGTCTTAGGGGCGGTGGTGGGGTTAGTTGGCCTTTTACTTAGCTTTGGCATCAAAGAAACCCAGTGGGTTGATGGCAAACCCTTGGATGTGTCGGAGTTAATGGCCGTGGGACGAGAGCGGGATCTCTTGATCGTTGCGGGGTTGGCTATTCTCACCCAGTTCATGACCTTCGCTACGGCCTTTGGATTCACACCTATCCACGCTGAAGCTATCGGCGCCACCCAAGGGGAGCTGGGGCTTCTGACCTTCTATTCCACCCTACCTGTTGCCTTGGCAGCACTACTTAGTAGTGGCGATCTTGTTACAAGACTTGGTGAACGGCAGGTAGTTACCTGGGGATTTATCCTCGGCGGACTAGCAGCAGCAGTTGTGCCGTTTACCACTACGTTACAACAGTTGTATATCACCCAGGCCCTTGGAGGTCTGGGTAGAGGTGTGGTATTTCCAGTTTTGATGGGCCTTAGTATCAAGACGGTGCCCGAGGAAAAGCGGGCAACGGCCATGGGGTTCTTTCAGGCTATATATGCCCTAGGCATGTTTGGCGGACCGGTCTTGGTGGGTATAATAGGAGATATATCGGGACTTACCGGTGGCTTTCTTGCGACAGGTTTTGTGGGAGTCGTGGGGGGTTGGCTGGCTTTACGGCTACTGCCTGGCAACTTGCAGCTAGATGGCATACCGGCAGATCTGAAGGGGTAGCCGATAAGCATTGGCGGAGGGCATGCCGCCATAGCGGCTCATAAATCAGGGAGGTTTGAGATCATGGTTCAGCATTTGACAGACGCCAGTTTTGAGACAGATGTCCTAGAGCAAGATGGTGTTGTATTGGTAGATTTTTGGGCACCTTGGTGTGGACCTTGCCGTACAATCGGTCCCATTATAGACGATTTGGCCCAAGAGTATGAGGGGCGGGCGGTTATTGCCAAGCTTAATGTTGATGAAGAGCAGCAGGTCGCCGCAAGGTATGGAGTTATGAGTATTCCTACCCTATTGATATTTAAGGACGGGAAGCCAGTAGACAAGATTGTAGGTGTTACACCTAAGCATAGTATTGCAGCCAAAATCGATAGCCACCTATAGTCTACAGTAAAAGAAGATAATAGTGACGGATTGCATTTGTGTTTTGGCAAATCCAGAAAAAAGGGCGGGGGCATCCCCGCCTTTTCGCAACATTTGGCCTCTATAGGCATAGGATAGGATCACAGAAAAAGAGTGATGCTAAGTCGGGGCCGTTTCCATGATGGACCGGTTCCTAGGGAGGGATTTGCACATGCAAAAACAAAGAGGGCGAGCCAAAAAGGTTTTCGCAGCCGGCAATACCGGTGTCGGGTTTTACTCCCTTTTTCAATATATCGCTGGTCCCGATATTCAGCATGTCAAGATAATCAAAGGGGGCCCCGGTACAGGTAAGTCAACCCTCATGGGACAGATAGCTGAAGCGGTAATGGATAGGGGCTTTTCCGTGGAGCTGTACCACTGCGCATCAGATGTAGGCTCCTTAGATGGATTGGTTGTTCCATCCTTGGGGGTGGCTTTCATAGATGGTATGCGACCCCATTTATACGATCCGCTGTATCCCGGGGCTGTAGATCAAATCCTAAATCTAGGCGAGTACTGGAATAGTACGGGGATTAGGGCACATAAACAAGACATCATGGCGTCAAGCGTGGAAGGCAGCCGTCTTTTTCAGGGTGCCTATCGCTACCTAAGGGCGGCTAGGGAGATCCATGAAAACTGGGCAGACAAGATCCAGCGCATGCAGGATTGGGGCTGGGTAAATCAGCAGTCATCACAACTTTTCAAGGCCATCATGGGTACCAAGTCCGTTGCTGATCAGCCAGGTAGAGAGCGACACCTGTTTGCTTCAGCTATTACTCCTGAGGGTCCGAAAAGCTATTTGGAGAGCCTTACAGGACCAGCCACGGAGATATTTGTTGTCAAAGGAGCACCGGGATCAGGTAAATCTACTTTGCTTCAGAAGATTGCTATGGCCGCCATTGAGCGGGGCTATAGCGTGGAATCCTATCACCACCCCATCAATCCGGATAAGTTGCAGCATGTGCTACTTCCTGAACTAGACGTGTTTATCGCCACAAGTACTGAGCTGTTCTCTTACGGGCCGGCTAATGCCTCAAGTACCATCAATCTAGATTATGGTTTAAGCCAAGATAAGATGGTCCGTCAGCGGGTTGAATTGGAGACAGATCGGCAGACTTTTTTGCAGATCTTAAACACGGCGGTCCAAATGATCAAGCGGGCCCGGGATGCTCATATAGAAGTGGAGGGCTACTATGGAGCTAATATGGATTTTGCTGCTTTAGATGGATTGCGGGCCAAGCTCTTGGAGCAAATCTTAGGCGACGCTACTACTTGATGGAGCGCTGTTTTGAAGCTTCTTGTTAAGGATACTACAATAACCAGCACCAGTGATCGGGGCCCCCGCCTATTTGGGGGCCTAAGTTGTGTTTTTGGGGGGAAACAGCGGACTTGAAAATAGTAGTTGATCAGTTGGTACCGAGGTGATACTATTACGTTGTTGGGTATATTCCGTGTGCATATACTCGAGTTTGAGTGATACAACCTTGCGTGGAAGGGGCTAGGTCGGCGATTCTTTGCTTGGTTTAGGTCCCGACGACACAATTTTGCATGGAAGGAGATGAAGCATATGGCCAATAAAGGGCAAGCCTTAGGGCCGCCTAGTACATGTGCCCATATGGAGCACTTTCTAGAGACATGTTTGCTGCTATTGGTCGATGAAGCATCGGATCACGGGTATAGTCTGCTAGATCGTTTGGTGGAGTTTGGGTTCTCCACTGAATCTTTGAATGTGGGAACACTATATCGGACATTGCGGCGGTTAGAGGAAGGGGAATTGGCCACTTCTGATTGGGAAGAAGGTGGCCAGGGTCCTAGGCGACGGGTGTACACAATTACAGAAAAGGGCAAGGAAACCCTAGCCACTTGGATACAGATTATCCGGGGTAACAAAGAGCGGATTGAAAGGCTTTTGGCACGCTACGCCTTACTGGAAGAGGGAAATTGTGAGGGAACGGATTGCCAGGAACATGATTGTTTGAAGGGGGTAAATAATAGATGACCACCGCGATCATCTACGGGATTGCCTTAGTAGGCCTTGTGCTTGGCTGGGTAAAAGATCCGGCAAAGTCCAGAAAGGCCTTAGTGATTGGGTTTCGGGCCTTTATGAGGATGCTCCCGACTTTACTTGCGGTAACGGGATTGATGGGTATTATCACCGGGGCTATCTCTCCTGAGACTATTTCCCGATATATGGGGCCGGAGTCTGGCTACTTGGCTATGGTTGTGGGGGCAGTGGTAGGGTCTATTACGTTAATCCCCAGCATAGTCGCTTTACCATTGGCAGGCTCTATTTACAACGCCGGTGCAACATCTATGGCTGTTGCCGCGTTCATCACGACGTTGAACATGGTAGGGCTTGTTACGGCGCCTCTGGAAATAGAGCAGTTAGGTAAGAGGTATACGCTAGTTCGTAACAGCCTTAGCTTCATCTTTGCTCTACTAATCGCGGTGGCAATAGGGGTGATCTTGTAGTGAAAACCAGTCAGGCAAGTAAAGGGCTGAAGGCGGCCCAACAGGCGAATACGACTTTAAGTGTTCGGGCGTTTCGCCCCGCCATCTTAATGCTCTTGGTATACGTGATACTTTGGATTTGGTGGCCTAGTCTTGCTAACCGCTCTG
>JAAZMF010000164.1 GCA_012798955.1 Bacillota bacterium | reverse complement strand
TTATCGTGGATCTCGTTGTGGGAGATCCCGATTGCATCACCCATCCCGTGATTATCATGGGACAGCTGATTGCTGGGACTGAGAACATGCTTAGGCGGGAGCAGCAGACTGCTAAGGTGCAGAAGATGGCTGGGATATCGCTTGTGCTAATCACAATCACCCTTTCCTACGGTTTAGGGAGAATTCTAGTGACCATAACTAATAGCATCCACACAAACCTTGGCATTGTAGCCTCAATCTGGCTAATCTCCACTACCATTGCCGCCAATGGGCTTAGGCAAGAAGCGATGGCTATCTACCAGTTGCTCAAAACCGGAGAGCTAGACGGAGCTCGCCGTGCAGTAGGTGGAATCGTGGGTCGAGACGTGGCCAACCTAGATGAAGCTAGCGTGATCCGGGCAACAGTGGAATCAGTGGCAGAGAATACTGTAGATGCTGTAACCGCCCCCCTCTTTTTTGCCATGATCGGTGGTGCACCTTTGGCCCTCGCTTACCGGGCTGTAAACACAATGGATTCAATGATTGGGTACAAAAACCAGCGGTACCAATATTTTGGATGGGCAGCAGCTAGACTAGATGATATGGCAAACTATATTCCGGCCCGCCTAACTGCCCTGCTGTTGGTACTCAGTGCCGCTCTCTTGGGCCTTGACTCCAAGAATGGCTGGCACATGTTGAGAAGGGATCGCTTGAAACACCCCAGCCCTAATTCGGGTTTTCCCGAAGCGGCTGTAGCCGGGGCGTTACAGATACGATTAGGCGGAGAAAGCAGCTACCAAGGGCAGGCGTCTTTTCGCCCCTATTTGGGAGAGCCCCAGCAAGAGCCTATACCTTGTCATATTCATCAGGCAGTGCGACTGATGCTTACCAGTGGCTCAATCGTAGCTTTGATAGCACTAGCTGTAAGCATGGGGAATTTCTAAATTGTCTTGTTGAGGAAAGAGGAATACCATGACAAAAGAGCATCTTGATGTAGGTCTCGTGCAGGTGTATACCGGTGATGGCAAAGGTAAGACCACTGCCGCGTTAGGCCAATCCTTGCGGGCTATTGGCCGCGGACTAGACGTTTACATGGCACAATTTATCAAAGGGCAGGAGACGGGAGAGCTATTTGCGGTGGCTATGCTATCTCCTCACCTAATCATTCGCCAGTTTGGCCTAGGCAGATTTATCATCGGACGGAGGCCAGATGATGAGGAGCTAGCTATGGCCCGCCACGGTTGGACTGAACTGCTAGAAGCGATGCATAGTGGCCAATATGACATAATCATCCTTGATGAAATCAGCCATGCCGTTCACCTGGAACTTATTGAACTTGATCACGTCCTGCAAGCAATAAAACAACGGCCAAGGCACATAGAGATGATTCTCACCGGCAGGAATATGCCCGCGGCTATTCTGGAAACTGCCGATTTGGTAACAGAGATGGTGGCAGTCAAGCACCCTTACGATCAAGGTATACGGGTGCGTAGGGGGATTGAGTTCTAATATGGGATTTATACTAGCTCTGCAATTCCTAACACGTATACCAGTATATAGCCATAAGCAAAGCCAGTGTACCAGCCGAGATTTGGCTAGATCAATGGCCCATTATCCCTTGGTAGGGGCCTTGCTTGGACTTCTACTGTCCATAACCAATAAACTGGCAGCTCTTTTGCCTGTACCCCCAACAATATCGGCTATTTTGCTCATGGCTACCTTGGTGCTTATTACAGGTAACCTGCATTGGGATGGTTGGATGGATACAGCCGATGGCTTACTATCAGGACATCAGGGTCAGCGGGCACTAGACATAATGAAGGATAGTAGAGTGGGAGCAAGTGGGGTTGTCTGGGCTGCCTTAGCCGCGCTGGCCCAATATAGCCTATTATCCCACCTGCTTACACTCTCAGCATTACGAACCGGAGCTTGGCTCATCGCCTGCTTAGCCTGGAGCCGCTGGAATGCCGTGCTGGGAACCTTTGTGTTTCCCTATGCTAGAAAAACAGGTGGAACAGCTCAGCCCTTTCTCAAGGATATATCGTCTAAGGAGATGATTATCGCAACAATTATGGGGTTGGTCACTAGCGTATTCACAGTAGGATGGGCCACTCTACCGCTATTGATAGCCAACACCATACTAACGATGGGCTTGGGGCGATTCGCGAAAAAACGCATCGGCGGCATCACAGGAGATGTGCTGGGGGCCATGATTATAGCGGGTGAACTTGTTGGCCTGTTGATTGGTGGAATCTACATATGAAATCCCCTGTAACTGGCATACCCCTCACGGGAACAGCCTTGGCACCAGCGGCCTGTGGTGAGCTAGTTGAAGGAGCAATGGGCCCAGACGCTAACCAGGACTTCCTAGTTAGTTGCCCCATCGCCTTGTACAACAAAGCGACAGTACACCTATACCCCAAGAGGGAGCTAAAGGGCATGGACCCTTACCCTAGCGGCCATAGCAAAAGGTCCAAAGCCCATCCTAGGGGTTACCCTAAGGCTTACCGTGCCATCAATATTGCCTTGAAGGCTTGGTGGCCCCAAAATGAGTGGGAGCCTATCCTGGAAATTGAGTCAAATATCCCTCTAGGTAAAGGTATGGCCAGTAGTACAGCGGACATCGGAGCTGCTTTAGCTGCAACTGCTTTAGCTCTTGGGCAGACACCTGACCCATTGGAGATAACGAAGCTAGCCGTGCAGGTGGAGCCAACTGATAGCACTCTTTTTCCCCAGCTTACAGTTTTCGATCACATAAAAGGAAATTTGCACGTACCCCTAGGGACTCCTCCACCCCTTATGATAATGGCATTTGATTGGGGAGGTCAGATAGCATCAGACAATTGGTATAGAGCGGGGTATAGCCTACTACCTAGATCGAAACACCAAAGCTCTCTTGCTATCGAAGCCCTGGAGCTGATTCGCAAGGGTTTGGTGCAACAAGAGGCGAAGATCTTAGCAGCAGGAGCCACACTGAGTGCCTTTGCACACCAATCCATCCTGCATAAAGAAGGCCTAAGGGAGCTTACTAGATGCGCTAGCAGACAAGGTGCCTTGGGAGTAACAGTCGCCCATAGTGGTACAGTGGCAGGGCTCATTTTCCCACCTGTGGAGGCCGAGTATGCCACAGCGGTAGCCCAAGAGCTTAATCAAGCCTTCCCTAATCTGCGCTATCTTGGTACATATCGCTTCATCGGTGGAGGTATACGCTGGTAGCTAAGGAGCTCCGCTACCATGGCCATCCCGCTTCCTGCAAATGTGATCGATAGACCATGCGCAACACCGAATCTTTGACAAGAGAGGGACGAGTAAAAGTGCCCGGGACAAAAACTCCCATCCGTTATTATTTGCTCCGCCATGGTGAGACAGAATACGCCAGGGACAGCCGCTATGGGGGCTGGAGTAACTCACCACTTACAGAAAGCGGATTTCGACAACACCAAAAGCAAGTGGAGCGCTTGAGCCAAGTCCCCCTATGGGCTATCTATACTAGTGACCTAGCCCGCTGTACCTGGTTGGCACAGGAACTAGGTAGCTGCCACAATCTATCACCAAAAATCCTCCAAGACTTGCGAGAGCTAGATTTTGGAGAGTTTGACGGTAAAACCTACGGGGATGTGTTACATGAACACCCTGAGGCGCTTGCTCGCTGGCTGGAAAACCCCCTAGAGTCTAGCCCTCCTGGCGGAGAGACTTTACTTGCTTTTCAAAAGCGCTTACTTCGGGCTATGCAAAATATCCAATCCCAGGTCGGCAGTATCCCCCAGGATACACCACTTCCCATTTCCATTGCCATTGTGACCCACGGGGGAGTCATTCGGACACTCCTTTGCCAATGGCTGGAGATACCTATAGAACGTCAATGGCAGTTTAAGATTGATCCCGGCTCAATAGCTATTATAGAGGAGTATGATGAAGGAGCCATTTGCTGCGCGGTCAATATCTAAGTAGAGAAAACCTAAGGCCATTGGCTTTGTAACCACCATGCTTTAATGTTAAAGTAGAGTGGACAAGTCATCTTAAGACAATCGGAAGTAACTGAGGTGTTGAAGACCATGACCCAGAAACGGACTGGAAAAATGATAATGCTGATAATGCTGGCTGCATCCTGCTTATTTACCGGCATATGCAGTCTCTGGACTCCGTGGGTACAAGCCCATAGTAGACATGATAACTGGTTGAGAGATCTGGATCTAGTGGCAAAGGAGTTACCTAAACGCCACAAGAATCTGTTTTTCCAACTAGATCCCGCTACCTTCTATGAAGGGATTGAGAGCATCAAGGCTCAAGTGGATCATCGGACTGATGAAGAGCTTACAATGGATCTCAGCCGACTCATTGCCGCTGTAGGCGACGGTCACACAGTGGTTTACCCCAGATTTAGCACCATCTATCCCATTCGATTATACTGGTTCAAAGAAGGTATCTATGCCTTCGATGCATCTATGGACTACAAGGAAGTGGTCAACCTTAGGCTTGAGAGCCTCAATGGTATTCCCCTTGATGAGGTCACCAACATTTTACGAGCTGCCATCGCCCATGACAACGAAGCTAACTTCAAGTCCCTTGTGACAAACTACATGGTGATCCCGGAGGTCCTGAGGGGGTTAGGTATCGCCAATGACCCCGCTGTAACCATGGGCTTTCTAGATGATGAGGGCGATACCGTAGAGGCAACCATATATCCCAAGATGATCCCAGATGTTGCATACATGCACAGTTTTGCCCGGGCAAAGGATGTACCTTTATATATGCAGAATCCAGGCCTCTACTATTGGTACACCTATATCCCTGAACACGAGATTGTGTATTTTCAATATAACGTCTGCGCCAATATGCCGGAGCAATCCTTTAAGGCATTTAACCAAGAGCTCTTCGATTGCATAGAGACTAACAGGGCCAAGGGACTAGTTATTGATCTTCGAAATAACGGAGGCGGCAACTCGCAAGTCATGTCTCCTTTCATCAAGAGACTCAAGAAAAGCTCCCTCAATGATCCTGGGAAGCTATTTGTCATCATCGGGAGGAGCACTTTCTCATCGGCGTTGCTCAACGCCTTGGAGCTAAAGCGCTCAACCAAAGCCACCTTCGTTGGGGAGCCCACCGGAGGAAAGCCCAATCACTATGGGGAAGTAAAACAACTCCACCTCCCCAACACCGGGATTACCATTGGATATTCAACCAAGTATTTTATCAATTCACAGGAAGATCTACCTTCAATGCTCCCTGACGTGACTATAGAGCCTAGCTTCGTGGCCTTCGTCAACGGCCAGGACCCGGTACTTGATTGGGTATTACAGCATATCCAGTAGAGATACTATCCTTGAGTATCCTTGGGTATTCCAGGGAATGCCCCTTTGCATGAGCCTAGTCGTCACTTTGATAGGCTGGCATATAAAAACGAGTGTGGTACTCCAGGCGCTCTACGGCACTAAAGCCTACGCGCTCAAGGACAGCCGCACTCTTTGTATTTCCATGGGTCACACCCGCCCAATATTCCGTGGCTCCCAATGCCTTCTGGCCATAATCCAGAAGTGCGCTACAACTTGCCGTGACATAGCCTTTGCCCAAATACTCGGAACCGATCCAGTAACCAAGCACAAATGCCCCCAGTGCCACAGAGCTCAAATCTATCCTTCCCATCAGCTCTGCTTTCCGCCAGATGCCCATGCGCACCTTATCATCTGGACGGTTCGCAAAATCTACCTCAATGTCCCAAAGTGTTAACGACACCAACTCCTTGTAGTCTCCAAATTGGGTTAAATGCTCTCTATTGCGTTGCACAAGTTCAAAATAGACGTGGGCATCTCGCTCCGTAAGCTCGCGCAACGTGACCTCGGGAATGGCAGTTTCCAATATTGGATGTTTCATCGCCCCGGATTGCGATACAGTGAACATATCCTGCTTCACACTTTCCGACATAGCAAACCGCCCCTCATAGCTAGTGTCCCATGATCACATTCCCCCAAATAGCCTCCATCCCTGCCAGTCCAAACCTAGCAACCAAGGAGTAACTCTGTCAACGCAGAATGGTATTTATTAGATAGCAGGAGCACAAACGATTACCAGTTGCTTCTACTCGACAAGGAGGCCAAAACATGACTAAGAAGTACCGATTGGGAGTCATTGGGTTCGCCCATATGCATGTGAACACGCTGATTGATTGCTTTGCCGAGCTTCCCAATGTAGAATGGGTAGCTTGTGCAGACACAAAGCCCGCCGTCCCTTCCCTGTCTCAGGATTTTGGAACAAGGGGCACCAACCTGCAAAGGGCCGTGGAGTTTACAGGGATTCCAAAGACCTATGAAGATTACCGGGAGATGCTTGCCAAAGAGCAATTCGATATAGTAATTGTGTGCTCCGAGAATAGCAGGCACAGTGAGATAGTCGTAGAGATTGCCCGAACAGGTGCCCACATAGTCGTAGAGAAGCCCATGGCAACTACCTATCGCGATGCGTTACTAATGGCAAACGCGGCACGGCACAACAATGTCAGTCTAGCTATAAACTGGCCTAGCACTTGGCAACCGGTGAATCGGCGGGCCCAGGAAATGGTAGCAGACGGTGCCATCGGTGAAGTTTGGAAGTTCAAGTATGCTAACTCCTTCTCCCTTGGTCCAATGGAATGGGGCCAAAATCTCACAGATACAGAGAAGGCCGCGGAGTGGTGGCACCAGCGGTCTGTGGGCGGGGGTGCCTTCTTTGATTACTGCTCCTACGGTGCCTGCTTATCCAGATGGTTTATTGGGCAGTCTGCAGTAGGTGCCTACGGACTGACGGCCAACTTCTTAAGCACTTACGGAGACGCCGAGGACAATGGCCTTGTCATGGTACGTTTTCCCAAGGCCGTAGCTGTACTTGAGGGCTCATGGACTACCCCACACTTTGGTGTCGCCAGTGGCCCTATCGTATATGGCTCTAAAGGTACTCTAGTATGTGATGGTAGCAAGGGGACTATTTCCATCTACAAGGGGAGACATGGGGAGCCTGAAGTCTACGAGGACATCTCACTCCCAGAGGGACGGGATAACATCGCCAAAGAGTTTATTCATCACCTCAAGACCGATGAACCTTTGCATCCGACTCTCGACCTTCCAGTTAACCTAGATGCCATGGCTATACTGGATGCAGGTCTTCGCTCGGCGACATCGGCCCAATTCGAATTAGCCCGGGACGAAACCTGGAGCTAAGAGGGTAATTGGAACTCAAGGAGAGATAATCTGTGGCGGAAATAGAACAACTTGGTCTATTCGAATTACGCAATGGGGATACCCCCAAACCAAAGCAAGATACACCTCTGCACCGTGAAGCTAGTTCAGATGTGCCGCCGATAAGCAATGCACTGCCGCCTTGGTCACATACCGGCGGCAGTGGTCCCGAGAAGCCGATGCACCTAGAGCAACAAGGGGGCTTGTGGGAGACCGAGACTCAGAGAAGAGATCTCACCAACCTGGATGCTGTGGCCCAAGCAGTTGTAGAATGCAGGCTCTGCAGACTATGTGATACCCGGACAAACGCCGTTCCCGGGGAAGGTAATCCCGCGGCACGCATAATGTTTATTGGGGAGGGTCCAGGCGCGGATGAAGACGCACAAGGACGACCCTTCGTAGGAGCCGCGGGTAGACTACTAGACAAGTTGATTATCTCCATGGACCTAGCCCGGGAGGATGTTTTTATCGGCAATGTTGTCAAGTGTCGCCCACCCCGAAACCGTGATCCTAAGCCCGACGAGGTAAAGGCCTGTATGCCTTACTTGGCCAGACAGATCGAGTTGATCAACCCGGACGTGCTTGTAGTGCTCGGTGCCACGGCACTAAAGGCCTTAGTTGATCCTAAAGCATCGATTACCCGCATTCGAGGCACATGGCTGAAACGAAGTGGGATCATGGTAATGCCCACCTTCCATCCTGCGGCCCTCCTGAGAGACCCCCGCAGGAAGATACTAGTTTGGGAGGATATGAAGAAAGTCATGGCATTCCTGGGAGACACTCACTGATATTGGCTTTTCGGCTGCGCAGGTGGCAATGCTAACGCCTTGAGCTAACGGCCATCGTCACTAGCCCGGAGATTCGTACAGCCTTCAGAGAAGCACTCCTAATCACTGACTCAACTGCTTCAAGGCTGATATGTCCTGTCTGCAGGGAGACTTTTTTTGTTTTTGGCAACGATACAACCGAGATCCCCACCCTCGCCCTTGTGCATCCACTTGCATAGCACAAAACCCCGCCACGGCGGGGTTTCTATGGTGAGCCATCTGGGATTCGAACCCAGGGCGCCCGGATTAAAAGTCCGGTGCTCTACCGACTGAGCTAATGGCTCGAAATGGTGCCGAGAGCCGGAATCGAACCAGCGACACGGGGATTTTCAGTCCCCTGCTCTACCGACTGAGCTATCTCGGCAATGGCTGGGGCGCCTGGACTCGAACCAGGGAATGCAGGAGTCAAAGTCCTGTGCCTTACCGACTTGGCTACGCCCCAGTAATGGCGGAACCGACGGGACTTGAACCCGCGATCTCCGGCTTGACAGGCCGGTGTGTTAAACCATCTACACCACAGTTCCG
>JAAZMF010000163.1 GCA_012798955.1 Bacillota bacterium | reverse complement strand
ATAATCGAATAATCTAGCGCCTCTGCCACCTCAATAAACAGCTCGGCATTCTCCTTTAGAAGCCGCTCCCTCCTTGCAGGAGGTGCCCCATCCAAATCTGATTGGGTTAAATAATCCCGGCCAATTAACTCCTTAGTGAGCTGGAACTCCAGTTCAAAGGTGGGTACCCGATCCGGTATTTTTAGGCTTAGTGCCGCCTCGGCTCGCTCCTTTGGTGTCAATCCCATCTTCCCCCCCTGACCACTCATTTTCCCCATGTTTTGTGTGACATAGAACATCTCTATCACGATGCCGGCCAACACCAAATGGACTTCTCGAACACCCATAATTCCCATATATCATATCACCAAATCTGCACTGCTACTAGACTGCTACTAGATAGAGGAACAAGCCCGTGTGCCCCCCCGTTTGGTGTCCCCGTTTGGTGCCACCGCCACCCTAAGCGTATATACCGGCAGCTGCGATCATAGGCTAAGAAGGAACTAACAGGCCAGAGGGGAAGTCTTTGTGTATCCAATCGACATACAAGCCATGGAGGAGAGGAGTTCTGAGCATGCATTTGAAAGAGCTATACGAATTAGCCATTGCCTTGGGCATGGAGGCTGATCCAAGGGGCAAGAGGACAGTCGAGCAGATATTGCAGAAAACCAAGGCAGAATATGAGAAGCTAGAGGATGAGGGCAAGGAAGAGTTCGATCTAGCTAAGCTAACTAACCCATACGCCGACACCCGCATCTCTTATGGTGATCCCAAGCTTAAGGTCAAAAAGCTAATCACTGGTGTTGATGTTGATGTGGCCGATCTTATGCTAGCCGATCACTTGCGCCGGAATGGTAATCCCATTGATCTGGTAATCTCCCATCACCCCTCGGGTCTAGGATCAGTTCGATTTTCTGAAGTCATGTATATGCAAGCCGATATGCTCCACGAGCTCGGTGTGCCCATCAACGTTGCAGAAGGCATCCTGCAAGATAGGGTTGATGAGGTTCGAAGGCGAACAATGCCATCTAACCACTATCGAGTAGTAGATGCTGCCCGCTTACTAGATATGCCTCTTATGTGCATGCACACCCCGGCAGACAACAATGTTCAGCGCTTGGTCCAGCGCCATGTAGATGCTGCCAAGCCTAGCACTTTGGAGGGACTAATCAAAGTACTTAAGGAGATCCCTGAGTACAAAGAAGCGGCTAAGCTAGGGATTGGCCCCAACATCCTAGCTGGGAAGAAGGAATCCCGTTGTGGCAAGATCGCTGTTTCCATGACCGGTGGTACAGGGGGCCCCAAGGCTGATATCGAGGAATTGGTTAAGGCCGGTGTAGGCACGGTGGTAGAGATGCATATATCCGATGAAAAGCTAGAAGAGGCCAAAAAGCACCACCTAAATATAGTGATTGCCGGCCATATGGCCAGCGACTCCATTGGTATGAATATCATCTTGGATGAGTTTGAGAAAAAAGGCGTGGAGATCATGACCTTTTCCGGCCTGATTCGCCACCGCCGGTTCTAGAGTTAGCTTCTGCTATTTGGGGTTTTGCCTGTATAAAAAGACGGAGAGATACCGATGGAACACCTTCGGGGATCTCTCCGTTCGCTTTGCCCAAACTTTTCGCCTATCTTTTTTATGGTTACCCTTCCCAGGGCAGGAGTACGTGTAACCTTCTATCTCAAAACTCTAGGCCGAACACCTAGACTCAAGCTCCTACTTGAGCCGATGGATCACTAGATGCCTGGCGTCTCCGGAGGGTTGCCGCCAATGTCAACTGGATCACACCAAAAAACGGTGCCGCCAGCATACCCACACCAAGGCCAACAGCATCAGATAGCGCACCTACTAGCAACGGCAACAACATACCACCCAGGGAAGCGATGGTAATCATGTATCCTGTAACCGTCCCGGTGAGCTGTGCAAAAAGCCCTGTGCCGTAGGCAACAGCTGTGGGGAATAACCCCGCCACAAAGAAGCCTGTCAACCAAAAGGAACTGGCAATCCACCAAAACTGCCGGGCCAAGACCGCCGATGTAACAAAGACAAGCCCGCCAGCGGAGCACATGATGAGCGTCTTTGTATAACCTGCCCGCTCTGAAACCCCTCCCCAGACCATCCGCCCTGCGGTTAGCCCCACATTGTACAAGGCCAACACTGATGATGCCGCTAACACACTGGCAGTTAGTTCATTGGACAGGTAGGTATTCATCCACCCCACTATGATGCCACCCATGCCACTATAGGTGAACATGATCCCACTTAACATCCAAAATTCGGGGGAAGTTAACACAGAGCTTCTCACAGCCTTTAGCTGTTCCTCACTTTGACCCTTTTGGCCGGAAACTTCAGGATAGACTTGGCTTGAAGCAAAGATTGCGTGGGCTCCGGCCAGTAGAGCGACAAACCCATACAGTATTCTCCAAGATTGCACTACGCCTAAGAAAAAGGCGGCCACCAAAGGGCCAATAAGGGAGCCTATACCAAAGAAAACATGGAGCCGGTTTAAGGCAAGGCCCCTTTTTTCAGTATGGAGATCAGAAACTAGGGAATTGGAGGCCCCATCGAGCATACCCGAGCCCGCCCCCATAACCGTGGCACTCAAAATCTGACCCATCCACGTTGGGCTTAGACCAAAACCAATGGCCCCCGCCGCCATTAGCACCCCACCTAATCGCAAGACGGGTTTACGTCCCACCCGATCAGACCAGCTACTAGTTAGAAAAACGGATACAATGCGCCCAAACCCCTGGGAGGTAAATACCATACCCGCCGCGGTCAACGTCAGCCCGTATTCCCTAATAACTTCTGGCATAATGGGCCCCATCAGATTACCAACTACACCAATCAATACAAGGCTTAGATTAGCTATCCAGGTCAATGCTGCTGGATTCATTATGATACCTGCCTCTCTCCAAAGCTTCGTCACATACTGCTTGTGCAAACACTTCCCCAACTAATTGATTCGACTGTAGATCTAGGGTCAATCAGTACATACATCCAAACATTTTTCCCGATCTACATACACTGAGATGCACGGGATTGTCTACTCTCCCGCAATGCCACAGTCAAGGGCCAAATAGCCAAAACCAAGACCAGGCCCGTGGCCTCCACCAGACCCCGTGCCCGCCCGGCACTACTGATGAGTAATCCTGTTACAGAGGGAAAAACTACACTACCCACCTGGAACATTGCCACTACCACTGCAATGGTCTCGGCTAGACTGGCAGGAGTAGCATTCTCGCTAGCTTCCGTATTGCCCGCCGGTGCCACAATACCTAGGGCGAATCCTGCCACCGCCACTACAAGCACCGATACGGGCAAAACAGGATACACAAATCCAAGAAGCAATGCAACGCCTGCCACTATTGGCACCGTGCTTAAGATGATCAGATTATCCACATACCGTCTAATACGAGGGTACATGGCCCGTGACAGGGTGCCAGATAGCTCCCGTAAGGAAAGCAAGAGGCTAGCGGAAGTGGCGGTAAACCCCACATCTTGAGCGAACAAAACTAGAAATGCACCACCGATGGATGTGACAAAAGCGGCCGATAGAAACTGACTTGTCATGGCTACAACCAATTTGGAGTTTTTCATCATAGCAGGAATCCCCCCCATTGACTGCCTAATGGACATGCCCAATGATTCCGCTGGAGTCTGCGTAGGCAAGGGCCTTAGCAGAATTGACAAGATCAAGTTGACTATCGCAATTGCTAGCCACAGCCCTAAGGCCCCACGATAGCCCGACCAGCCAATTAAGCCACCGGCCAGAATAGGACCTAAGACTAGCCCCACCCCCTGGGAAGCGGTGTTAGTGGCCTGGGCCTGCTGGAGCCACTCGGGTCCTGCCACTTCACAGAGGTAGGTAAGATTTGATGGCCAAAAGAAAGCGTTCGCAATGCCAAACACAATCTGGGCCACAAGTACCTGTCCAAAGGATGTAGCTATCAGATATAAGAGGGCCGCCACTGTATTAGCTATGGCACTGGCGATCATCACCCTACGACGTCCGAAACGGTTTGACAAAGGCGCAGAGGGGATCATAAGTAGCATTGCTAAAACTCCCGGTGCGGCAACCAAAATCCCCACCTGGGCATCGGCCACCCCCAGGACTTCAGTGCTAAAAGTAGGTATCACAAACATGCCAATATTAATAGTCAAGGCGAATAGGCCTGCCGTCAATGAACACATCCAAACATTACGATTCAATCATATCCTCCTGTCGATCTCACCAGCTTAGATGCAGTCTTGGCCCCAAAGTAAACGTCAAACACCTTGGTGTTCCAATAGATAAAGATTCTCCTATGACGGCAGAAAGCCTTTCGATTATCTTATCTGGAAACAAAAAGGGTCCCGCTCCCACGGAACCCCTGTGACATATTAACCGATGAACACGGCTAGCCCTTGATTCCGGTAATAGCGATGCCCTCGATAAAGGTTTTTTGGGCAAAGAAGAACAGTACCAAAATGGGAAGCACTACCAAGGTCGATGCCGCCATGAGCAGTTCCCACTGAACATAGTTAGTAGTCCTATACATCTGCAGACCGATGGCTAAGGTGTATTTTTTGTCTGAGTGCAGGTAAATCAATGGTCCTAAGAAGTCATTCCAAGCTCCAAGGAATTGGAATAGGGCGATAACAGCCAGTACTGGCTTGGATAGGGGCAAGATGATCCGACTAAAAATACCCAGTTCAGAAGCGCCATCTATCCTGGCCGCGTCAGATAGCTCCCCCGGAATAGTCATGAAAAACTGGCGTAACAAAAAGATATAAAATGGGCTTCCCAGGAAGGCCGGGATAATCAACGGTTTGAAGGTGTTAATCCATCCTAACCTGCCAAATGTGACAAAGAGAGGGATCATAGTCACCGGAAAAGGTAGCATCATGGTGCTTAGGATCAAGATCAGCAGGGCATTGCGGCCTTTCCAAGGGATCTTGGCTAGACTGTATCCCACTAGGGTACTAGAGATCAGTGTGCCAATAATCGTAGACCCACATATGATCAGAGTGTTCCGTAAGTACAACAGGAAAGGAATGGCATTGACCGCGATTTTGTAGTTTTCCCAGGCCGGAGGCCACGGAAACCAGATAGGTGGATAAGCCATAACTTGGTGGGCTTCTTTAAAGGACGTACTGATCATCCATCCGATGGGAACCAAAAAGACGATGCTCATAGCGATGAGCACGATACGACCTACTATCTGAGCCCGTAGCTCCATCCTATGCTTAGATCGATACCCTGCCATGTTCTACCTCTCCTCTCCTTGATAATAGACAAACCTTGCCGAAGTTTTCATCACAATCAGTGTAGTAACCAGAGCTAAGATAAAAAGTAGCCATGCCATGGCCGACGCGTACCCCATTTTACCGTAATTAAAAGCATTACGGTAAAGGTAAAGCACATAGAAGAGGGTGGAGTTAGCCGGTCCACCACTAGTCATAATGTATGCCGGTGTGAAGACTTGGAATGCCCCGAATAGGGCCATAATCACATGGAAGAGAATCACTGGGCTAATCATGGGCAAGGTGATATAACGGAACTTCCTCCAGGAACTAGCTCCGTCCAATTCGGCAACCTCATAGAGGCTCCTAGGTACATCCTGCAGCGAAGCGAGGAAAATCATCGCTGAACCACCGGCCCCCCACTGGGCCATGAGCACAATGGAGAGTTTTGACCAGCGGGGATCACTAACCCAGCCGGGCCCCCAGATGCCAAATTGCTCCAACACCAGATTGACTAGCCCATACTCCGGATTCAAAAGCCACAACCAGATGAAGGAGGAGGCAAAAGCCGGTATGATATTAGGAATGTAAACACAAGTCCTATATATGGACACTTCCTTGATCTTTAGATTAAGCAGCATCGCTAAGCCAAGGGCCACAACTAGACCCAAGGGCACGGCCAGTGACAAATAGTATAGGGTGTTGTACAAAGACTTCTGGAAGAGCTCGTCTTTGGTCAGCATGTGTACATAGTTGTCAAAACCCACAAAGGCGGTGACATCTAGGCCAGTGAACTCGGTAAAACTGTAATACAAAGAGGCCATGATCGGGTAGGCGACAAAAAGCAAAAAGCCAATTATCCACGGCGCCGCGAAAGCCAAACCTAAGAGCGTTGTGCGCCTTTCCTGTCTAGTCGTTCCCAATTCTAGTTACCCCCTCACCATAAGGATGTTGCCTGAAAAATAGAAATCCTACTTTGCCTATCAAAACGCGGTGGAAGAGTCAAATCGGCTCTTCCACCACATATATGGCTCAGCTAGAAGCTCTTATCTATTTCAGGCTGTACTCTCTCGACAACATCGTCTAGAGCCTTCTGTGGGGTCTTGTCGCCATTGATTACATAGTCTCTAGCGGCGGTAAGCTCATCCCAGAGTAAAGCGCCTACGGGCAATGCCGGGCGAGACTTAGCAAAGGGTAGATTCGCTAAGAAGAAATCATGCCCGTCATCGGCAAATAGGTCAACTCTATCAACGAGTGCCTTAAGAGTAGGTAGGTGGGACGTATCTCTTGTATAAATCTCCTGACCTACAGGACCTGCGGCAAAGCGTGCAAACTCAAAGCCACCTTCGGCGTTTTTGGCACCCCGAGGTACAGCCATAGCCCAACCGCCAGCCCAAGTTACAGGGCCAACACCTGGCTTAGTGGGGATGTTGCCGATGCCATATTCCACATCGGGACCAAATCGCTTAAGGCCAGCGATCTTCCAATCGCCATCGATAATCATACTGATTTTGCCAGCGATAAACGGATCCTGAGCCTCAGAACCGAAAGCGCTAGCAAAGCCCTGGATTGCGGCGATACCATACTGTTCTGCAATTTCTTGCTGCCAGGCAAAAGATTCAACAATGGCAGGATCGTTTGCAGTTAGCTTCCGGTTGGCAATATCGTAAAACTCGCCACCGAAGGCCCAACCCCAAGTATAGTGCCAACCTTGGCCCATCCAGGGGATCAACCCGAGCCGATCAAAACGGCGCTCGGAAATCCGCTTGGTCAGCTTGGTAAGAACTTGGTTTAGCTCGTCAATAGTTGTCGGTGGTGCTTCGGGATCAAGTCCCATTTCCACAAAGTCGGCTTTCCGATAATACAGGGCACGGGTGTCTGTATCGAAGGGCAGCGAATAGATCTTGCCAGCCCAAGTGGATTCTTCAATAGCAAAGGGCAAGTACTCATCTTGGGGCTTCCATCCTGCCCGTTCAATAAAGGGGGTCAGATCGGTGAGCGCACCTGCTACAGCCCTCTGAGCAGTGGTAAATCTGTCAACTAGATAGACGTCAGGACCGGTACCAGCTGCCACGGCAGTCATCAATTTAGCCACATCGGTCTCGCTACCGGGTACGATAGTAACCTCAACTTCATACTTATCCTGACTTTCATTAAATGTAGCGGCAATAAGTTCTAGAGATCCCCTGTCCGGTTGCCCACTATGGCTAGTCCAAAACGTGACTTTTTCCTTGGCCAAAGCTGCTCCGGCCAAAGAAGTCAGCATGGCTACTACCAACAACGATACAAGCAACTTACCTCTCAAATGACTCCTCAATTAACAGACCCTCCTTAATATAAAATCAAATGCTCCCCTACATGACCTGTAGTCTCTTCCACCACCTCCGAATGTAGCATACTTATTT
>JAAZMF010000162.1 GCA_012798955.1 Bacillota bacterium | reverse complement strand
TTCGATGAAGATAAAGCTCCCATATGCATATTGATCAACTATGCATGTCACCCCACTGTCCTGACTGGGGACAACCTCCTTTACTCATCTGACTATCCCGGCGCTGTTGCACGCAAGGTCACAGGTGCTCTAGGCGGAGATACTACGGTGATGTTTCTTACCGGTGCCTGTGCGGATATTAACCCCACACGGATAGAGCCGAGCTTTCAAGAGGTGGAGCGCTTTGGACTAATCTTGGGAGGAGAAGTGGTAAGGATCGTAGGCGAGCTCATGGCAGCAGAAGAAGATCTTAGGGCAGATAATATCCGATGGATGGAGAAGACTTTAGGTCCAAAGATGCCGGGTAGAGTTGCTTCTCCTAAGCTGCGCGGGCATATTGTTGATATCAACTTGGAGCTAAAAGATTTCCCGCCCCTTGATTACTATGGAGAGCACCTTAAGAAGCTTGCATCCTTTGCATCTGATACAAAAGATATGGACCTATGGTCATGTCGGGAAGTCGCAGCACACTTGACAGAAAAACAAGCGGAAGCAGGCAGTGCCAAGATGGCTCAATACTGCTACCAGTCTGGGGAGAAGGTTTCCACAGAGCTTCAGATGATTGTCTTGGATGATAAACTTGCCCTACTCGGTTTCCCAGGAGAGCTGTTCAACGCTATTGGTAGATTTGCACAGGCCAATTGGTGTGGTGAGCTAATAGTCGCAGGATATACCAACGATTATGTTGGCTACCTTTGCACAAAAGAAGCCTACGCCCAAGGAGGGTATGAGGCTGGGAGAACCCTTTTCCGGGATACAACAGAAGAACGACTAGAAGGATCCATAAGAAAGCTGCTTGGAAATTGCCAAGCAGATTAAGGGGGCTGTGAAATTGGCCAGTAATATCAGGTTTGGCATAGCAAAAACCGGCATAACACCTCCCACCGGCCTTCCGCTTTCCGGATACAGCGGACGTTCGGGAGGGGCAGTGGGGGTAGCAAATCCACTTTATGCAAGGGCTTTCAGCGTTTTCGATAAGATAGAAGAAAAGCGCCTGGTTTTGGTTGTCTGTGACTTATTGGCACTTGATCCTTCGGTTCTGGAGTGTTTCCGTAGTCTAGCCCAAGAAGAGCTGGGGCTCAATCCACAAGACATCTTCGTATGTGTCACCCATACCCATTCAGGGCCGGCATATGGCAGGCTATCTAGATTTGCCAGCTCACTTGATAAAGAGGAATCCCAGGCAGGCAGAAGATGGTTGCAAGGCTTGCCGAAGCTGATGCTTCAGGCTATGGAGAAGGCCATCTCATCGGAAAACGATGCCCAGATTGGATTTGCCAAGGCAGAGGTAGATATTTCCGTTAACCGGCGGCTTCTTGATCCCTTCGGTGAGATCAGACTAGCTCCGAATCCAAGGGGGATAACCGATCCTGAGGTTTTGGTCCTCCAAGCCCGAGATGCAAAGACCCACGAAACACTAGGAACGCTAGTTAACTATCCCTGCCACCCGGTGGTGCTGTGTGAAGATAACTTGTACTACACCGGTGATTATCCCTATTTTGCTGTAGAGTCTATGGAAAACAAGACAGGCGCCCCGGCAATATTTGTCAATGGAGCATGCGGCAACATCAATCCCATAAGGCGGGGTAGTTTTGAGACTGCCCAATGGATGGGAGAGGAATTGGCCTCGGCGGCATGTGAAGGGCTAGAGGCTATAGCTTGGCACGATGAAGCGCCTATTGCAGTTGATTTGGACACAGTTATGGTGCCTTGGAGCAATTATCCTTCCGTAAGGCAGGTGGAAAAGTATCTCGAAGCTGCCAGAGAAGCACTAGATAGACACATTTCCCCGGGAGACCATGAGGGCCATAGGCTGGAAAGTGAAGTTGCTCGCGCCCAACGCATGCTACATCAGGTGAAGCGTCGCTGGGAGTGGGTCGAAGCTGTAATAGATAAGGATACCCAAAGTGTCATCAGCGAGATGCAGGTGGCCAGGCTAGGCCCCGCAGCCTTTGTCACACTGCCGGGAGAGTTCTTCGTAGAGATTGGCCTTTCCATCAAGGAAAGCTCCCCGCACTTTCCAACCTTTATCTTGGGCTATACCGGCGGGTACATTGGTTATGTACCTATACGGGAGGCTTACTCCCAGGGCGGCTATGAAGTGCAAAGCAGTTTGGTAGGTGAAGGGGCCGGTGAGATATTTGTGGAAAAAGCCCTGGAGATGCTTAGAAGAATTAGTGAACACAGTAAATGATCTTAGGGGTGAATCATAGGTGAAAACTGCAGTGATACTGGCAGCTGGACAAGGAACAAGAATATGGCCCTATGCTGAGGTGCGTCCTAAGGCCATGCTTCCCGTGGCCAATAAGCCTGTCATTGGGCACAGTGTGGAAGCTTTGATTGAGTTAGGGTTTCAAAAGATCATCGTTGCTGGCCATGAATTTGCTGATCAGATCAAAAACTACTTTCGTAACACAGAGCATGTAACTGTAATCGATGTGGGAAGAACCAAGGGGACCGCGGCTACTTTAGAGGCAGTTAGAGAGCATATAGACGGTGATAGGTTCTTGGTCCTTTATGGTGACTCTTTAGTGGATAAAGATGATCTAGCTCGTTTGATTAAAGATCAAGACCTGGATAAACCCAGTGCCTTAGTAACGCCCCTGGGGGAGGAATCCAGCCGGGACTGGATTGCTTGCTCTTTAAGCAATGGATTCATTGAAAGCATCGTAGGACATCCCCGGAGCCGTGCAACCCATAGATTTGCAGCCTTTGCCTTTCCCCGAAGCTTCCTCCATTACGTCCAGCATAACTCCGGCGTTTTCTCCAATATTCAAGTGGGGATGATGCCGCCTATGGAAGGGTACTTAGAGATGTCCTTAGTTGATTATATGAATGACGGGGGCTCCATTCCTTGCGTGGAGGCCCAGGGCATCTTCGTAGATCTAGATAAACCATGGCATATTCTCATGGCCAATGCACTTATGACGGAAAAGCTCTGTGCCCAGCTATATGAGAACGTATTGGGCCGGGGTGCTTCCATACATGAGACTGCTTCCATTGATGGATATGTGAGGTTGGGCACTAACAGTCATATCGGTAGAAATGTAATCATTAAGGGAAGTGTCATCGTTGGCGATAACACCACCATTGAAAATGGGGCCATACTGGTAGGCAACGCCGTCATCGGTAACAACTGCTATATAGGCAACTACTGCTATATAGAGCATAACTCCGCTATCGCCCATGACTGTGTAGTAAGTCATGCGGCAGAATTCGGTGGAGTTTTGATGGACCGTGTCTACTTGTATCACTATATGGAGATGTCAGGCATCATCGGCACCAATACAGATATTGGAGCAGCAACTGTATGCGGAACTTTGCGCTTTGACGATGGCCATACCTCCCATGTGATCAAGGGCAGGCGGGAGTATCCCCGGCATTTTGCCAATGCCGTCTTCATAGGCGACTACTGTAGAACCGGTGTCAACGCCATGCTCATGCCGGGCTGTAAGATCGGTACATATAGCGTTATCGGATCCGGCGTGGTCCTAAATGAGGATGTACCGAATAATACTTATATTAGGGTTAAGCAAGAGCTAGAGAGAGTCCCTTGGGGCCCGGAAAAGTATGGGTGGTAGGAAAGCTTTCGCGTAAGATTAGTTCAAGACTCAGATGACAGACTATAGAAAGAGTTGGTTCTCGGATTTTTAAGGAGGTGATGCGAGGTAACTTAGTTATCGAGCCCTGGATGAATATACACACGATTAACGGGAGGGAACAGCGTGAAAAGATCGATTCAGATGACTATTCTCGGTTGCATACTGGTCATGTCATTGGCGTTTACAGCCATGGCAGAGACGGTAGTTTTGGACTTTGCCCATGCAACGGTTGGCGGTAGTTTTCGCGACGCTCTCACCAAGATCATCGAGGACTTCGAAGCAGAAAATCCCGGCATTCACATCAAAGAAAACACTATGAAAGATGAAATATACGAGACTGTAGGTTTGCTGTCACTTTTTCAAGGAGGCACTCCCCCGGATGTCTACTTCCAGTGGGGTGGCTGGTTGGTGGAGCGGGATGCCGCGGAGGGTTTCCCGGCAGATCTGACTGAAGAAATGGCCAAGGACGGATGGAAAGACTCGTTCGTTGATTCAGCTTGGTCCGATGCAACGGTTGAAGGCCGGATCTATATGGTTCCTCACTCTTTGGACATCACAAACCTGATTTGGTACAACAAGGAGATGTTTGACAAATTCGGCCTCAGTGAACCGACCACTTGGGATGAATTTCTAGACATATGTGAGACCTTTAAGCAAAACGGGATAGTGCCCCTAGCTGCCGGTAACAAAGGTGTAGGCTGGCCCATGGGTAATTGGGCTGGTCATCTAGTGAGCCGGGTAATCGGTGAGAATGCGTATGATAGCCTGCTAAAGCTCGAGGCTGAAACTAGCTTTTCCGATCCAGGAGTAGTTGCGGCTTTAGAGCTTCTGGCCGACATGGTACGGAAAGGTTACTTCAACGTCGGTGTCAATGTCATAGACAGCACAGAAGCCCGCATGATGTTCTTTATGGAGCAAGCTGCCATGCATCCCATCGGCAGCTGGTTAGTCTCATCGGCTAGACGGGATGCTCCAGAGCTTGTCTATGCCGGATTCGATACCCCCGCGATCCCCGGCGGGAAGGGCGATCAAACCAGCATGACAGGTCTGACCACAGGGTACTTGGTAGGCGCAGAGACAGCCCATTTTGACGAAGCCGTTAGCTTTTTGCGGTATTTGACCTCTTTACCAGTACAAAGATACAGAGTGGGGGAGACCGGTGACTTAAGTGCAGTGAAGGGAACGGAGGATGCCGCTGTTGAGCCTAACTACGCAACTTTAGTCAAGATAAGTGAGAAGGCGAAGCGGACAGTAGCCCCTCCGGATACAGGCTATGAACTGGAAGTTGCCTACGCATTCTATAATGCCGTAGCCAGGGTGATGGATGGTGTGGACCCGACAGCGGCTTTAGCGGAAGCAGATCAGGCAGTAGCTTATTTGCGTTAAGCAACTACATATGGTAGGGCAAGGTCAGCTTGCCCTACCATAATTCTATCTGGATGGAGGTAGCTAGTGTGTCATACCATAAGGGCAAATGGACAAGGCGCATTGCCCCGTATCTCTTTGTTGCTCCGGCCTTAGTAATCTTTGTGGTGTTTGTGCTTTATCCCGCCTTTGAGACGTTTCGCTACAGCCTCTATGACTGGCGGGGCTTTGGCCCCATGGAATGGGCGGGATTTGCCAATTACGAAAGGGCACTATTTAGTGATGGAGTATTCAAACAGGCCTTTAAAAATAACGTGCTGTATTTTCTCGGCACCATCGTCAGTGAGGTATTATTCGGCCTTTTGGTCGCATTGATCCTCAGTCGCTCACTACCGCTATTTGGCACATTAAGGATAATGTTTTTTACGCCCATGGTCTTATCTATGACTATCATCGGGCTTCTGTGGAGCTATGTTTATCATCCGCAGATAGGCCTTCTAAATGTAGTGCTCCGTTCTGCGGGGTATCCCCAGCTTACTAAAGCGTGGTTAGGCAGCGCTCAAACGATTATACCGGCTGTTGTTGTAACCTCTGGGTGGACCTATGCAGGCTTCTACATGCTGATCTTCTACTCTGCCATCAAGGGCATCCCCGCATCTTTGCTGGAGGCGGCCAGACTTGATGGGGCTACGGAAGGAAGAATCTTTCTGCACGTAATCATTCCGCTCCTTCGCCCGATTCTAATCATTGCACTCCTGCTTTGTTGGACCGGCTCATTTCAAGCCTTTAACCTCTTTTGGGTGATGACCGGTGAGGGGGGAGGGCCATATCATTCTGGGGAAATAGTGTCTACTTGGGTAATGAAGCAGGCCTTTCAGTTCTCCCGCATGGGGTATGGCTCAGCTCTGGCAGTTATTATGACGGTGGTGGTGGCGATATCTTCGATTCTCTATATGCTTTATACATCCCGGCAGAGTGTGGAATATTAGGAGTGATAGTATGCAACGGTTGCGTTTGGTCGACTATATTCAGATACTGGCCATGCTGCTCCTTTGTCTAATCATGGCCTTTCCCATGGTATGGATGGTTTATTCGGCAATGAAACCCAACAGGCTCATTTTTACCAAGCCCTGGGCCTTACCGGAGCGCGTCACAGTAGAGCCCTTAGTAAAAGCGTGGCAGGCAGGGCAGTTAGGAGGGTATTTTAAAAACAGCATCATCGTAACTACAAGCACGGTTCTCGGCATCTTGCTCATTAGCAGTCTGGCGGCCTTCGCCTTAGCACGTCTTAAGTTCCAGGGCCGCAACCTCCTCTTTGGAGTATTTCTAGCAGGACTGATTATCCCTGCCCAGACCTATGTGATCCCGCTTTTTACCCTCCTAAGGGAGCTGGGTCTAATCGACAGATATATAGGTCTAATCCTCCCCTACATAGCGCTGGGTTTACCCATGGCGATCTTCATCTTACAAGCTTTTCTTTCGACGCTGCCCACAGAGCTAGATGATGCAGCAGCCATTGATGGCTGTGGGCTGCTAGCTACGTTTCTGCTTGTCACCATGCCTATATCTAAGCCTGCACTGGCTACAGTAGCCATTCTTTCTACGATAAACGCATGGAATGAGTTCCTATTTGCGATGCTTTTTATCCGCAATCCCGCCATGCGCACCCTACCCATTGGTCTTTATGTCTTCTATGGACACTACGATATAGATTACCAGATGCTTTTTGGCGGGCTCACAGTGGCAACTATACCTTTGCTAATATTTTATGTATTCTTCCACAGATTCATCATTGAAGGCCTCACCGCGGGGGCGTTGAAGGGTTAGCGCATCGTAGCAGCTGACTTTCATTGCCTGCATGCTTTACTTATGCCTGCATCATAGGCTATTCAAAGCAGGATATGGGAGTATAACTGACTTAACCCTTGGGCCCATATATTCGCAAGGAGCGGTATGTTCTCAAGGAGGAAAGTGGACCCCGATGTAGTATGTTATCAATAAGGCCAAGAGGTCCTTAGGAATGGTTAAGAGTCTGGCAAGATTATCGTAGAACCAAGAGGGTACTAGGTAGATCCAGTTCGAGGGCCCATGTTGGCTAAGGCACAATGTAATCTAGGGAGTGGCCAAGGGTGCTATTGGGACGAGGGTATGAATGACGCGATCATCGCTAACCAAGGCGGCGGGCATTGTCGCCTTTTTGACTATAATAAGTAAGGTTCTAGGGTTTATTCGAGAGGCATCTTTAGCAGCAGTTTTTGGGGCTACTTATGCGACTGACGCGTATCTAGTAGCACAGACGATACCATATCTGCTGTTTGCTACGATAAGTTACGCTCTGACAACGACTTTTATCCCCGTATATGCCCATGTGAGGGAGAAGGATGGGCAAGAGGCAGCCTTTCGTATGGCCAATACGGTGATGTTTGCCGTAGGGTGTATAG
>JAAZMF010000161.1 GCA_012798955.1 Bacillota bacterium | reverse complement strand
TTGGCAGACTCTACTTTAATCCCGTACTTAGCCTCAAAAATCTTACCGGCGTTGGCGACCCTACCGGAGTTAGCATACATAACTACTTTGCCTTCCTTTTTCGCGGCGGCGATGATCTGGTCCCAATCCTCAGAATCTTCACCAGAAGCATACGAAACTCCAACCGTACCCAAAGCCAACGCAACTACGACGATTAGAGTCAAGGCATGGGCTTTGCTTAGCCTCAGTTTGTAGGTCATACTGATTCCCTCCTAAACAATATGAGAGCTGCCTGTGATTTCGACACGAACGCCTTTGGCCGTCTTTCCCGGAAGTCACCCCCTGTATCTATGCAAATTCCCACTGCATACCGTCCTCCGCCACCACTACTTTCTCGGGGCAGAAATCCTTCAGAGCCCTCAGTCCTCTAAAATCCGCTTCTCCCAAGCTTGTGTGGTTAACGTGGGTTAAGGCAACTTGTTTCGCCTCAATAGCAGTGAATATCTCCAAAGCAGTCTCGAAACTGTTGTGTCCATCTCTTGCCGGTTCCAGACCAAAGGTTGCATCGATGATGGCCAGATCGACTTTTTTCTCTCTTAGAAATTCCGCCACTTCCTGGTCAAGTCCTAAGGTGTCACAAAGATAAGCGAATCTAGCTTTGCTAGATAAATCCTCAAACAAATATCCCCAAGCAGCCGATGTATAATAAGCACTATCATGCTTATCGTGGCGTAGAGGCAGGCAAGTGACCCGCACGCCGGGCAGCTCCATCTCCTCCCACGTCCCTATGGAGCGAAAATCGAATCGTTGCTGCCGGGCCACATAACGGGAGAAGGGCCGGAAAAAGCTTACATCTAGAGCATCTTCATCTGACACCTGATCAAAGGAATGGTAAACAGGAATCTGTTCACCCCTCATCCTGCGCCAATTTGGGCTATACAACCCATACATGTGATCTAGATGAAGATGACTAAGAAAAATGCCGTCAATCTTCTGGTGGTATCCTACGACCCCGGCCAAAATAGGATCAAACCCGCAGTCCACTAAATAGAAGGCTCCATTGACTTCCAGCGATGTCATGCTTTGGCGTCGACGCATACCGTCTTGGAGCGCCTTGATACAGGCTTCGCAATCACACATATAGGTTGGTAAGCCAGAGGAGGAGCTTGTCCCCAAAATCGTCACCTTCATCGGTTCACCCTCCGATTTCCTGCAATGTCTCTATACTACGGCACACAAGATCACGTCTATGGGCCATCGTTCCTTCCCATCGGGCAGGATATAATTCAAGGTTATAAATGCCTTGGTATCCAGAATCCCTTAACACCTCTAGCAACCGATGGGTACGGGCATTATGCTCAACCATCCCATCATCCCGCCCAATCGGACCATGGGTGCGACCATTAGGCAAGACTCCGTGGATGTGTGTATGAGTTAGCCCCGCCAAAAAACCCTCCGGTGGAAATTCTTCATGTCCGTGTACCAACACATTAGACAGTCCATGGCCAAGATCCCAACAGATGCCTAGTCCAGGTGACTCAACTTCTCGGACGAGCGCCAATATCTCCTGGAAGGTAACCCCTACGGGTCCGTCTGCTTTTTGGCGGCACAACTCAAGGGTGGGCACCATGGGAGATTCGCCTTGCTCAAGCAGGTGACACATAATTCGAAGATCATGGACTGTCCGGGCCCAAGTATCTTCAGTCTTCGGGAACATTGACCCCCGATGCCCGTGGATGATGGCTTGTACCGCCACCCCAGTCTCCGTCTCCCCAATGGCACGGCTGGCCTCCATAAAAGCCTCTGGGAGTCCTCCATCATCTAGGAGCGGTAGCCACAGATGTACACTAAGCTGCAGCTCCATCTGACTAACAAATTCAATTGCTTGCTTTATCTCTTTCAATGGCGTGTGCTCCCGCACATCATTGAGCTCGATAGATGTAACTCCTAGCCCCTTTAGAGCTTCAAGTCCTGATTCTCTAGGGCCAAACATCTCCACCCACATCTCAACATCGTCACCTATCAACCCAGCGAGATATCCTGTAGGCAACGAAAGACCGATTTGCATACCATGTGCCTCCTCTAGACTAGGCCCAGATTCCATGTTCTTCGGGAACAGCTTGGAGCAGCTGTCCAGTGTCCTTACTATAGACAAGCAAACGTTCGGTTCGAAAACTGATGCCGACACTACTGTCAATATCCATCCGAATCGAACCATCGATTTTAGCCGTCATGAAGATATCCCCTCGGCGCAATCTGATTAACGTCTCTCCACCAGTTGGCAAGACCGAATATACCGTAAATTCAATACTATCGGGCTCCGCTGGCCGACTTACTAAGACATCCTCGGCTCTTACGGCCACCACCACATCCTCGCCGTCCCTTAAGCCCTGGCTATTGTCTAGGGGTATACGAAAATCCCCGCATGCAACAGCATTCGCATGTTCTAGGACAACCCTGCCTGGCATTGTATTAATGGGTGGGTTACCCACAAATTCTGCTACAAATAGGTTTGCAGGATAGTGGTACAGCATTAGTGGTTCCGCAAGCTGCTGTAACTTCCCCTCACTCATCACTGCCACCTGTGTGGCCATGGTCATGGCCTCGAGCTGGTCATGGGTCACGTACACAATTGTCATTTTCGTTTCAGCGTGAATACGCTTCAACTCTGTACGCATCTCAATTCTCAACTTGGCATCAAGGTTGCTTAATGGTTCATCCATTAGCAGACAGTCAGGCTGTGGTGCCAAGCTACGGGCTAATGCTACTCG
>JAAZMF010000160.1 GCA_012798955.1 Bacillota bacterium | reverse complement strand
TGAAGGGGGGATCGAATGGAAGCCCTATGGAGTTGGACTCAAGGTACAGCCTACGTTGCGTGACAACGGCGATATCCATCTACAAGTGGAGCCTGAGGTGAGTTCACTAGATTGGGAAAATGCTGTTCAGCTAGAGGATGCAATTATACCAGGTGTTCGCACTCGAAGGTGGAAAACTCAGGCTGCTATCAAACCTGGTAAAGCTCTTGTCATAGGGGGTTTGCTTTCTGAGGAGGATACTAGGCGGGGCAGACATGTGCCTCTTCTGGGCGAATTGCCGATCTTGGGTACATTATTTCGCAGCGAAAACATAGCCAAACAAAAGACGGATCTAGTCGTTATTGTGAGTCCAAGATTGTTGCAGGATGATGATCCTCTGTGGACCGATGCATTGCTATCCCGGTAGGGTTCCGGGGTTTTGTGTGCAGGAGGTGGGATATATGGTAGCAATGCCAGTACAAGCTTCTAGCCCCCGTCGGTGGGGACAGGTGATCTCGTTTTTTGGATGTAAAGGTGGCGTAGGTAAGACAACAGTTTCCATGGCGTTGGCTACGGCCTTGATGGAAGCCGACTACAAAGTAGCCTTGGTGGATTTAACTCTACGGTTAGGTAGTGATTTGGCCCTGGGGATGGGCCTAGACGCTGACCCGAATTTTGCCGATCTCGTCCCAGATATGGAGTCGTTAGTACCTAGAACCATGGAGAACTACCTCTTGGCCCATGATAGCGGTATTCGGCTTCTAGCAGCACCTACCACTCCGGACAAGTGGCAGCGTGTCCGGGAGGGTCATGTGGAAAAAGCTATTCATTTGTTAAGGTATAGATTTGATTACGTGATCGTGGATTTAGCCAGTAACTTCGACAGCCGCATATTGGCAGTGTTGCCCATCAGTAGCAAAATCTTTGCACTGTTAACCCCTGACGGTGTGGCTCTACAAAACATGCAGAGCCTAGCTAAGCTAATGCGACTCTTGGGGTATAGTGGTCATACAGAAATTCTGTTAAACAGGTGGACCGGTAAGGAGATACTCACAGTTGCGGAAATGGAGACCATAGTGGGCGGCGATATTGCCCATGTGATTCCTGAGGCATCTGTCCGAAGGCGCAAAGGCGAAGTCCAGAGAATATCATTGGTCGGTATGGAGCTGAGGAAGCATTTACACCCCATAGTAGATGGGCTCACAATTATTGGGAATGAGAGAGCAGGCTCGTCCCCGGGCAGACGATTATTTCCCTTAATTCCAGGATTCATGCGACAAGAGTCTCCTAGAGAAGAGCCAATGGAGCTGGAAGATGGGCTCTTGGATCAGGAAGTGCAAGATTTGGTGCATCAACGGGTGATTGAGTATGTGGGCCCCACTTATCTCGATTACCAGGAGACCCGCAGCGACGCCAAGGTGGACCTAAGGGTTCAAGTCATGCAGGTGATTGATGACGTGATCAAAGAGCATGTTGGCACCAGTTGGGGCCCGGAGAAACAGCAACAATTTAGGCAAGATATGCTCGATGAGATACTAGGTTTGGGGCATCTTGAGACACTTCTGCGGGATCCTGATATTAGTGAGATCATGGTCAACGGTGCCAATCAGATCTATGTGGAGCGACAGGGACGTCTCATCCTCACCGACAAGCGGTTTACAAATGATGCTGCGGTCACGAAAATCATCGAACGCATTATTGCTCCCATAGGTAGACGCATTGATGAGAGTTCACCTATGGTGGATGCCCGGCTACCAGATGGCTCTCGGGTGAATGCCATTATCCCGCCACTTGCTCTAGATGGCCCCATGTTGACTATCCGGAAGTTCCACGATGATTCCCTGGGTATTGACGACTTGATTCGTTTTGGCTCCTTAGACCAGGCTATGGCAGACTTCTTGGAAAAGTGTGTTAGGGCAAGGCTTAACCTGATCGTCTCTGGAGGAACGGGCTCCGGCAAGACTACTCTGCTCAATGTGTTGTCTAGTTTCATTCCTGCAGATGAGAGAGTACTTACTATTGAAGATGCAGCCGAGCTTCAGCTCCGCCAGCCCCATGTGGGTCGCCTTGAATCCCGTCCTGCAAATATCGAAGGGAGAGGCGAGGTGGGCATCAGAGACCTATTGCGTAATGCTTTGCGCATGCGGCCTGATCGGATTGTAATCGGTGAGGTGCGAGGCTCTGAGACTTTGGACATGTTGCAGGCCATGAACACCGGGCATGATGGCTCAATGGCTACTGCCCATGCCAATTCCCCTATAGATCTGGTATCAAGACTAGAGACGATGGTGATGATGGGGGGCGTGGAGTTGCCTCTCATTGCCATTAGGGAACAGGTGGCCGCGGCGCTAGATATTATCGTGCAACAAGGTCGATTTCGAGATGGTAGCCGCAAGATTACCGAGATCGCTTGGGTGGAAGGTATGGAAGATGGCATGGTAAAGATGGTGTCGCTTTTTGCCTTTCGTCAAACTGGTATGGACGACAAAGGCTCACTAGAAGGCACGTTCCAACGGATGGAGGTTCCCGATGAGTTAATGTCAAAACTCCATGACAGGGGGGTGGGGTTTGAGCGAAATTAGTTCTGCCATTCCAAAGCTAGTAACCGGGGGGGGTGCCGTGTATTGTCTTTAGGCACTTTGCGTATACTCATCAAATTGCTATGTTTTCTTGGGGTCTTCTGCTTCATCCGTGGGTTAGGTCCAATCTCTGCTAATCTCACCTATTCGCGTCAGGCAAGTCCCCATAGAAATCTGCCGGAATTGCTTAGATGCTATGGAGGAATTGGACCGTATCGAATGGCAGTTGGTCTGGCCATGGGGTGGTCTTTCGGTAATCAATGGACAGGGTTAGTTGGAGGCATATTGGCATACGCATTGCCCCTAATCATAAGAGGCCATTTGCACAGGCGACAACAAGCTAAGTTAGAAGCTCAGCTGCTAGATGGCTTGGGCATGATGCAAGGGGGTCTACGGGCAGGATTTAATCTATATCAGGTCATGGAGCTCGTTGCCCGGGAGGCAGACTCCCCCTTAGCGGATATTGCCGGGCGCATTGCTAGAGAAGTGCAATTAGGTGTTCCCATGGATTTGGCGTGGAAAAGGGCGGGCGAAGCCGTCAATAACCAAGCCTTTTCGGAATTAGTGACTGCGGTTACGATTCAACGGCAAATGGGGGGAGATTTGGGCTTAGTCCTTGGCACTTTACGTGAGGCTATTCGGGAGAAAATTAATCTAAGTACAAAGCTGAAGTCAGTCACATCCCAGGGACGATTGACAGGCATTGTGATTGCTATCTTGCCTTTGGCTCTAGGCGGCGTTATTCATCTGCTCATGCCGAAGTTTATTGAGCCGCTTTTCTTGGATCCCATCGGTCAAATATTGTTGGGGCTAGCTTTAGCATTAGAAGTTGTGGGTGTGTGGATGATTAGCCGAATTTGTCGGGTGGAAACGTGAGGTGAAACTAGTTGGTAGTCGTATCGGCGGCTTGTATCGGTGTTTCCTTGGCTTGCCTTTGTCTTTGGTATGGAGAGATGGAATCGCTCCATCTAGTGAGATGGGGATTTATGGGTGGTAGCTTCCAGGGAAGTCACGTACAACTAATGATGGTGGTAATACGAGGTATGGTAACTGATGTCGGCGGGGTTTTGTGGCATAGGATAGGATCATCAAAGTACGGAATCACCAGTCGAGAGAAGTTAACTACCGCCGGCAGTCCTTGTAGTATGACGATTCAGGAGCTATGGGGGTGGCGTCTGATTCTCGGGGTGATGGGCAGCTTTGGGATATACCTAGTCGATGGAACGTACTTGTTCAGCGTGATGACTGGATATCTATCTAGCAGGCTACCATATATTTGGCTTGCCCACGTGGCTAGTCAAAGGGAAGCAGCAATTAGCAGGGCATTGCCCGGTATACTGGACCTATTAGTAATTTGCACTGGTGCGGGCCTCAGTTTTGACGCTGCCATCAATGTCATGGTGAATAAAAGCCCAGCTAACCCCCTGATCGATGAATTTAGTCAAGTGTTGCATCACATGCGCATGGGTGACAGTCGCCAAGCTGCACTAAGACGTATGTCGGCAAGATGCCGCCAACCGGATGTACGCTCAGTCTGTGCCACACTGATTCAAGCCGACGAGCTCGGCACAAGCATCAGCTCGACTCTACTCTTACTAGCGGAGCAGATTCGCATAAGTCAATCCCATCGAGCCGAGGCTAGGGCAAATCAGGCCCCGGTTAAGATGCTTTTTCCTTTGATTTTCTTTATTTTTCCCAGCCTCTTGTTGGTATTGTTCGGTCCGGTGTTTTTGGGTGGCTCTTTCTAGTGGTCGACTACCCACGACTAAAGCCGAGGGCTCCCTCGGCCATTTTCGTGGAATTCAAAGTGGTGGGTTCTGACGAGCCCATGGGCTTTAAGATGGGGCTTAGAAGTTGATGAATATCTAGGTAAAGGATTTGGCCTTTCTAGGCAGAATGTGACAACGAGATGACGACGAAACGCTAAGGATGAAAGGGGATTAGTATGCTAAAAAAGATCGAACATGTAGGTATTTATGTAAAGGATCTAGATGCCTCCATCGCTTTTTACACTGAAGTCCTCGGCCTAGAACTGAAAGAGCGAATCACCACACCAGATGGGAACCTGGAGATTGGCTTCATTACTATTGGTGAAAGCCAATTGGAGCTACTTTGCCCCAAACATGGTAACGGGAATGAAGGGCAAGGGGTAATCGCCCATTTGGCCTTTACCGTTGATGATATAGATAGTGTAGTAGCAAGCCTAAGAGGTAAGGCGGAGCTAACTGATACTGAGCCCAGGGAGGCACTGGACGGTTGCCGTATTTTCTTCTTTAAGGGACCCGATGGTGAGATCCTCGAATTGTTCCAACCTAGAGATTAAGGGCGATAGCCAGCAACTTTTTTATGCAGCAGGAATACGACCGATACCTGATTTCCAGTGCAGTGTTGTCTGGGCTGCTAATTAGGCTTCTACCAAAGAACCCTGCGGTCATGCGGGTTGAGGTAACTGACGAGTTTGGCCAAACCAAACCCCTTAGGTAAAGATATTGAAGGTTACAGCCATAGAAAAGTTAACAGGCGACCAAAGGTCGCCTGTTTCCATGGCAAAAACAGTATGTTGTCCTGCACAAGAGAACATGAATGTTACAGGACTTTCCTAGGAGGGCAGATTACCCAATTTCTATAGGGCCCGTCTAACCTTGCCTCCCTTGAGACAGCGAGTACACACGTACCGGCTGGTCACCACGCCATCTAGGTCAAGCTTGACCCGCTGGAGGTTCGCACTCCAACGGCGTCGGGATCTTCTATTTGAATGTGAGACCTTATTGCCTGTAGTAGTGCCTTTGTCACATACGATACAGCGTCTGGCCACGTTTCTGCACCTCCTTGCATCACTAAAACACTGTCGATTGTTTCAGGCTTTTCCTATTGTAACACACACCATTGCCCTCGGCAAGATCCTAGATAGGCACTGTGTCAGTAAATTGATATTATAGAGTAAGCTACCCGCGACTAAAGTCGAGGACTCCCTCGGCATTTTTCGTGGAGCCGACGAAAATCCATGTCCCGATCTAGGGTCAAAAGAACGATAAGGTGGGATTTAGATGAGTCATTGTGATGGTTGCCCACGGGTTCCCCACGTTTGTGCACGGAATGTGCCGATCTTTGCCAATTTGGATGAAGTGGGTCTGGCGGAGGTAAATAACTTGATCCAATCATTGTCCTATGAAAAGGGAGAACTCCTTTTTAGCCAGGGTGACGTGGGCACCCACTTATACATTGTGCGCAGCGGTCGGGTGAAGCTATATGATATTTCCCCGGAGGGTCGACAACAGATTATCAGAATTCTTTCCCCTGGGGATTTTTTTGGGGAGTTGACCCTGTTTCACAATACCAAGCAATTCTGCTATGCCGAAACTATGGAACCTAGCGATGTGTGTCAGCTAAGGCAATCTGATTTCAGAGAACTATTGTGGGAAGAGCCTAAAGTTGCCCTGGCATTGCTTGAGGCCATGAGTACCCGGCTATCACAGGCGGAAAGTTTCATTAGTGATCTTACTTTGAAGACCGTTGAAGAACGTCTTGTTTCTTGGCTCTTGATGAAGGCTCAGACTGGGGCTAGGCTAGGGAGCGAAGTGGAGATTACGCTAGAGCTAGGGCGCGAGGAATTGGCCCAGCTTCTAGGTACCACTATAGAGACGGTGAGTCGCAGGCTAAATAGCCTACAAGCCGATGGAGTCTTAACATTGCATGGCCATCGCACCCTAGTGATCCACAATGTGGACGAACTTGAGGGTATGCTCCTTAGCTAAAAACCATCTGGTCTCTTGGTTTTTGACTTGGATCAAGGTTTTGTTGACTGCCAGGATGTTATCCTATAGCTGACACCACAAGCAGTGGTGAACACAAATCCGCGGTCTATCCGCGAAGGAGGTCCCTACAATGCAGGAAGCAACTTTGCAGTTAACAAACTTGTCGTGTCCTAGTTGTGCGGAAACAATTGGTCAGGTGCTCAAGCGACAGAAGGGTGTTAAGGATGCTACGGTAGCCTTCACCACTAGTCGTGTCAAAGTCACCTATGACCCGAGTGTGATTACTTTAGATGCTATCGAGAAAACCATAGGCAAAACAGGATATAAGGTTATTTCAAGATCGTAGAGGGGGATGACTATGTGGTCGACTTTCACTTCTGGGATCTTGATCGCCCTAGGCTGGAGCCTGGGGCGGTTAAATCCCGACAATGTTTATACACCAGTGTTGATGCTCGTTGCGGCTATCATAGCCGGCGCCCCCATCGCCCGCAACGCTTGGCAGACCTTGCGGTTTAGGATTTTGGGCATTCCGGCCCTTGTAACTGTGGCGGCTTTAGGCGCTATAGCTATTGGCGAGTACTGGGAGGCTGCAGTTGTCACCTTCTTGTTCGCCTTTGGCTCCTACCTAGAAGCCAGGACCCTTGACAAAACCAGGGGCGCCTTGAGGGAGCTCTTGGAGCTAGCCCCTGAGATCGCCCGGGTTAGGCGGGGCGATGAGGAAGTGGAGATACCCGCGGCCGAAGTAGAGGTGGGGGATCTAGTCATCGTGCGGCCCGGCGAGAAGATCCCTGTTGATGGTGTAGTTCTGACGGGCCTTGCCACAGTCAACCAAGCGGCGATTACCGGTGAATCCATTCCGGTGGAAAAAGGTGAGGGCGATCAAGTATTTGGCGGGACCATAAATGAAGCGGGCTATTTGGAAATAACCACCGATCGAGCCGGGGAGGATACTACTTTTGCCCGTATCATTCACCTTGTAGAAGCTGCCCAGGCCGAGAAAGGGCGCAGTCAAGAGCTACTAGATCGCTTTGCCCGCTATTACACGCCGGGGATCATGATTGTAGCGTTGCTAACTTTTCTGATTACCCGTAATGCCGTACTAGCGCTGACACTTCTAGTCATCGCTTGTCCGGGGGCTTTAGTGATTGCTACACCGGTTTCGGTTGTCGCCGGTATTGGCAATGCCGCAAAGCAAGGGATACTAATCAAGGGTGGAGATCACCTGGAGAAGATTGGGCGCATTGAAACAATTGTGCTAGACAAGACAGGTACATTGACCATGGGGCAGCCTAAGCTAATGGGTATTTGGGCAAGGGCTGGTGATGAAAAGGAGCTACTCCGCTTAGCCGGTACAGTTGAGAGGTTTTCTGAGCATCCATTGGCTAAGCCCATAGTGGAGGCGGCGGAAGTCGAGGGTCCTTTGCCTGAAGCCTCGGCCTTCCAAGTTTGGCCTGGTCGAGGAGTCAGTGCAGAAGTAGAGGGGCGTCTGATTGCTGTTGGCAGTATCAAGCTCATGGAGCAGCTAGCTGTGGATTTTGATGAGGTGGCCATTAGTCGCCTGAGGGAGCAAGAGAAATTGGGTCGCACAGCTGTATTGGTTTCCGAAGGCTTGGAGGTTATAGGTGCACTATTTCTTGCCGATACACCGAGGCCTGATGCATATACCTTGGTGAGGGATTTGAAGAAACACGGCATAAAAGAAGTGATCATGCTTACAGGAGATAATGCTTTGACAGCCAAGGCTATTGCTGAGGAGTTGGGCTTAGATGGATACTATGCTGAGAAGCTACCTGAAGAGAAGGTAGAGGTAATCAAGGAACTGCGGCAGAAGGGTCGCATTGTGGCTATGGTTGGAGATGGGATTAACGATGCTCCGGCATTGGCCACTGCCGACGTAGGCATCGCAATGGGTGCCGCCGGTACCGATGTGGCTTTGGAGACTGCAGATCTTATCCTGATGGCCGATCGCTTGGATATGCTACCCTATGCAATAGGACTTAGCCGGGGGACCCTGAGCAATATCAGGCAGAACGTAGTCTTTGCTGTCATCGTGGTATTTGCCCTTTTGGCTGGTGTTTTTGGGCAAGCCGTGGTGTTAGCCTCGGGCATGTTAGTCCATCAAGCAAGCGTGCTGTTGGTTATCTTAAATGCCATGCGATTGCTTCGCTATAGGCCAGCTAAGGTCGCCTAGATACTAATAT
>JAAZMF010000020.1 GCA_012798955.1 Bacillota bacterium | reverse complement strand
CAAGACACGGCTGTTTTCCAAGATGTCACCAAAACGCCCCTGAGCAAGAAGTAAATAGGCTCCATCCTTAATTAACAGCCTTTCACGCTGAGACAATGACTCTACGGGTTCGCTCTGAGGACTGGGATCATGCTCCGATGCCATTTGCCATCCTTCGCTAGCCAGAATGTTCACGGCCCTATCCAATGACAGGTTACCTGCCATTGCCACGGCGTAAGCCGTATCTGGGTGGTCTCGGGCTATTACCTCCATAGAAATGGAAAGCAACGGAAGATTCACATAGGCCTCTTCTCTGCTACCGGGCAAGATCCCAATCATCACTCTATTAGAAAGGGCTGGAAAACCTTGCCCAGAAGAGGGAATAGCATCCATCATCAAATTGCCGACATATCTAGCAGGTACCCCGTCTAAGCATAGATTGGCTGCAGTCACTTCGTCTCGGGGCAGGACCAATTCACAATGCTTTTTCATCAAGGATTTCTCTATGGCCAAGTGCCCTCTAATATAATCGGACTTAGCTGTGGGAACAAACACTAGCGGTTTGGGACAAAAACGGAACCCCAAATATAAAGCATAAATGTCCCCCACCGCCACGGTATAGGTAACTTGGGGGTGCAACGCCTTAAAGGCCCGCCACTGCTGCACAGTAAGCTCTAAAAATCCGGCCTTAATATCTTCCCGCAATGCACCTAAGCTTTGACGGACCCACCCCCCAGAAGGCATCTCCTTTTGCACGCCTACCACCTGAACTGGGAATCTTTGGTAAGCCTGTCCACTTCCCACCACAGGGAAAGCCCAAATCTCTAGATCCTCTGATCTCTCATCCAAAGCCTGGGCTAAAACCCCTGCTAATAGATCCTCCCCATGGCCATTGCTAATCAGAAGTACACGGCGGCATTCTCTTTGCTTATTAACTCTATCCACGGTTATTCACTGCGTCCCCTCAAAATCCGGCCCCAGGCGTAACATCCTTTGATCTCAAACCAGCAAGTCACCCTTTATTCCGGTCAGCAATTCCTCCTGATGGAACTGAGCCGTATAAAGGCGCCAATACAGGCCTTGTCTCTCCATGAGCTCGCTATGGGAGCCGTTTTCAACTATCCGACCATCCTCCATCACCACAATCCGATGGGCGTTTCTAATGGTAGAAAGCCTATGGGCAATCACAAAAGTGGTGCGTTCCTGCATTAGTCGGCTAAGGGCCTCTTGCACTAGCTGTTCAGATTCAGTATCTAGAGCAGAAGTGGCCTCATCCAAAATTAGCAGTCGAGGGGCCCTCAGCACCGCCCTAGCTATAGCAAGCCGCTGACGCTGTCCACCGGAAAGGCTGGCACCCCGCTCCCCGATAACTGTATCGTAGCCCTCAGGCAATTGCATGATAAAGTCATGGGCATTGGCCGTTTTGGCCGCGGCCTCAACCTCGGCATCGGTTGCGCCGGGACGTCCGTGGAGAATGTTCTCCCGCACAGATACACCAAATAGGATAGTCTCCTGTGGGACGAGCCCAATCTGCTCCCTCAATTCCTTAAGACCCACTTCCCTAATATCAACTCCGTCGATACGGACAGTACCTTCGGTGGGGTCATAGAATCTAGGTAGGAGATTTACCATACTGGTCTTGCCGGCACCACTAGGCCCAACTAAGGCCACAATCTCCCCAGGTTCCACCGCCAAATTGATATCCTCAATCACAGGTTGGCCCGACACATATGCAAAACTCACTTGCTCATATGTTACCCGTCCCTCTACCCTTCCCAAAACCACAGGGCTCGGCAACTCTTGCACAGCCGGTTCTTCATCAAGTAGCTCAAAAATCCGATCTGCCGCACCTAAAGCTTGTTGCCAAACTCCAAATGCTCTAGTCAAGGAGCTAACCGGTTGAGACACCATGCCAATATAGCCTAGAAAACCTACCAATTCACCCGGTGTAAGCCGACCTACCACTACCTCCCGGCTCCCATACCAGACTACTACAAGCATACCACCTACCAAAAGTAACTCCGCCACCGGCCACACCAATGCATTCAGCTGGGCAGATCTCATCCCAGCCGCAAGACTTCGCTCATTTTCATGGAGAAAGCGCTCCTGCTCCCGTTCTTCCATATTGAAGGCCTGGATAACCCTAATACCTAATAGAGACTCCTGCAGGATGGAGCTAAGGTTGGCCACCCGTTCCTGCACAGCTCGGCTCAAGCGGCGCAGATGTCTGCCATAGAGATTAGCCACATACATTAATACGGGCAAAGTAAACATGGCCACCAAAGCTAGCTTCCAATGGAGCACCAGTAACATCACGATAATCCCGCCGGCAATCAGCCCATCCCGCCAAATATCGGCCAAACCAGTGGTCAAGCTATTTTGAATCAGGCCTACATCACTAATCACTCTGCTTACTGCTTCTCCCGTGCGATGCTCTTGGTGATAGGCCAAAGTCAATCTATGAAGCTGCTCGAAAACTGCATTTCGTAGATCAACTGCTACACGTTGGGAGACAAAGGCCATGGAGTAAACCGCTGTATATGTGAAAATACCCTTAATAGCAAAAAGTAAAAATATGAGCAAGGCAAAATAGGTCAAATACCGCAAAGACGCCTGATCCAAAAGTAGATGATCGAATAGACCACGGCCAAGTACGAGGGGCAGAGCGACTTGCACTGAAGCTAGAATCAAGATGCTGGCGAGACCCGCCACAAGTTGAAGCCTATATGGACGAAGATAGCCAAGTAGGCGCCGAGTATTACTCACTCTCACGTGCTCCCTTCCTTTTTCCTGCAAAGCCCAGCTAGACTACTGCTCTATAACTGCTGCAATGGTCTCCGCCATAATGCGGGCCGCCCCTGGTTTGCCCATGACCTCTTTAAGCTGTTTTGACATGGTCCTTAACTTATCAGGGTTGCGCATGAGATTGCCCACAGCAATCGCCACATCCTCGGGATGCAACTCACCCTTGAGCTCTGGCACAATTTCCGATTGGGCCCTGCGATTAGGTAGGGATGTATATTTCACACGTTTGGCTGTGGCCAAAACGGCCCGGCGTTTGATCAATGTTCCCACCAAGGGCACGCCTCCCACTAGGCCCGGGATGCCTTCCAAAGGAATCGCCTCAGGTTTGTTCAAAGGAGTGACTACCAGCATCGGTAGCCCTAAACCCGCCATCTCCGCTGTATTGCTGCCGGGGATAGTAATGGCAAGGCTTGCGATACCCATGACATCATACTGCCATCCTTGAACAGCAGGTAGCTCTAGACCGGCCAAGGTCCGTATATACCATACATGACCAAGATGGGAAGGTTTGCTAGCAGTTCGGGATGCAGCCATGCCGTGGTCAAGATCGGCAAGGGCCCCACTAGGTGCTACCTCCATGAGCTCGCCTCCGGTTCCCTCTAAGGCATCACCTGGGTTGGACAAAGTCTCCTTTAGCAGCCCTTCAGTGATAAAAGGTGAGACACCTACGACAAATTGAACAGCCCGAAGATCCCGGGAGATGATTTCCGCACTGCGTAGTAACATGGGCAAGACATGCTTAAACTCTTGGGGCCGGCTCCCGGGCAATAGAGCGATGACAGGCCGGTTCTCGTCAAGGCGCAGTATCTCATAGAAATCCGATTTAGGCCACTGCATCTCTATGGCATCTAGCATCAAGTCCCCTACCACGTACAGCTTATCCCCAGGGGCACCAGACTTTATGGCCTTCGTTCTGGCTTGATCATGGGGCAGGAGAAATCCCGTAAATTGATGGAGCCATTGGACTCTGCCCTCAGTATAGGCAAAGGCAGGATACCCAAGACGCCGAGCCAATAGAGCAGCGTAAGCCAGATCGCCTCCTAGGAAAAGCACAATCCCCCTAGGGCCAGGATCAAACCCAGGCAGTCCTTTACCTGTTAAAATAAAGGAAAGCAGCTGCCTACGATTAAATGTGCGCTTCACACCGGGTAACGCTGCCGCAATCGCCTCTTCCCGACCGCTAGCAAATGGACATGGGGGTATGAAAACTGTAAACTCGGAGTCAGGTAATCGCTCTCTAAGAGCCCTAATTGCCGGGGTGAGCCATGTGGACACCTCACCTGGGCTATTGGCTGTGATGATGATGTCAAGCTTCCTCTTGGTCAATGGTAGTTAAGCCCCTTTAGTTTTTAGCCCTACGCCATCCGCACTTTGGCTTCCTCATCTGCTACATTTAATACTAACTCAGCTGCCCTAGATATGGCTCCAGCCGTGCCTAGCCGTTGCCGCATTACCTCGTAATCTCTTCGAATCCGAGCCCTTGCCTCCGGTTGCCATATTTTTACTAGCTCAGCTCCAATTCTATCTGAAACGGCATCGTTTTGCAGAAGCTCAGGTACAATCTCCCGTTGGCAAATGATATTCGGTAAGGCCACATAAGGTATCCTTAATAGCATTTTGGCGACATAGTACGTGGAATATGAAGTCCGATAGACCACTACCTGGGGTATGTCCAGGAGTGCCGCCTCTAATGTGGCCGTGCCACTGGCCACTAGGGCCAAATCACTGGCGTTTAGCACATCATACGCCTGCCCCAGCGTAACAGTGGCCTCTATATTGGAGTTACCCATAATGTGCTCGATTTCCTCTAGGGCAGACAAATGGGCTGCCGGTATGATCACCTGCAAATCTTGGACCTCACTTTGCAGGATCTGCACAGATTTGCACATGATCGGCAGTAAGCTTTTGATCTCCTGGCGGCGGCTACCTGGCAAAAGCGCAATCAGAGGATGGTCTTGTGATAACCCCAGATTTGCCCGAGCACATTCCTTAGGGAGCACCGGTGGTACTATATCCAAAAGCGGGTGGCCCACATACTCCACATCAGCTCCAGCTTCCTTGTAAACCTCGTATTCAAAGGGAAAGATAGAGATTACCTTGGTTGCAGTTTCTGCCACCTTCTCCGCTCTACCCTTGCCCCAGGCCCAGGCCGATGGGCTAAAGTAGTATACACAAGGTATGCCCTTACGCTTTAAGATCTCCGCAAAACGCATGTTAAACCCAGGGAAATCAATCAACACCACCACATGGGGTTGCTGCCTATCCACTATTTCCCCAAGACGAAGCAGTACCCGGCGCAACACCTGGGCGCTTTTCAACGCTTCTAAGAACCCCAAAGTGCTAATGGATGTAGGGTTAAATAACAGGCGCACCTTTGCATCTTTCATTAGGTCCCCGCCCATCCCAAATAAGCGGGCACTAGGCCGTTTGCGCAAGATTTCCTTAGCCAAATAAGAGCCATGTAGATCACCTGAGGCCTCTCCAGCCACTAGCATTATCTTCGGAGCATGCATGTCTACCGCCCCCCAACTAAGATTCTGCCATCCCTACATCTGCCCACTGCACATTTCACATCTCTGGCTTTACTAAAACCACACTCACCTTACCTCGGTTGGCCCTTTCCACCACACTGGGCACATCAACGATGATGGTTCTACCTGCCTCTAGGGCAATTGCTTTCAAGCCACTGGCAATCACTGTCTCTATAGTATCAAGCCCTATGGTGGGCACATCAAAACGCAAGTCCTGATCAGGTTTAGCTACCTTGACTACCACTCCCCCACCCTTGGCCAAAGTACCCCCGCGACTAATGGTGGCGTCAGTACCATCTATGGCCTCTACTGCTAACACAGCGCCATCTTTGACAACCACAGTCTGGCCAATATCTAGCCCCGCTAAAACCTTGGCTACCTCAAGCCCATAGCCAATATCTGCTAGAGCCTTGTCATCAGGCACTATATCGGTTAGCACTCCGGGACCTAAGAGAGCGTCCTCCAAAAGCTCAGTTTGGGGCCGAACAACAATACCCTCCCTAGCGAGATCCTGGACAAAGGCTTCAATCACAGCGTTGTCATTTTTCTCTCTAAGGTTTGCCAAAAGGCCTAGTAGTCGCCTGTCAAGCTCCAAATTGCTAAACATAAGGCCTTTGGAGATACTCCCCAACAGGTACACATCTGTGACATTTTCTTGCTTTAGGGTATCGATCACCCTTTGCCATTGACCCAAAGGCACAAAATGACTACTTGAAGCTATTTGTGCCAATTCCGGTCGGACTTCCCCCAAAAAATCTATGAGAACTACTTCATGACCCCTCGCCGCAGCCCTTTCGGCGAAAAATCTCGGCAAATTGCCTTTACCGGCTAGAACGGCCAATTTGGCCACGGTCTTCGCCCCCCTTTTTCGCTAGCAAAGCTCCTTGGCTAAAAGAAAAATCCCGCTTACCCCCAACTAGGCCCGCGGGCAAGAAAATCTAGAATCTCCACCGAACAACCATGGCCAATATGACGCCAACTAGGAATATCAACATGTAGCGCTCTGCTAGCCAAGCGTCCCTACTCCCAAATCTCTGATCAGGCTCTGTCCCTTGACGTCGTGCTCTAAGCCACTTCCCAAATTGCCTCCAACCTGGAAGATACCGAGGCACCACCTGATAATACGCCTCATAGGCCAAACCAAACTGCTCCCCTAGTAAGGCCTCTTCTCCAGGGACCAACCGAGTCATCCCTAACACAGTAAAGCCTAGTAGCACAACATATGCTAACCATCGGCCAGACATCACGGCTAAACCAAGGCCCGCCAGAAAACTCCCCACATAGCATGGATTTCGCACAAGCGCATATGGCCCACTGGTCACCAATCGCTCCTCTTCCAGCGAGGTTTGCCACCCACCGATATACCCAGCGCTCCACCAGCGGATCAACTCTCCCAGGGCAAGGCAAATCCCACCCCGCCAAAGGGAAGTTGCCGTAGGCTTAGACCAAAGTGTAATGAGCAAGATAATTGGTATAGGTAAAATAATGCCTAAGCGGTAACGGGCAGCTTTTCCCTCTCCTTTGCGGGGATCCACAAAGCCCCGGGATCTCAGTGTTATACTCTTTTTTGACATGATATCCCTACCTACAGATCCCCCTATCAGCGCTGCGCAGGAATCTCAAAAGATGGTCAATTTCCGCATTTCCAGGCAACTCCTGCTCCATTTGCTCAATGGCCTGGGCGACACTTAAGCTTGAGCGATATAGAATCTTGTAAGCCCGTTTGATCTCCGTGCGGAATTCCGGACTTAGCCCATTGCGCCTGAGGCCCACGATATTAATACCATAAGGTTTGGCTGGATTGCCATCTACTATAATAAACGGGGGAACATCTTTTGTTACCATGGTATGGGCGCCGATCATGGACATGCGCCCAATTTTCGTGAACTGATGCACACCTGCTAACCCACCGATGACCACCCTGTCTTCGATTACCACATGCCCCGCAATACCACTGGCATGGGCCACCACAACGTGATTGCCCACCTGACAGTCATGGGCAACATGCACATAGCTCATAATCAAATTGTTGTTGCCAATACGGGTTTCGCCCCCGCCTCCAGCCGTGCCTCGGCTGATGGTGGCATATTCCCTAATAATATTATTGTCCCCGATAAAAAGGTAACTCTTCTCTCCAGCAAATTTGAGATCCTGAGGTTCGTTACCAATGACTGCTCCGGTATATATCTTATTGTTACTACCGACCACAGTCCATCCTTCTATAATAGCCCTAGGACCAACTTTAGTGCCAGCACCGATTTCTACATTGGGGCCAATAATGGCAAAGGGCCCGATTTCAACATCTGGGCCAATCACCGCATTGGGATCTACAATAGCTGTTGGATGTATCTTACTTCTTAACGGGATGACCTTGGTATCCCTGGACGATTCTGTTGGATTCACGACACTTCCCCCTCTAGGGTAACCCCGCCACTGGCCCCCCAATACCCTAGAATTCCCATCAAGAACTGCAGCGGTCTGGGATTATTGCTCTCGAGGTGCAATCACAAATACGAGTTCTGCCTCTGCCACCTTGTCTTCTCCGACAAAGGCTGCACCCTGGCACCTACCTATTGTACGGCGTAACTGCAAAATATCTACTTCTAGACGTAACTGATCACCGGGGACCACGGGCCTGCGAAAACGAGCCTTATCTACCCCGGTAAGTAGGGGCACCACCTCACTAGAATCGGTTGTCTCACTACTTAGAACGGCTAACCCCCCGACCTGGGCTAAGGCCTCAATGATTAAGACACCGGGCATAATCGGGTGACCCGGATAATGACCTGTAAAATGTGGTTCATTGATAGTTACATTCTTAAGGGCAACAGCCCTCTTCCCTGGCACAAGTTCCAAGATCCGATCTACCATCAGAAAAGGATACCTATGGGGTAGACGATTCTGTATAGCGGTAATATCCAGCATGGAGCCCTCTCCTTTCATGGTTTCCATTTTACAGCCCGTGCCAATACCTGTCAAGAAAGGTATTTGCTGCTATATGGGCTCCCGTCGTCCTATAGCTCCGCAGTGGTGATCTCGGAAGAGTCGCCGATATTCAGTCGACTAAATCTGCCTTGGACAACAGCTCTATGACCTACCAGAGATTTCTCCAATAGTAGATCCGCTACATAGGCACCTTCATTGATAATACTATCTCTAACTAGCGCATTGGAAACCTGAGCACCAGCGGCTATGGAAACATAGGGTCCTACTATGCAATTCTCTAGATCGGCATCTGAGTCAATATATACAGGGGGAATCACGATAACATCCCGGCGCTGCTGGAAGGGAACATAACCATTGGCCGCCAGTAGGTGGCGGTTCGTGGCTAGTAAAGTCTCGGGGTTGCCACAATCAAGCCAATCCTCGACAGTGAAAACTTCCATGGATTCCCCACCATCGATCATCTTCTGCAGACCATCGGTGAGCTGCAACTCGCCTCCGGTCCGAATATCTTGGGCAATAATCTGTTCCAAGCTAGAGAACAATGTACTGCTGTTTTGTATGTAATACACTCCTACAACAGCTAAGTTGGTCGGTGGGTCCTCAGGCTTTTCCACTAGCTTCTGAATTCGCTGGCCTTCTAGCTGAACTATCCCGAAGCTACTGGGGTTGTCCACCTCCCTGACACCAATGGCTGTTACCCCCCGGTCAAGTACCGATGCCAGATCAGCTTGCACAATGGTATCCCCAAGGACAATCAGGACCGGTTCACCTACCTCAACACAGTCCTTCGTCAGATATATGGCATGTCCCAGGCCTAGGCGCTCTTCTTGCTCCACCACCTGCACCTTTAGATCATAGGTTTTCTTGACATAATCCACGATCTGATCACCGAGATAGCCAACAACTAGCACCACTTCATCAACACCAGCCGGCTGCAAGCTGTCTAGGATGTGGCCCAAAATGGGTTTGCCAGCTACATGCACCAGCGCCTTAGGTGTAGTATGGGTGTGGGGTCGTAGCCTACTACCTACCCCTGCCACTGGTAAAATTGCCTTCACCAATTACCAACTCCCATCGCCGAATGAGCCTGTTTCCGTATTTCTTGCATAAGTTGCCTGTTTAAATTATGTCCCGAACGGATAGCAAAAATATGGGCCTGCAAGAAGCCAAGCAATCCCATATCTCCTACTATATCTAGAATTTTATGTCTGACAATCTCATCTGGGTATCTGAGGCGATTGCGATAGCCGTCATCATCGACGATCACCACGCAATCCAGATTACCACCAAGCCCGAGACCCTGCCGCTGCAAGAGCTCAATATCTTGCCTAAACACCAACGTCCGAGCAAATGCCAGCTCCCGCTCAAATACGCCCTT
>JAAZMF010000159.1 GCA_012798955.1 Bacillota bacterium | reverse complement strand
GTTCAAATCCAGTCGCCGCTACCACATGCCCCACTAGCTCAGTTGGCTAGAGCACCTGACTCTTAATCAGGGCGTCCGGGGTTCGAATCCCCGGTGGGGTACCACTTTAAAACCAATGGGAGTCGCAGTTTGCGGCTCCTTTTGCGTTTTCTGGGATGCCCGGAAAACTGCTGGAGAACGAGGCGATTTGCCACGGTAACTAACACGTACCCTTGCCGCAAAGGCTGCGACCTAAGGCGTGTCTTGTAAGATGCTTTAGCCTCTAGTTTCCTTACGTTTGAGCAGCCAGGTTGAGCAGGGAAAGCGATTCCGTTCATAGTAGTTCATAGCCTTAGAAAGCATAGCTTAGGCCTAAGGAAACTGCTGCCTGTGGCATTAGCCCGCCTGGGGCAAACAGGCTATCCTTCCGACCTATAGCCACAACGCCTCCTAGTGTAAGTTCAAGGTTGTAGGGCAAAATATTCTGGTATGATGGGCTAACCACTAAGCTACCATCATTAGCATTCATTATGGTCAGTAGGGAGATAGACGAGAATTCATCCAAGGGATAGCTTACTCTACCCATCAGCAAATCTAGCCTAATATCCGAGGGATTCATCTTCAGCAAGCTTGCCTTAAGGCCTGCGTCAAGGCTGTCTGGTTGTAGACCTAGGTACTCTATCTGCATGGTGATCTTGGTAAAGTAATCAAGATCATAACTGTAATCTGCTCCTACAAGGTAACTCGTACTACTTTCCATCCCCTCTTCAAAATAGTGGCCTACAGAACCGTATAGACCAAACCCACCGATATCTCCTTTAAGTGTGGCCCCAACCCTATGCCTGGGGAAAAGCCCACTTGGAAAACCATTGGCCAACCCCAAAGCTCCAGTATTATCCTCTCTCTCCGCCCCGGAACTGGAGGGCTCTTGCACATAGTTTAGGGTTACATCAAAACCCTTGATCCCTAATCTACCCCGAGCCCCCCACTTCGTTTGTTTGAAGGCGGGATCAAACCCTCCGAGAAATGAAACCACCATATCTACACCGGAATTCCAATTGACCGGTATATAAATCTCTAAAGCGTCCGTGTATTTGCTGTTATTTTCCTCATCTAAGGCAACAGCCCCCAGTGTATAATCTACCGGGTTAAGCAGTGAGCCAAAGGACCAAGAGATGGGTTGCCGCCCTAGGGTTAAATGAAAATGCTGAGATCTATGTTTGATGTAAAGCTTCTTTGTAAAGTAAGAGACTTCACTGTCGCTGAATAGACCCTGTAATGGCTTCGTCACCAAAAAACCATATCGCACCTCACTACTCCCCAATGGTGGCAGGAAAAGCTCGAGATCAAGGCTTTCTGTCAGTTCATTGTCAAAATGGCCATCGCTTTGAAACACCCCTGACCATAGGATGTCGACCTTGCCTCCGGCTTCCATTGCTAGAAGCCCTTGTGAGCAAGTGAGTAACATAGATATGAGGAAAGCGATGATTACTAGGTTCCGCATTGACATAACCCCTAACGTAGGTTTTCCAGGGTGAATGTTGCAGCAGGAATCTCAGGATTGAACTCAATTGCTTCAACGTAAAACTCGGTTCTCGTATTCTTACGCAACTTGTCCTCCATCACCGCTTCTACCGGATACCATCTTTCCTCTAACAACTCTACTTTCTTGGTACTCATTATCTTTAGAAGGCGACCACTACGGGCATATAGTTCTTCCTTGAGGCCCACAAACCGCTCCTTATCCACCCAGGATTTACGGCGATAGTAAGAGACCTGCTTACCTTCTACTGCGACACCTTCCAAGATGTAGCAGGGCCGCCCATCTAGCTCCTCTTCACCCAATAGCTCAAAAGCATATAGATCCGTAAGTTTGTCGGATTCCATCACATCCTGATAGGAGAAGTCACTACCCATCATGCCTTGGCTAAGCATATGGCCAGAGATCTTGATTAGATCCTCAGCATCGGGGAAAAACATCCAAAGGTCATCTCCTCGTTTCAGGAACTTAGTCCCTCGATCCCGGGGATTAGTAAAGACCGTTAGGGCATGATCATCTTCAGCGTACGTGATCATAGTCTTAGTCATCTCTCGTTTGCCACTTACAATCACCATCTTTGACTCGGCTATCGCTGTTTTCACATACTCATTGCTATCCCTTTTCTGGATAATCTCCTCCGCCGTCATGGCACTTGCCATTGGCGAGGCCATAAACG
>JAAZMF010000158.1 GCA_012798955.1 Bacillota bacterium | reverse complement strand
TACATATAACAGAGACTTAAGATACGCAAGGTATTCGATACAACATTATAATGGAGTTTCTGCTTCCATACTGCAATTGGGCTTTTGAAGTTCCAAAAGAAGACCGATTCCAACGGGGAACCGACCTGGATCCGTATGCTTTGTTGAAACGGGACTTTTTGGAGGTGATATTTGATCTGATAATCCGCAGTTGAACACCATTAGTTACGAGAGGAGTTATAAAAAGTGAAGAGGACAATCATTGCCATAATGTTAGGCTTTGCACTCTTGCTATCTACTGGTCTGGTACATGCGGAGACGACTTTGGATGTATGGTTAGTAGATTGGACAGAGGACACCCAAAAGCTGTTTGAGGAGGATCTTATTCCCGCTTGGAACGAGCTTCATCCGAACATCGAAATCCAGATGACCTGGGTTGATTGGTCAAAATATGACGAAAAGCTTCTGACTGCCTTTGCAGGTGAGTCAGCACCAGACATTTTCCAGACGGGGGCTGAGTATGCTTGGCAACTAGCAACTAAAGGTCAAGCTATAGCCATCGATCGTTATATCGATAATTACCCTGAAAGGGATGACTTTTACGAAGGTGCTTGGGGGGTCACATTCTGGCAGGGAAAACAGTACGGAGTGCCATATTTGACTGCCCCTCGGGCCAATGTCTATCGGATGGATATCCTTCGAGAAGTCGGCATCAACGAAATACCTAAGACATGGGAAGACGTCCTCCTCGCAGCAGAGAAAAGTACAATTCGTCAAGGTACCAGAATGGTCCGTCAAGGGATGACTGATGGCCATTGGCAGGAGTTTATTCAGCTGCTGATTGCAGCAGGCGGCCAATTCATAACTGAAGATGGTCGAACAGATGTGAACACCCCCGAAGGAAAGGCAACGCTCCAGTATTTAGTTGATCGCTTTGCGGCTGTCAGCCCCCCAGGTACAGCGCAATTAGCTCAGAGCCCACTGCCACATTTTGCCACTGGCAAACTAGCCATAAATTACGGTAACCAAGGCCCCATCAATCAGGTAGAGAAGTATGCCCCTGATAAGATCGGCTCTATCGGCGTTGGAGTCTCAGTACCGGGCGGTACCAAGTACAAGGTTTCTGACCCGTCTGCTGTGCGGGGAGTGGCACTGACCTTTACTGATTGGTTAGCCATCTCTACCCAGTGTAAGGATCCAGACGCTGCTTGGACTTTCCTAGAATTCATGATTAGCGCGGAGAATATCACCAAATACAATCGGTCCACCTGGTTCATGATTCCACCTCGTAGAAGTGCGGCTGAGAATGCCGAATGGCTGGAGCTTGGACCACTAAAGCAGTTTCTCGATGTATTTGATGAATATGGTTACCCATTCCCAGCTTTCCCAGAGACAGCCCGCGTCCAGAAAGTTATGATCGATAACATTGAGCTTGCGCTCAATCAAAAGCAAACAGTTGATCAGGCACTACAAAACATGGAAGAAGGAATTAACAAGATCTGGGCTGAGGCTTTCAATTAACTAATCACTTTTGACGGTTTGTAGGGGATACGAACCCTTAGGGGTACGTATCCCCACCCCAGCCAGAGGAGGTTACAATGAAATCGGTACTGAAGTCGGTACAAAGTTATTTAGGTAGTACTCGTGGTAAACAAGCCGTAGAAGGGTATTTGTTCGCTGCCCCTTGGTTTCTGGGTTTTTTTATATTTACGGCTGGGCCAATGGCTATTTCCTTTGCTATGAGTTTTTTCAATTACGATGTGCTGACTCCGGCTAAGTTTATCGGAATCGAAAACTACCGCACTTTGTTCGTGAGCGATCCACTCTTTTGGAAATCCTTATACAACACGTTTTACTATGCAGTATTTCAGATACCATTGTACCTCGTGGTGTCTTTAGTAATTGCCATCATGATGCACCAGAAGGTCTTAGGTGTTCGCGTTTTTCGCACCTTATACTACTTACCGGCTGTCACTGCCGGACCAGCTACGATGATGCTTTGGATATGGCTTTTTGACCCATCAACAGGTCTGATTAACCAAACGTTATGGAAACTTGGGATTTATAATACCCCACTTTGGCTTCAAAGCGAAACATGGTCTAAACCTTCCTTGATCTTGATGAGTCTATGGTACGCCGGTTCGAGTATGGTCATTTACCTTGCCGGCTTGCAGGGCATACCTCAAGAGCTTTATGATGCGGCTTCTGTGGACGGGGCTAGTAAATGGCGTCAATTCTGGAAGATTACGCTACCTATGCTCTCTCCAACCATTTTCTTCAATCTGATCATGGGTATTATTGGCGCGTTTCAAATCTTTGAGCAATCATATCTAATGACTCAAGGGGGCCCGATGAACTCCACTCTGTTTTACGCCGTATATCTTTACTTCAACGCATTCAAATGGCTAAAGATGGGATACGCTTCGGCTCTGGCTTGGATTCTATTTGCCATTATCTTGCTGTTAACCCTAATTCAGTTTAAGCTGGCTGATCGTTGGGTTTACTATGAAGCCGGAGATAGGGGGTAGACAACATGAGACGAACCATGACACAAAAAGAGCAAGCTAGGCTTTTTAGACGTAGGCGACAGATACTAGATCTAGGTAAGAAACTGGCCGTGTTTGTGATCTTGACCCTGGGAGCTATATTGTATCTGGCTCCGCTTTTGTGGATGCTGTCGACATCACTAAAAAATGACTTACAAACTTTTGCTGACCCGCCGATCTGGATCCCGGACCCTATAGTCCTAGATAACTACGTGAAAATATTAACTAGCTCGAACTGGCAGCGATGGGCATGGAATACTATCTACCTAACCAGCATGGGCCTTGTGGGAACCTTACTATCAACGTCTCTCGTCGCTTTTTCCTTCTCACGGCTCAAATGGCCAGGAAGAGACTTTTGGTTTATTGTTTTGCTGTCCACTATGATGCTTCCGTATCAAGTCACCATGGTTCCAGTCTATCTCATTTTCACTAGGTTAGGCTGGATTAATACCTTCAAGCCGTTGACGATTCCGCCGTTTCTTGCAGGAGGCGGGGCATTTTATATTTTCTTGCTGAGGCAGTTTTTCATGACAATTCCCAAAGAATTAGATGAAGCTGCGATCATCGACGGATGTAGTACGTTTCGTATTCTTTGGCAAATAATCTTGCCCCTATCTAAACCAGCATTGGTTACAGTGGCCATATTCACATTTATCGCGCACTGGAATTCCTTCTTAAGTCCCCTTATCTACATTAGGGACAGTAAACTATTCACCCTCACGCTTGGGCTGACATCTCTAAGAACGAATTTCGAAGTTTCTGGTGTCATTTTCTGGAATGAGCTCATGGCAGCTTCACTCTTGATTGCGTTACCGTGTTTGCTGCTGTTCTTCTTTGCACAACGGTACTTCATCCAAGGCGTTGTGATGTCAGGCTTGAAGGGTTAAATAAACAAGAACCGCTGCCAAGCTAGTATACAGGCCAGAAGAAGGGGGCAACGCGTTAGCATCAACCTAGATACATTACAACGCTAACCGACCCCGCCCCCGTCACAATCACTTGCCACCCCCCGCTAGCACTCTCTGCCAAGGTCCCATCGCCCTCCACAATCCTCGGATCCCGAGCATCCAAAGGCAGCTCTATGACACCATCCACCCCTAATGGCAACTTCACGCTAAGGGAGAAATCCCGAGCCTTTTCCCAGCTAACTTCTATATCTCCCCTGGGACTTGGGACAATGCCTTTGCACCAAGCCAGATCAGCTGTCTCCGGCTTGATTAGCACTTGGCTAAATCCCGGCTTTAGGGGCCTGACTCCCAACTGATATGCCGGCAGGAAATACCCTGGGCCTGCAGACCACGCATGACAATGGCTCCTAGTCCAGCGGTCCTTTTGAAAGCCGGGAAATGTCTCCCAGCAAGTGGTCGCTCCATTGTCCAGCATTAAGCCCCAATAGTGGCGGGTCCAATCCAATATCTCCTGGAAGCGCCCTTGTTTGGCCAAGGCCTCAAAACTAAAAAACATCATAAATGGAGATCCGATGGACACCCAATCCTCCGGCACGCTTCCGACATATTTGGCCATTAACTCTTTGCGCTCACCGTCGACACAATCACAAAGATACACAATAGTATTGGTTTGCTGACTAACTATTTCTGATAGCCTACCATCCACATGGCGGCAATCCACAAAGGCTTGATGCTCCTTAGACCACAGATGTCGATTGATAGCCTCTTTGATCTTGTCCGCCCCTTCGGTGAACAGCAAGTGATCCTCCTTGCTAGTAGCAACATCCAAGGCCACCGCGATCTTGGCTACTTCCCTAAGGGCCTTTACTAGCCATGCGTTTTGGTGGGTAACCACTCCCTCCCGGGGAGTATCCATAGGTGCCCAATCCAGCATATTCCATGCTTCAATCTCTAAAAGATTATCTTCATTTAGGTAATCCCTAAGAAACGTCCTGCATGTTTGTCTAAGGGCTGGGTATAGCTCCCGCAGGAACTTTTCATCGCCGGTATAATCATAATGTTCCTTCGAAGCCAACACCCATAGCAGGCTCCAAGCAGTCAAGATATCTTGCCACCCACTAGGGACTTGGGACTCGGGTAATGGTGAACGCTCCAGGGATTTGGCCACCAAACCAAGGCATCTTTTCGCTAACCGATAGTCACCATTCACATAGTAATCGATCAAGGCTTCATTGCGAGCATCGCCCACCCAAAAAGCCTGCTCATACGCCGGACAATCAACGTACGTATCCTCTGAGCAAAGGCGAGTGGTATATCGACACATCTCCCAGATCTCGTTAAGTAAATAGTCCGAACACTGGAAATATGCTCTATTTCGGTAAGGGTAGGTGTTAAGTAGGCAGCGTATATCCCCTATCACCATGGGCTCTTGTAGGTTGCGAATCGTCAAGAGCGCGTATCGAAACCCCCGACGTACATGGGAGTGATGGAACTGTCTACCGTCCCTGGTGGTATAGCGCAGAGTGTTATTTAACCTATCGGTAAATAGCCAAGTTCCTTCCTGAATCCCTTCAAATAGGTTCCAATCCAGCACAACCCCTGCATGGCAGAAAACCTCAAATTCCAGAAAACCAACCATTTCTCGACCAAAGTCCAGCAAAATCTCTAGATGCAAGCCATTTGGCGAAGGGTATACTACTGCCCCTCGTCGGTTACCGGCAAAGAGGTTCCAAGCGTCTTCTATCACTACGGCATGCTCTTCCACCGTATGTCTCCGGCTGGTCTTGGCGTAGATATTGCCCAGTACTGCAGCCGGTGGAATCACCTCTATGGATTGGACCATGGGTCCATTATTCGCCAATTCTTCTACACCAGTTAGCCCAATAACCTCTGACAGTAGGTCATCTCGCTCTTTATTTCCATCAACATATCCGAAGATAGCCTCATCCCCTGCTTGCACCTGCCAGGGTAGTGTAAACTCCAACTTTTCCGGGCTCCATATCCCAAAGGGAAGAACTAGATCGTGCCACTCACCACAAAGATCCACCACTACTAGATTAGATCCCTCTTTTAGATTAACCGAAGCCTCTAGAGAGCCCTCAAAATCTACGAGCTCGCCATTGACCCTCACTACCCCACCAAAGCCATAGACTTCGAATTTATGCCAGGTGATCTCCGTAGCCTTAGCCACATGGATTACCATTACCAAGGCTCCCTTTAGCTCTTCTCGATTGGCATCTTTTTTCTCCGGGCAAAAGAGAGAATGCAAATCAACGGAAAAACTATAAGGTATGGGCCGTACTGTATTACGACTCAGCACATCCACGGGGAGGATCGGCTCCTCGGTCAAAAAGGGAATACTGCGCCTTGCAAGGGAGGTCCAAGGTGCAGTGCCAACCGGGCCGATTACCCTTGCAGTGTCCCACCCATCATCTGGGAAATGAGGATCCAGCCAGCTCGCCCCATTAAGCCTAAGATCCTTTTGGGCATCGAATTGCTCTTCATATCCAAGCTGGCAGCAGATGCGGAGTGCCTTCCGCTCATACCCAGGGTGGGGTATAGTTCGCCAGCTCTCGTCGGTTTTGGCTATCAATGTGCTTTGCCCACTCTCATCCACACTCTCAATCTGGCAAAGCAACCCACCACGACCAGCTATGTATTGAAAATTCGACATACCTAAGTAATGTACCAAGACAGATACGAGATTCTCTCCCTCCCGTAGCCTAGAAGTTATGTCATAGATATCATAACTCTGCTCTGAAGGCCAACTGCGGGAAGGGCCTTGGCCTATCCGTTCTCCGTTTAGATAAAGTACATAACGACTATCGGCAGATATAGAAAGTCTAGTAGTATCCTGTAACTGCCCAACAGAGAATTTATGTCTAAAGGCTTGGTACCAATTTGTCTCCTCTGGTCCACTATCTCCCCAGATCCATGCAGCTTTCCAGTTGAGGTTATCCTTTTTCATCGATTATTGACCTCCCTCTAGATCTTCAATGCACCAGAAGTTATCCCGCGGATGTAATACTTCATGCAAAAGAGGAAAACAACTACTAAGGGGATGGAAGCCAGCACATATCCTGCAAACATGGGGCCATAAGATGTTATGCTAAATTGCCCTTGAAAAGCCAACAACCCCGTAGTCACCGGCCGCAGCTCACTCCGGGACAAAACGATGAGTGGCCAGATAATCTCATTCCATGTGCCCACAAAGTTGAGCATCGCGATGGTCACTATGATGGGAAATGACAATGGGATAGCAATTCGCAAGTAGAGCTGGAAGTGGCTGGCCCCATCGATGCGGGCGGCTTCAAACAGCTCTTCAGGTAGCCCGGCGAAAAAAGTCCGCAAGATAAAGATGGAGAAGACTTGCCCCCCGGCAATCATGGGCATAAGTAATCCCGTCCTGGTATCTAGCAGGCCAAGCAAGCGAACCATCAAAAACTGAGGAATGAGCATTAAAACCGGAGGGATCATCAAGACCCCGATAATCAGGTAGAAAAGCAGTTCTTTGCCTGGGAAGCTGTGCCGTGCAAACACGTAAGCAGAAATTGTTGAGAAAAGCACCACAAAGAGGACCACGATAGAAGCATAAAGCAAGCTATTTCCGATATACCCCCTTACCTCAAGCCATGCATCTACGTAGTTTTCCAGTCGAAGCGGTAAGGTGGGCTCCCAAAAGTGGTGTATGAACTGATCGTAATCTTTAAAAGAAGTGATAATGAGAAAATATAACGGGAAAAGCGTTAACGCAACTAGGAATATCAAGCTGGCATGCCTCAATACTTCACCCCAAGCACCCTTCTTCAATTTTAGCCCTCCTCATGCGTCAAACTCGATTTCCGTTCTAACATACTTCATGTTCAGATAAGTGAGGCCAAGCAAAATGACAAACAAAGTTGTGCCAATAGCAGAACCATAACCCATGCGACCGTACTGGAACGCATTATGATACATTGCCAGTCCCGGCACCATGGTAGACCAACCGGGGCCACCGTTAGTCATGACCAAGACCATCTGATACTCCCTGATTGTATTGATCAAAGAAAGTACAACAATGAGCTTGATTTGGCCCATGATAAGGGGAAGATCAATGTACCAGATCCTTCTAAGGCCAACTGCACCCTCTAAAAGTGCTGACTCGAAGATGCTATTGGGAATGGCAATCAATCCCGCCAGGAATATAAGGAAATTAAAGGCATCGATCCAGGGAAAGCCAACGGCAAGGATGGCAAATAGGGCGAAATCAAAATCGCCTAGCCAGCCTCGGGCGAGATTCCCCATCCCCACGAGCCGCAGAAACTCATTGATAGGCCCATGCATGCCATACATGAACCGCCACAGCAAGAAAGTCACAATTTGGGGTATGACCATGGGCACAACAAAGAGCACTCTATAGAGATACTGGGCCCTCTCATTTTTCAAGTTAAAAACGAATTCTGCCCCTAATAGGGGGAAAACGAGTCGCAAAACCATGGAGCCAAAGGTAAGTAAAAACATGTTCTTGAAGGCAATTAGCATCACCGGGTCTTGAAACATCTCAATGAAATTCCCTAAGCCGATGTATTTCTCATAAAAGGCTCCATCCCAGGCAAAAAACGATCTATACAAAGCTGTGAACGCCGGCCAGTAGTTGAAGGTAAGCAACATGATCAGAGTTGGTGCCAAGAGAAAATAGAGGCTTTTTGACTTACTTATCTCCTTCCACCAGTCGCTTCTGCTTCCTCTGCCCTTTTGTTCTAAACGAGCCACATTATCCCCCCTCAGTATTTGCCATGAGATAGTAGTGGGATGGCCTTTGGCCATCCCACCGATTACGATCTAATCCATGTATTCACTTAGATCCCACTGATTCTCATTGATTAGCTGGCGAACAGTACGGGAATGGAGCGTTTCAATCTGATTGATTAATTGGTCTGTAGTGAGCCTACCGCCAACATACTGCTGGAAGAGACGTGTTGCCTGCTGGCGACAGTCCAAAGTGAGCAAAACAGCGCCAGGATCCCTATTGATCAGTTCCAGGAATTCCTGCTGGGGATTGGGCATCATGTTGGCGATAATGGTACCGGTTTCCCCACCGATCTCCACACCTTTAATGCCTGGTGCGAATAGACCAGCATCCTGAATAAATGGTCCTGCATTTTGTGGAGCCGTCATGAACATGAGGAAGTCTACAGCAAGCTCTCGTTCTCTACCGGTAAGATGGCTAGGAACCGCGTATTGGAAAGCCGCTGTAGGGCCACCCATAATACCGGTTTTGTCTGCAGTTGCGTAGGTCAAAGACTCCTTTGTAATCAGTGGGAAATGGAATGTGCCAAAATCAAATTCACGCAAGCTGTCATTGAGTACGGGTTTTAGCTGCCAAGAACCACCCCAGAACATAGCGGCTTTTCCTGTAACCCACTGTTCATAGGCTTGTTCTTCATCATCGGAAAGGTGACTCGGCTGAAAATACTCAGCCAGTTTACGCATCAGTTCCCATCCGGCTCTGTATTCAGCACTATCGGCGTCGATGATGCCCTTTTCCAGGGCAATTACTCTTTCCTTCAGGTTGATGAACCCTGGTTGCTCCGCCACATCCATCATCTCTACCCGATCACGATAAATAGAGTGAAAGACTGTCCGGGAAAGCCACTCAAAATACTGCTCGCCAGCAGTGCCTCCCCCGGCCCAAGCGATAGGGACATACCCTACCTCTTTGATCTTGTCCAGCACCTCAATCCACTCAGCAAAGGTTCCAGGTACACGTTCAGGATCAAGACCTGCTTCTGCAAACACACTCTTGTTGTAGAACCAAGGAGTGACAACGACATCGCCTACAATGACATAGTGTTCACCATTAGGCCCTTTGACTGGGTCCCACGTCTGAGGGGTGAACACATCTCCCCAGGTTGCGAATTCATCAGCATAGGGGTTGGGAAGACTTAAGTATTCCCGCAGGTCAACCAACAACCCCTGAGGGCCATAGGTTTGGTTGGCATCAAAGTTCTGCACCCAAAAAGCTCCTGGTGCATTGCGGCCAATAAGGCGTGTTCGAAGCCAAGTATCGTAGTTTTCACCGGTGGATGCTTCGTCTAAAAGTTTTATGGTTACACCTGGGTGTATTTTCTGGTATTCTTCTGCAATCTTCCAAGCGTATTGGGGAGGATCCCATCTGTCAGTTGCCCGTCTTTCCCGGGGCGCATAGGCTTGCAGATATACAGTTAATTCGCCCTGGAATTCGGCCTCCGGGCCAAATGCCGGTGCACTAAAGCTTAGCTGGGAAAAGGCTACGAGTACAAGCAGGAGTATGCATATGGAAACACCGTTCTTTCTCAAGGTCATTCTCCTTTCATTGTCCCCCTAGTCAGGCATAAAGCTACGCTTGCACCTTGTCTAAGAGCTTGTCTAAGAGATCACTTCATAGATCACCCCCATTACTGCTGGCTACCCACGAGACTATACCGAGGGAGCCCACGGCCCTAGTTGTTGGTAATTGACTTTCCTCGCCACTTGGACCTTTACGTGGCCCTTTTGCTGGGCCCTTTGATCGGGCCCTTATACTGAACCCTTTGAGCGGGCCTTTTCTTATATTTCTGTCTTTCGTGTTCATTTACCTCTTTTTTCGCTTATGCGCGTCTTTTCCGCTATCCATGGGGGCTTAAGGCTAACCTCCCTCGTTGCTCATTGCTAGCCTTAACGCCGATGGGGTATAATGGGAGTGTAATGTAGCGCAAAGTCCAAAGTTCGTCGTCCCCCGTAGATACTTAGGCGGAATCAAACAGGAGGTGGAGGGAGAATGGGATCAACCGGAAAATCCCCTGGATGGTACCGTGAGACATATCCACTTCTTTTCGAGAGAGTACATGCCAAGAACGAAGAGCTAGATAGGCGCTTCGATCAAGGTTGGACTTGGGCGAAGAAAGTGGCCGACCTTCTTAGGGATTCTTTTTCGGCACAACGGGTTGTTGTCTTCGGGTCACTAACTGATAGAAAGGCGTTTCATAGGTATTCCGACATAGATATTGCCGCTTGGGGTATCCCTACAGAACACTATTATGCTGCAGTAGGAGCCATCACCGCCCTCGTTAGGGATTTTGACATTGATCTAGTCACACCCGATACGTCGGCAATTAGTGACACTCTTCGTCAAGCAATAGAAAGGGACGGGGTTGAGATATGACAACAGAATTGCATATTCTTGCGGCAAGAATTCACTCCGAAATGTCTGACATAGCTGTGGTCGTAGATCGTGCCCAAGTTGCTTGGCAACGGGCTGAGCTTGGCCATGATGAGCTTTATCTAGATAGCGTAGCACTTAATCTTCATGGCTTTTATTCCGGCGTCGAGCGAGTTTTTGAGCTTATAGCTGCACGGGTTGACGAATTCACACCCCGAGGCTCAGATTGGCATCAAGAGCTCTTGCGGCAGATGTCAAGTGAGGTACCAAAGATTAGGCCCCCAGTAATATCCACTGAAACAATGACCCAACTAGATCAATATCGAGCATTTCGCCATGTGGTCCGGAACGTATATACATTTGTCCTAGATCCAGTTCGAATTAGCCTACTAGTTAAGGATCTCACGAACACGTTTGGTCGTCTAGAAGAAGAGTTAGGTCAGTTTCTTGATTTTCTTCAAGGCTGCACAAGGAGTATGGGAATGTGACCATCGACTTAGATTTGGGGCATGTTTTCCCCGATGGTCCAGGCCCTACGGACTTAAGATATCGCATAACTCAACCGCGCTCCGCCCTGTCTCGGTAACACGCTTAACCCCATAGGGGGTCACCACCCGCTCCTGAATAGTCCGCCATACACCCTCTCCGGACAATACCATAGAACCCGCTACCGTCACCTGTAGGTCTTAAACCGCCGATTTATCAAATCAGGATCACATTTCTTATACCTTCGACCCTCTGCCCAAGCTAAGTCAGCGATAGCAGATGCTAGCCTCTGTGATGATCGCACAATGCCAATCTTTGAATCGGACATACTTTCTGTGCGAATTGGTCGGCATCATTGTGCGATTTGGCCTTTTCTGTTATACTGTCCTTGAGGTGAAAATATGGATACTAAAGAAAAACATGTCGTGACCGCAACGGAGTTAAAACAGAGCTTTGGGAAGTACCTAGCCCTTGTTGAAGAGCTAAATGATGTGGTGATCACGAAAAACGGGACCAAGGTGGCTAGATTGACCCCCTATGTGACAGACCTCGAACAGTATCTTGTGATACGAGAGAGGGCCCTAGACTACCAATATGCCGGGAAAAAAGTATCTTACGAGGAGTTTATGGAGATCTATGAGAAAAGCGATCTTAGAATGGAGTTTATCAACGGTGAGATCCACCTATTGGCTTCGCCAAGTGTCACTCACCAGGAATTGCTTGGGCAATTGTATCTTGTCTTTCATGGCTATCTGAGAGAGCACAAATGCCGAGTATTCTTGGCCCCCTTTGATGTCCATTTTCGCAAAAAAGGTATTGACGAACCTGATGTGATGCAACCCGATTTGCTTGTAATTTGTGATTTAGAGGGGAATGTCACTGACCAAGACCGCTACATGGGAACACCTACTTTGGTCGTGGAGATTCTTTCTAACAGTACCCGGACCAAGGACATGATTGATAAGCTCAATACCTATCGACTATCTGGTGTGCGAGAATACTGGATAGTTGATCCACGGCAGAAGAACATCATTATCTACCGTCTGGAAAACCATGAAATCCAGCGCTACAAGGTTTACGAGCAAGGCGGTATTGCCGAGTCGGCAGTTTTCGCGGGGCTAGAGGTATCTGTTACGGAATTGTTCGGTAATCTAGTAGGAGCGATAGATTGAATGAACTTAGGAGGAGCATTCCCCGTTAGTGTAGATAGCGTTGAAAGAGCGTGAACATCAACAATATATCGAAATTGCCTTTTTGGAGAGGGTTTCCTTGCCGGCTGTCGAATCTGTTACGCCCAGTCTTACATGGAAGGAGGCAATGACCAGTGGAGAAAACAGCGGCGAAAATTGCAGAGGATATCACGATTGCATGGCTGCATGCACACCACCGTGAAGGCGTCATGGTACCCAACAAGTCGGATGTTGCTGAATTCTACGAGCACGTGTATGAGACTGTGGCAGACTGTATCGTTCCACAGCGCGTGAGGGCCCGTTTGCACCCTAGGCAAGAAAGTTATTGATGAGCTTGCTAGGCAAAATCCACCAAGAAAGCGACCCATAGTATCTTAAGCAGCTAAGACGCTAGAACCCCGAATACTTCCCCTTTGCAGCAAGGCCCACGCCGTCTATACCTAGAAGTAATCCAATTACGAGTCGCTAACCTCTAAGCCCTTCACGGACCATGGCATTATGGCATTGGGGGCTAGCATCGTGTTCTCAATAATGAGGGCACTAGAAAACGGCCCCTGGTGCCACTCCGGCTACCAGACGTTTCGCAGACCTAGCACCACTAGCTAAAGCCCTTAGCAAGAATCCCTTTCAGCCCCAGCCCGATAGCCAGAGCCCAAATAATGCTGAGCAGAGTCCCGATCAGGTAGTATTCAGCGAAGTTTCGCTCTTCAGAGATTCTCTTGTAGCGAGTTATGGATTTAGCGGCAAATAGAAAGGTTACTCCTTCTAAGGAATTGGACAGGACCAAAATAAAGATCAACAACCTTTCGAGGATACCAATATACTTACCTGCTGGGTTCTCCGTGTCCCTAAGTCCCTGAACATTGGCAAATATGCTGTCTAGGGCTCTTCTTACAAATACCGCTCCACCATAACAGACAAATACGAGACCGGAGGCTACTAGGGCAAACTTCCCGATATCTTGGAAAACGTTAGGAAACGGAATGATGTTCTGGTAGAAGGTCACCACGGGTACACTTGGTGGCTTTTCAACCAATCCCCACACCCATATTAGCATCCACAAATGCAGTATTTGGTCAACTAATAGACCAGCTACCCCCGACTCCTTGGGAGTACCTTGGTAACGTGACCATAGAGCACACCCTAACGTCATCAAGATATCCAAAAGAATGTGACCCGCTGTGACCAATCCTCCGGCAACCAGGGCGGCCCGCCACCCATAGATGTGCATGACGGCAAGCGTACACAGAAAGGTGATGAGCCCATGGACAAGGCACTTCGGGTGCGGGGTCCCCGGCTCGGTCCCAGGCAGCTCGTAGGAACCGAAAAGAAAGTCACTGGTAACATGAGCAAACCACAACAGCCACAGCATTGTCATCATCGATTCCCCCTCACCCAAATACAGGTGATTTGACGGCAATCACCCCTTTTAGGGTGACAGCAGCTTGGCGGCGGCCCGCAGTGCATTTTCTGCCTCTCGCACCGCATTCCAGTGGGCTGCTTGGCAGCGCTTGTGCACATTCTGGGCCGCCACACCCAGTTTGTCACCGGCAGCCGCGTAGGTCCCCAGCGCCTCATAGACGTGGACTGCTTCCCATTGTGCTTCGGTCCAGTTCATCTCCACCGTATCTAGTAATAGCATTATCGCGTTAAGTAGTCGATCAAGCTCATTCGCTCCACCGGTCACGACTTTCGTCTTGACCCGCCTGCTACGTTTCAAATCATCCAAAGCAGAGCGGGCACCGAAAAACGCGGGCCCAGTGAGATCCCAAGGATTTCTCTCCAATCTGCCTTCATGTACCCCCAGACCAATGCCCACGCGCAAATGTAGAGGGCGGCAAGTGTAGCGCAACAGCCGTATCACTTCGGGAGCAGTCAGCCAGCCTGATAGCACACCCTGGATCTCATCACCCCGAGACATGGCGAAACCAGCTAGCAGTTGAGAGTGCTTGAGCTCGGAAAGACGCTCCGGCAAACTGGCCACCGCATGGCCTTTGGCCCGGGACTGAATAATATCAGCCGTAATCACAGTTATTTTCACAGACGATCACCCTTCAGGAGCTGAAATACCGAACATCACCCATGTAAAGGTGATGTTCAGCATTCTATGGGCAAATACCTGCAAAGTTTCCCTATGTGATAGCATAGCTGTCGTATGGCTCGAAATAGCTAAGGGAGCAGGCCTTAGTGGCCGTACCTTGCCCGGACACCTCTACACTGCAATAGCTTGCCCTTCTGGCATCCACGCCCTTGCGACCACAAATAGCGGTATGAAGAGCAACAGATTGACTGCGATTCCTATCCGCAGACCAAAGGTAGATGCTATTATCCCGGTCCAAGTAGGTGGAACCATTGCGCCTAAGCCCATGGCCACCTGCATCAATGCCGTGGCTGTCCCTTTTGGTAGAGATTCAATCCCATTCATATAAGCCAAAGCAGTGGGATAAAGCCCCGCTAGGGAGAGCCCGCTCACAAGTAGGCCTAGTACCATAAAGACTGAGCTAGGGCCATAGAGAACCAATATGTATCCAAGCAATCCACCCAGAGCACAGACTTGTATTATTCGACTAGGTTCAAACCTAGAAGACAACAATCCACAGGCAAAACGCCCCGTAGAGAGACCTAGATAAAAAATAGGGACTGCTCCAAGGGAAATGGTGACCAAGACCTTACCGGTCTGCTGTATGTAAGTGTTTACCCACCCTAGCATGCTACCGGCAATGCCGTTGTAGCAAAAAGCCACCAAAAGACAAAAGACCATGGCAGGGTCCCTGATAATTCCCAAGTTAACCCATGCTTTTGACAGGTTTTGTTTCTGCCTTTGGGGGTAGGTTTGTAGCACCGCCCATACTCCAAAACCACACCAGATTGTGGCCATAATAGTAATGCTAAGCCGCCAACTGGAGATCAGTGCTAGCCAGAGCGGCCCAACTAATGCACCTACACTATAGGTGCCGTGTAAGAAGTTTAACCCCTTAGCCCTTGACTTGGCTGCAACATCTGCCGTTAGCGTATTGATGGCTGTAGACAGCACCGCTTGGGCTATACCTACAATCATAAAACCAAGGAGAAATAGTCCCCAGGTCCCGGAACCCGCGACCAGGAATAGCCCCAGGCCTGACAAACACCCACCTAGCACAGAAAGCAGCTTATAACCGGTAGCATCTAGCCACAGCCCAGAAAGCAGTCCAACAAAAAGCGCCCCTACGGATTTGGCCGGAAATATCATACTCGCTGTAGCTAGATCTAACCCGAAGTCACTAATCAAGACAGGCATAATCGTAGGAATCACTACATTCAAAATCCCCACAAGGAAATACTGTGCATAGCACATAAACCTGATAGTTGGCATCGTTCTCCCCCCTGTTCCCAGCTCATCTAGATCAAAATCTGGTCGGGGCCAAGTCACGAAGGCTACGAGTTTGACCTGCTCCATGGTTCCCGATAGCGGCTTATTGCTCAGTTCCATACGAGGGCTTTAGCTGGCACATGACAAAATCTCTTATTGCTTTTGACCCTTGAAAAGCCTCAGTGGCATCTTGGTGCGTCACCTCAATCTCGCCCGGGTATCTGAGGTCAACGGCAAATGGTGTCAGAAAATCGGCTACATCGAAGAGCTCAGGATCCACATCCGCAACTTGCTTGACTAGACCGAGTAGATATACCAAGCTGTGGCTACGTTTGAATTCTATATCTTGCCACACCAATAAAGCTTTGAGATATTTTTCTGCCGCCTGCTGACATAAAGTGCAAGCATTTTCTAACAACGGTTCATCTACTCTCAATAGCACGCTTGCGCTCCTCAGATCACTCTCTGCCTTTGCAATCCATTGGCCAACGATTCTTTCCTTAGTGCTCATATAGAACCTTCCCCTCTCGTAGGATCCTGGTCACAAAAGCTAGATCGAAGTCGCTCTGCTCTTTCACTTCTGCGGGGGTGTAGACCAATATGTCCATAGGATGAACTAGCACCTCGGTCAACTTCCTCCCTAATCCCATCAGCCGCCGCGATTTTGGCAAATCAGTATCCTTTATGACTAGTAAGTCAATGTCACTTTGCTCCGTGGCTGTTCCATCGGCGTACGAGCCAAACAAAACGATCTTGTCAGGCTCGAAATGGTCAACAAGGACCTCAACCACTGATTGAATCTGTTCTGGAGTTATCATCTACTCACTCCCCACCGCTTACTCCCCTAACACCACTGTATAGCAGGGTCAGCTGTAGCATTACTTCTCCACCGTGTGTTTGACCCTGCGGCCACTAGTTTCCTGTTTATTCGCCGCTTTGTACTGTCTAAGCTACGAAGCGTAAAATCATCTTTCTCGGGCAGACTCGTAATATAGTCTTTCACGCCCTATATGCCGGGAAAAATCCCCTGTCCTCCCCTACCCCTTTTGCCAAGCAGAGGCGCCTATAGATCTCTTTGTTCCAGACTTTTCTCCCAGTATGAAACTGAAACCCGGTGTTTTTGCCAAACTTCTGCTTGAATCTATATAACGAGTCATTTTTACTTTTGGTTATGCCTCCTCCATGGTGAATTAGTGCATAACCCCGTTTCTTCCCCCACAGTGTGATGGCATATTTCAACACATAGGCAGGGGAAAGATGGAGGTAATCTGCAAGGGTCCCCGATAGGTGTGCATGAATCATGTCGTTATAGGTAAAATAAAGGCCCGATGCTACTGTTTTTCCCTGGTAAGTCGCTTCGACCAAGGCAATGTTTTCTCTAAAGAACCGAAGACAATTCTCGAAATATTCATCCCCGAAATAGTAAAAATCCGGCGCTCTTTTTCTATCCATGGTGGAGTAATATATCCTCCGAAAATCCCCGAGATCAATCGGCCCCTCAATCACCTCAAACTCTACTCCCGCCCTGAATGCCCTGCGTATTGACTTTCTGGCGCTTTTGGAGAACTCCTCCATGAAGGGGTCCTTGTAATGTTTTAGGTTTGTGCCAACGGTATTGCGGCTATGTGCCACCTGATAGCAACGCTCGAAGTCCCTTGCATTTTCAACTAAGGGATGAAACCGCACAAATTCACTTACAATATGGTTTTGCCAGCAATAGTCCCCAAACGCCTCCTCAAACTCCTCGATGAGCTTCCCCTTTTCTCCCGCCCTGCAAGCCTCAATCACAGGACCACCATAGTCATAGGGTGTAATTAGATCATAGTATATGGTATCACCTATGTTAATGGGGATCTCCCGCCTAATAAACATATGACGAATGTTACCAGTGGAACTGCCATATTCAAATACTTCACAGGTTCCTCCCTCAACTCTTTCATGTAGTATGCCATAGTCTTTTTCAAAATAGATGTCTCTCATTAAGTCAACCTCTTTATCGCTAACCCACCCTTGGGACTCGCTTTCCTCTATGGACCCTGCCCCAAACCGCCTAAACCAGTAATTCACCATATCTCTATCACATTCCTTATATCCTTTGCCAAAACTCAGGAGGCGAACGGCTACATAGCCGAAGGCATATGCCCCCAGGCTCACCCTCGGCAAACCCATAATCACCTGTCACAACCACGAGGGATTTGCCCTCCCTCGTGGAAGGATTCCCATGAGGTGATTGTCTTTGCAGCATATAACTCGACTGATCATTATAGCCCGTAAGTATTGGTACTGGATGTTACTTGCGCTAATCGCCATGGTAGGTGCAACAGTGGCTAACCTCGCCGGCCCTTGGTTGATAAGGAGCCTAGTTGGCATCATCGAGGAGAATAGTGGAGAGCAGGCACTGGCAGCCCGCCGGATAGTTACTACAGCATTGACGCTACTAGCGGTTTATGCCCTTCGCCCTGGCCTTAGGGCTCTGCAAACATGGAGCACCCATGTAGCAGGCTGGGGTAGTGTCGCTGAGGCAAGGAAAAAACTCTACGAACATATGCAGAGGCTTTCCCCCCAATACTATACTGCTACCCAGACAGGGCAGATAATGTCAAGGGTGGTCAATGACACCGCCCATTTTGAGGCTCTCATCGCCCATGTAATTCCGGAAGTGACGGTCAGTATTCTGACAATCTTAGGTGTCTTTGTCGTCCTCTTTTCCATTAATGGGCGACTAGCTCTTTACACCCTAATCCCCATCCCTCTGATCATCGCCGGATTCATTATGTATAACCGCTACGTCCGGCCCCTCTTTCGCCATGCCCAAGCCACCCTTGGTGACCTTAATTCGACTTTGCAGGACAATCTATCCGGAATAAAGGAAATCCAGGTTTTCACCCAAGAAGAGAGGGAAATGCAGCGGATCGGAAAAAGGATCCATTCCCATGCTTCTGCCATCACCCGAGCTGTATCCATCAGCGCTTGTTTTCACGGAGGCATTGACTTTTTCGCAGGTCTAGGGACGGTATCTGTTGCCTTGTTCGGTGGTCTAATGGCCCTTAAGGGGCAAATCTCCCTGGCAGATATGACGGGATATCTACTGTATGTGGGCTCATTCTACGAGCCCATCATGCGGCTTAACCATCTCAATGAATCCCTTCAGCAGTCGCTAGCCGCGGCAGACCGCTATTTCGAACTACTGGATACCGAGCCTGAGATTAAGGACGCTCCCGAAGCAATGGACTTGAGAGATGTCCAAGGCCATATTACCTTTGAAAATGTCGATTTCCACTATGATGAGACTCCTGTTCTAAAGGACATTAACTTGGAAATAAGCCCGGGAGAGATGATTGCCCTTGTGGGTCCCACTGGTGTTGGGAAAACGACTATGGTCAATCTGATTCCTCGATTCTACGATCCAAAGCAAGGCCGCATTCTCATAGATGGTCAAGATATCCGTGGGATCAAAATAGCCTCTTTACGGAAACATATTAGTATGGTGCTCCAGGATGTCTTCCTGTTTAATGGAACAGTCGCAGAAAACATAGCTTATGGCAGCCCTGATGCTAGTATGGAACAGATTAGAGCAGCGGCGATAGCAGCAGAAGCTGACGAATTCATCCGGGAAATGCCGGCTGGCTATGACACAGAAATCGGTGAACGGGGTGCTAGACTTTCCGGGGGACAAAAGCAAAGGCTGGCAATTGCACGAGCTATCCTTTACGATGCACCGATTCTGATTCTTGATGAAGCGACCTCCTCGGTAGATACCGAGACAGAAGCACAGATTACTGCCGCACTGCAGCACCTAATTGAAGGCCGGACAACTATCGTGATTGCCCACCGGTTATCTACAATTCAAAATGCCGATAAGATCGTAGTGCTACAAGATGGGAGAATCGTAGAGCAAGGTAGTCACGAGCAGCTATTGGAGGTGGATGGGCTATACGCCAGACTAGTGAAGCGAGATGCTGATCATGCCACTTTTGACGACTTTTCCTACGTAAAGGACTCGGTAGCGAATGGGTAGACAATGGTTTCTTTACCCATGGAGGTCAAAAGGAGGAAAGGCCAGATATGGCACAAATGGAGGAAGACCGAGTGACCCTATGGAAGCGGCTCTTTATTAACCGAGACTTTGGACTACTATTCCTGGGCCGTCTAGTATCACAGATTGGCGACGGAATTCACTATTTTGCACTGACTTGGTTGGTTCTTGATCTTACTGGATCGGGGGCAGCCTTGGGCTCGGTCTTGACAGTCTCTACCTTGCCGGGCATTTTGTTGTCACCCTTCGCGGGTGTCATCGTAGATACACTCGATCGAAAAATGATTATAGTCGGTGCCGATATCATCAGAGGCCTTTTGGCTTTAGCTTTGGCGGTAGTTTATCGTTTAGGGATATTAACTATGCCAATTCTTTATATGGCTACGGCACTATTGTCACTTTGCGGAGTGGTGTTTGGGCCGGCCATCTCGGCTTCAGTTCCAAACCTCGTCGAAAAAGAAGAGTTGGTACAAGCCAACGCTAGAAATAGCTTCTCCATGAGTGCAACGGGAATCCTCGGTCCTATCGTGGGGGCGGTTCTTCTTGGGGTAACTGGGTATTTCGGGGTTTTCGCAATTAACGGCATATGCTTCATTCTGTCGGCGATATCGGAGATGTTCATTCGATTTCCCAAACAGGAGAAAGATAGTCTCCATGTCGCTCCAGAGCAAAGTGAAGCTAAAGCGCCAAGTCCGGCCGGCCAGTTCATTACGAACTTCAAGCAAGGATTCGCCTATATCTGGAGCAATGTCGGTCTACGCACTATGATCATGTTCGCCCTGGCTCTAAATTTCATGGCCAACCCAATATTTTCAGTGGTATTTCCGTACTTCGGCAAAGAGATTCTCCAAATGGAGGCCAGTCACTACGGCCTTACCCAATCGAGTTTCCCGGCAGGGTTGATGCTAGGTACCTTCCTAATAGGTGCCCTGACCCAAAGGTTCAGTAAACACCAGTTGCTCTCCTGGGGGATTATAGGGCAAGGTGTTTTGATTGTCCTCATGAGCATTATTGCATTCCCTGCCGTACACCTGCACCTCTCTCCCACGGCTATATTGGCCAGTATCGCCGTGCCAACGATGTTTCTTGGGATCCTTAACATTCAAGTTAACGTTCCTTTGAACGTAGCACTACAGGAAAGCGTTCCCGACAACTATCGGGGTAGGGTATTTGGTTTAATCGATAGCTTAGTACAGATGCTGGTCCCAGTATCCATGGCGCTGTTCGGGGTACTAGTGGATATTATTCCCACAGCCTATTTCCTCATCATCTGCGGAGCTGCCTCTGCTGGGCTTGGGATGGCAATGGGACGGTCCCCCAGTATCGGAGCTTTATATGATGAGATGGAAGTAAAACCCCACTCCATGGAAGTGACATTTTAGCCCTCACAGCTTTGTATTCAATTAGCCTTGGACGTGGGAAGCTTTAGTAAACGCCTTGCGAAATTGTATGCGCTTACTAAGCTTTGCCTAGAGGCAATCCCTTTATAGGCGATATCAAATGCGGTTCCATGGTCTACTGAGGTGCGAATTACCTTAAGACCTAAGGTCACATTTACACCACTGTCAAAGTCAAG
>JAAZMF010000157.1 GCA_012798955.1 Bacillota bacterium | reverse complement strand
GGACTTTGTGTGCCCAGGATCACTCTCTGCCACATACCCCAAGACGAGGTACTATTAGCAGAAACTCTGAGCTCCAGAGAAGCATTCTCGTTTAGGCATTGAGGCGTTATCCAATTCTGTTCCCCAGACTCTTCGTCTTTTTCTAGAGCGTAGAACACGGGTATGGCTTGAGAGCTTCCGATTGGTCTCAAATCATCAAAGTTGCTGAAGGTTATAGCTATTGCTGCATTACCATTGGCACTTACCGTGCCCTCCAGCATCTTTGTATAATAATCACCAGGCTTGCGAATATACCACTCCGTCCCAGTCGCGGATAGACTAATGCAGAAAGATGGTGGAGTACACGGAACCCAGACCTCGAAGAATTTCCCATCATAGGATTTTTGCTTGCCATTCAGTTTGAGTTTGAGCACCCCTCCTGAGTTGAGCTCGTAAACTCTATTACATTCTCCATAATGCTGCTTCCCCGCCGAGTTTTTCCCCAACTTCACATCAATTGTTAGCGAAGCTGACTCATCCGGCTTTAGACTAAATCCATCCCAAAGGAACCTAAATTGCTTTTCATTCTGGCGGTATATAAGCACCTTTCCTCTAGTGGCAATGACATCCCACGCGTCCTCACTGCCTTTCACTTCTATCTCAGCACTGAAGTTTTCCTCAACCGTAATATCGTTCATGTCAACCTTACCTACATTGGTAACCGTATAAACAAACTGCCATTCCGCATAATTCCTGGTCCCAGGCAATACAAACCAGTCTTCCCCATCATCGTTTTGATCGATTCCGATGTTATCTGTCAGGGGTTTGACAGTTATCGTCAGGGGACCACTGGAGTGAATTATGGATTCTGGTTCACCGAAGATGCCAAAGGATCGGGCTCCCTTGGTTCCCATAGGTGACGGTAGAATGTTAAGAGTGCTTTTCACAGAGAACGAACTATTGCTATTGCCTTCCACACCAGCTGCTGGATAGTCAACGATCATATAAGCAGTATCATTAGTGTCATCTGCCGGCTCCAATAAGTCCCACTTTTCTGTCTTTTTATCATATTGATATACATCCTTATACCCAAACTCGGCATAGAGAGGACTGCAGATAGCACCTACGATTGCAAGACCCAATATGATCACCTTGGTAGGCAACCAGACTCTATACATGAACCATCCCCCTAAGACTGACATTCAAGCCACTTAGAGACCATGATATGTAGTAGGAGTACTACTGTAATGCAATAGTAACACCACTGCATCACAGGAAAGTCTTGTGACTGTTTCCGGATTATTTCATTTACGTCTCACCAATGTCTCATCTTAGGGTAACGAGGCAGATATTGCGGTAAATCCAGGGGCTTGGCCATAAAATACCATCATCAATAAGATGGTGGAACTCCAGATAAGCATCCTAGTATCGGGAGTGTACACATGTAATATAGGGTGGCGGAGGAGACAAAATGCTGTGGAGTAACGCTTACACCCGGGAACTAAACATACCTAAGCGCCCACAGTTTAGATGGAGAATATGCGCAGATCGAGTAGCCCTATCCAAGATGGACAGTTGCCAGCTCAAAGCTCCTTTGCAGTTTGAAGTGGTTCATACCAGAAATGAAGCACTTGGTTTTCACATTGCCTTTCATAGCGCTCACCAATACGTTTCACGATCTTCTCAACCCGTTCTTCGTCGGCTACAGGGAGGAGGAGCAAGAACTCCCCAGGCCTCCAACGGCAGAACGTATCACCCTGTCTCAAGGTTTCCCTCAAGATATCCGACAGTATAGACTCTTGTGCATCACTAACACTCGTTTCCTTTAGCTGCAAACCGGCAATAAACATATGAGCTCCCGTCGACTCAAGCCGTTGTTTCTCAGAGTTACATATGAATCTAAACAGTTCAGGCTCACAAAGAAATGATCCATACGACCTATATTGAGATAGCTGATTCTGATCAAATCCGTAGTCTGAGAACTCAGCTTGCATGGTGATGCGCCGATAGGCCTCGAGCATATCTCGGGAAGGTTTAACCCCCATTTCCCGGTAGAACAAAGAAGAAGCATAGTTATATTGACCCTGCGCCGCCTTCACCTTACCTGTCCGCAGTAGAAAATCAATGAACTGAAGATGTACGGCCTCCTCTAGGGGCTCCACCTGTAGGGCTTGTTCACATGCCACCCCAATCGCCGGCAGATCCTCAACCACCTTCAGAAGGCTAACATAGCTTAGAAAGGTCTCTGTGAATAATCGACGATAGTAGTTTCGTACCGGAAGCACCCAATCAGCATAAGCTTGCCCAGGCAAATATTCCCCTCTGTACAAAGAAAGACATTTTCTGTAGAGCTGGATACTCTCCAGCCGCTCTGTAGAGGATAGCTCCTTGGCCTGGTTACTGAGCTGCTCAAACTCCTCGATATCCAGCCAGTATTGAGATGATGTATTGAACCGGTAAAAGCCCCTGGACAATATGATATAGGCAGTCTCGGGTTCATCTCCGGCATCAAGCATCTGTCTTAGCCGATAAACGACGTTTCTCAAAGCCCGTCCGGGATCTTTGAAATCTTCTTCCTCCCATAGATTCTCTATTAAAGTGTCACTGGGAATATCTCGGCCACGATTAGTTATGAGGTATTGGAAAAGCTCCCATACCTTCGAGGCTCTCTTGGACTCTTCAGAAAGAAGTCTGCCCTGCCGCTCTACTCGAAACCTTCCAAGGGTCGTAATTCTCAATGTTCGATCTTGCCTTTCGCCCTGGAGCATTGTCAATACCCCCCGGTGAGACAACCCCACATCACGCAAATCCTTATGTTGAATGTATCATAACTTTCCCAATTGTGCAACAATGTGGCCGGTAGGCTGATATACTAGCCTCTCCAGGCGTGTCAATACTTTCCATCGCCTAGCTGCGGTAAATCTTAGCATTTCTCTCTAAGAGTCGTTCCTCCCATATCATTTTCAATAGGGCCAGATCATCTTGATAGTTCTCCTTGGGATCTTTTTGATCATCAATTTCAATTCTCTCAAGTATCCTAATCTCGAACCCGTCTCTCCCGATTTCTTGCCAGTCTCTTTGTAACTCTCTGTGTGGATGCATTCCTGCATTTAGCTTGAATTCTGTACTGTTTATTGCGCTTTTCATATCCTCCGATGCTTCTAGGTAGTACCTAGACTTGGTCTTGCATACAACTGCAAAAACACCCATATCCGGTTTCATCAACTTATACTGCTCCCGAAGCTCTTTCTTCCGTTCACTGGATATCTTTCCGTTTACTGTCAATAACCGGGCCTCCTGACTTCCAAGGTAGTATCGCAACAGCTCTCTTAGCATTATGTGCCATGGCTGCAATCCTGCCACTATGCTAACCCGCTTCTGCATTCTATCACAAAAAGAAGGAAAATATAGAGGCTCTAGCTCCCGACTGGGATAGAAACACTCCACATGCCCCGGGGAGATCTTAGCCTCACCATAGCAATAATGTCTCTAAAGCTACTAGAATCCTTTTCAAAGTGACGACTTGATTATAATACAAACAAGCGGAGCTATAAGCCACTTGTGTTGAAATGCCTTAAGTTCAGGGAGGTGTCATGATTTAAAGGATGAATAATGTAAACATGGAAGAAGATTTAACGAGGAGGTTCGCTGAGTGAACATTAAGCCATGGAAAGAGCTCTCTTACGGACGGCTCCAGGTCAAGGTGTATGAAAACAAAGTTGACTTGGGAAGGGCCGCCGCCAGGCTTGCCGCCCAGAGCATAAATGCCATGCTCTCTGACCGGGAACAGATTAGCCTGGTATTCTCTACCGGAGCATCGCAATTCCAGTTTGTGGATGGCCTAAAGGAGCAAGACATCGACTGGAGCAGAATCGTCGCGTTCCATTTGGACGAGTATGAAAGAATTGATAAAACTCATCCGGCTAGCTTCCGGTTATGGCTAGAAACCCGAATCGAGGCACCTTTCAAACCTGGGGTTTTTTACTATATCGAAGGCGATGCACCAGATGCCGAGGCAGAATGTCAAAGATATTCCCAGTTACTGAAGAGACATCCCATTGACTTGGGCTTTATCGGAATTGGTGAAAATGGTCATGTTGCCTTCAACGATCCCCCTGTAGCCGACTTTGCTGATCCGGTAAAGGTAAAGATCGTGGAGTTAGATGAAATGTGTCGCAAGCAGCAAGTGGGAGAAGGCTGGTTCCCCAGTATCGAGGATGTCCCCCGCCGCGCCCTTACTTTAACTGTACCGGCCATCATGGAATGTAAGCAGATCATATCAGTGGTACCCGATGCCCGTAAAGCAGATGCGGTGCAACAAGCTTTGGAAGGACCGATTTCTACAACTTGTCCAGCCTCCGTTCTGCGCACCCACCCTAACGCTACCCTTTTCTTAGATAGGGACTCGGCTGGTAAGTTGGCGGCTTTGGCATAACTAGGCACTCATATAGCACGAAACCCCGCCGTAGCGGGGTTTTTCATGGTGAGCCATCTACGCCTCTGCTATCAGAGCCTTTCTGTGAGCAGATTGGAAGCACGTATCCCAGAATTTAGCTCAGCATTGCCAAAAGCCCTTGCCTAAGATCCAAGGTCTTCGCTGGTGCTATGTTGCGCAATAATGCTCTCCGATACCGAATATGCGGCTGGACGATTGCTACAGGAACCCCAGCTAGTCCTCATCAAAATAGTCTTGATCGATACGCCTGATTGTATAAACTGCAACATCTGTTACCCCAACACCATAGTCGATCATGAGCTCAGCCAACTCGCGGCCATCTATGAGAATGATTCGCTTGTCTATCCTATTTACATACTCGATAGCATCGGACGTAAACCGCGAGGTCGTTATCAATACTCCTTTCCTGGTTCCCACGCCATCCAGACTCCCTGCAAACCCTTGCACAACTGGTCTGCCAACCGGGTCACTCCACCTCTTAGCCTGAATGTACAAAACGTCCAAACCCAGGCGATCCTCTTTTATGAGACCGTCAAGGCCTCCATCACCAGACGTTCCAAGAGCCTCCCCAGCGTCCTCCCTAGAACCTCCATACCCCATAGCCAGAAGCACATCAATCACCAGACGCTCAAAAAACCCAGGGGAGCGAGTTCCAGTTTGCTCCAGAAGTTCTTCTACCAATGACTGCCTTAGTTCAAGATATGTAGCCTCTAGTATCTCAATAGGCGTGTCCGTCCTTGTGCCATCCTCTTCATCCATTTCATGTATACTAGCTTCAGTCTTGGTTGGGAACTTGAATCGAACAAACTCCGGGTATCGTCTTAGGAGCTTGCTATCGATTACGTCCGGTCTCTCCTCCAGTAGCTTCAGTCCCCTCGATGTTATCTGTAAATATCCCCGTTCTGGACTATGAAGGAGAAGAGCTCTTCTCAGGTAATACCCGGCCCAGTAGAATCTGCTGCTAAATTTACGTTGTCCCCCGGGGAGTCGTTCATTTCGCTCATCATCGGTTAAACCGAAAAAATCCGCCAGCTCTTCCTGGAGAGCCGACATTTTATGGATTTGCTGATCTTCGCAAAGGTTAAGCAAAGGAAGCATTATTCTCTCATAACTAGGAATAGCCATGCGGAATCCTCCCTTAAGACGTTCTCTCCGCTCGGTTCAAGCGTTATAAGTCTGAGCCACCCCTAACTTCTGTACCAAAGGGTTGACATCCTCCCCGCCCATTCGCTGACGGCTCACAAACGAAGATTCTCCCCGGTTCTCTACTACAACCCCGCAGCTACTTTTTTCTTTGTCGCCAAACACATCCTTTTGTTGGTGGCCTGTCATTAGGGGCCATCCTCGTAGTACTCTAGCCTTGGTCTACGATTCATTAACCAGTATCCTATAGTCAGTATGATACTTGCAGACACTTTGTTCCCTATGGCAATATGGGCAGACGACAAACCATCCATTTATCATCTGATCTAGAACCTGCAAAGTAAGTAATACATTTTCCTCGCACTTTGGGCATTCATGACCAAGGCTAGCGTCATCCTCTTCCAAGGCCCTATATAATTCATAGAGCCCATTCTTTAGGACATTTGCTCCGTCCAGATTCGGCATTGCACTGGCAAACTTCGCCCATCTGATGCTTCGATTCAGAACCAGATTCGATGTATCAACCTCAATATATCTAAGGAAAAGAGCTTCGCATATTTCCATTACATAGGCCATTAAATAGGGTATAATCAGATAATAATAGCCCCAATAATTCGTCCATACATCCTCATTAGCAAAAATGAAATTCAGGTTGCCTTCTTCCGTCCTGTAATTCACATTTCTTGTAACGAGATGTATCGATTGATTCCAAATACGCTGCAACCCCCACTTTGCCTTGGAACTGAAACGAAATCTGTATATAATGTTTTGTACGTTCATTGCTTCTCCCATATTAGAGTTACTGCTGGCTTCTTTTATGATTCTCCTGATCTTCTTCCTACTGAGTGTTCTACTGGATACATCGTAGTTCTCGACGGATTCGTGTAAAAGTCCATGGTACAATTCTTCGGCATCTGCTAATAGCCATTCCATATAGAATAGGTTATCTCTTAGTGGTTTCCGCAGTAAGGTATACGCGACCGTTACCTTGCCGCGTTGCGCACAACTTATAGATTCGTAGGCATAGTAGCAAAAATCTCTCAACAGTAAAAAGAAAACATGCCTGGAAAAAAAGTCTAGTGACTCGTCGTGATAGCCATTATCATCCAACCAACCAAATATGTCTTTCGTATGTTCAAAAGATATAGCTTGGTCTACATTATCAAACCGAATCGCTACGTCCGACAAACGTTTACTATCTGCCTGCCTTAACATATCAGCTAACACGCTATATACGTATAAGAGATAATTCTGCTTGTCCCAGTATTCTTTAGGTAAAACCTCATATTCCATTTCCAGTTCACCCCTTCTCCTGCAGGTACAAAGATATCTCCTGAGAATTATATACGATCGGCAAAAAACCTAGTGATATGATCGACAACGCTCCAAGTATTATTCCAGCATCCGATTCACCGTACCTAATGGTCACCGGTGCGGTAACTGGCCAATGCAACAGCCCTTCGACCCGTGAACTCCACATGTAGTGGCAACCCTATTTGGCATTACCATCTTCTCGGTTCCGAGAGAAACACCTTGGCCTTTCCGAAGACCAGTCTACCTCTATCCATACACCAACCCGGGATCTCGTTTTTGGCTCAGAGTAAATAACCCAGCGTGCGCTTCGTTCGTTTGGGGATTGCTATGGCCATTCTGTCGTGTTCATTGTTCCCCTCTACGAGAAGTAACGGGTCACGAGATTTTAGCGGTCTCACCCCCTAACTCCAGACATTATGCTACAATAGCTATCCCCTTCGCATTATTCCTCAAGAATGCTTCATGGAACTGACTTGGAGCTTTGTATCCTAGACTACCATGCCTACGTCGCTCGTTATGATACTCCATATATTGGCTTACCGCAGCGTATACGTCTATGAAGCTTTCAAACTCATTATGGCTGTAGCATTCCTCCTCTAAGATGGCATGAAATGATTCTATATGGGCATTCATATTAGGTGTTCTAACAGGAATACGCTCATGGACTATGCCTAGCTCTTCACAGGCCTTCACAAAGACGTTAGCGATGAATTGTGGGCCGTTATCTGTCCTTAGAACTAATCCCTTGGTATCGCCACCTTCCTTGAAGAATAGCCCTATGGTAATATTACTGCCACTGGTGATGCGCAATATACATCTACAGCTGCTCTTACACTTCCTAGATCTGTGAACAACACTGCTGCTTGCTAGCGTTATGTGGTACTCAGTTTCCCGAGTCTTGACCGTGGTAAGTTACTAGTCCCGATTGGGGACCAGATCGAGCATCGTGGTTTTTGGGCGTCTCGAACCTACCCTGCAATACATCGAACTCTAGGGAACAGCAAACCCTGTTCTTACAGATCTCTCACCCTTTTTTTGAGACTTAGAGCTATCAGCTGTCTCCTCCCCTACATCTGAAGATACGTATGCTTGACCACACCACTTTAGGCTCAGTCGAAACCGGGGTTACGAGAGAATCTTCTTGGGCGAAACACCGATCAAATGTAAAGGCAGTGTAAATGGATTCATCACACATTAATACTCGAAGCCATCCGTTCTAGTTAATATTTCTTCGCTAGGTGGTATAAGTTAAAAGGTTTTTTCACTCGGGTGCTGAATTCACTTCTTCAGATGCTCTCTTTTCGCTTGTTCCAGCGAATCAGATCAGGAATTCTCACCTATTGCCTTAAGCTTAGGATTGGTGCCAAGAAAGTGGTGTTTTGATATGCTAGACAACAGCAACTGCCTCATTCGATTACGAGGGCTTTTACCCAGCCTTAGACCTTCAGAGCAGAAAGTTGCACAATATGTGTTGGCTCATCCAGACAAGGTAGTCCACCTGTCCATAACGGAGCTAAGCCAGATTGTCGGTGTGAGTGATGCAGCCATTGTCAAGTTCGCCCAGAGGATAGGCTATAAGGGGTATCAAGACTTAAAGATCAACTTAGCGCAGGAATTGCCTCAGACCCAGGAACCTGTGTATGGAGAGATTGAGCTAGATGATCCCATTGGCCTTGTCAAAGAGAAGCTTTTCCATGCCAATATTTCAGCTTTACAAGATACCAAAAACCTGCTAGATGATCGCGCCTTACAAGCGGCAGTAGCCGCCATGATAGGTGCCCAGCGCATCGATTTTTATGGCCTGGGAGCTTCTGGCATTGTAGCTGAAGATGCCCAACATAAGTTCCTCCGCATCGGTTTAAACTGCAATGCCTACATCGATACACATATGCAAGCAAGTATGGCTGCCCTTTTGAGAAAAGATGATGTCGCAGTAGGGATTTCCCACTCGGGACAAACCAAGGATATTGTAGCCGCTATGCACATTGCCAAGGAAGCGGGTGCTACCACTATCTGTATTACCAATTACCCCGGCTCAGAGATAGCAAAAGCCGCCAAGATCAGACTATTTACTTCATCCCAAGAGACGACCCTGAGAAGTGGTGCCATTGCCTCCCGAATTGCCCAGCTTAGTGTCATTGATGTTTTGTATATCGGGGTTGTACTCAAAAGATATGAACCGACTATGGACTGTCTAGAAAAGACCAGGAAAGCTGTATCAGATAAACGCTACTAACTAGATCACAGCCTGAGGGGAGAGCCTTTCATGAAGAACCAACAAGAATCCAAAGAAACCAAAATGCCGGATGCCCACCCATCTGGCATTGAATATCTAACTACGGAGACTCGTAACCAAGACTCCCTTGTTCTTGATACATTATCCACAGAAGAGATTCTGACCCTAATCAATACAGAAGACCACAAAGTGGCACCAGCGGTGGCCAAGGCAATTCCCCAGATCACCCAAGCGGTGGATCTGATCACAGATCGGATAAGAGCAGGGGGGCGACTATTCTATATAGGTGCCGGTACTAGTGGACGCCTTGGCATACTGGACATGGCAGAATGCAAACCAACCTTTGGAGTTGGTAGTGACACAGCTTTGGCCATTATAGCCGGTGGCCCCGAGGCTGTTACTGATTCAGTAGAGGAGGCGGAGGATGATTTTGAGCAAGGGGGCCGGGAGCTGAAAAGCCGGGCTATTTCCGAAAAGGACGCTGTAGTAGGCATCACCGCCAGTGGCAGCACCCCCTTTGTCCTGGGAGCCCTTTCCACTGCCCAAAAGGCAGGAGCCCCTACCATTGGACTTTCCTGTAATCGCCATCCCCGCCTTCGAGAGTATGCAGATATTACCATCGAGATAGTGGTCGGCCCCGAGGTGCTCACCGGCTCTACTCGGATGAAAGCCGGTTCTGCCCAGAAAATGGTGCTCAATATGATCAGTACTGCCACAATGGTAAATCTAGGTAAGGTTTACGAGAATCTCATGGTGGATATGCAAATCACCAACAAGAAGCTCCTCCAGCGGGCCATCCGCATGATAGAGATGGTTACCGGAGTATCGGATAGGGAGGCAGAGGCTCTCTTAGATGTTTCCGGTAACGACATCAAGTCGGCCATCGTCATGGGCAAGTTGGGAGTAGACCTTCCTACTGCCCAAGCCCTATTGAGCAAAACAGGAGGCTTTACCAGAAAGGCCATTACCCTTGGCCAAGATGATAGGTGAATAGGTGATCAGTATGCAATACATATTAGGTATAGATGGCGGCGGTTCCAAGACCATTGCGATACTGGCAGACTGTACCGGCAAGGTAGTAGGTAGCGCCCAAGCAGGGGCGAGCAATTACCAGACTATTGGACTCGAGAGTGCTTGTAACTCTCTTATAACCGTGATCATGGAAGCCTTAGATGGTGCCAAGGCCACCTTGGGAACTGGCTTAGTTGACCTGGAGAGAATCGTCATTGTAGTGGGGCTTGCCGGAGCGGATCGACCATGGGATAAAGCCAGCCTCAGCTCTATGCTAACCGGTAAGCTCCCAAGAAAACCTGGCCGATTTCTCATGGAAAACGATGCCCGGATCGCCCTAGCTGGTGCTACGGGAATTAAGCCGGGGATTATCCTTATTGCTGGTACCGGTTCTATTGCCCTGGGTATTGATGATGCCGGAAGCCAGGTCCGGGTTGGAGGTTGGGGCCCTCTCCTAGGAGATGAGGGTAGTGGGTACTCTATTGGCAAAGCGGCTTTAACCGCCATCTTGCGTGAACATGACGGGAGGGGTAAACCTACATCCTTGACAGGCAAAGTGCTGTCACACCTAAGCCTTACAAGTCCAGAAGAAATTATCCCCTTGGTTTACCAAGGGCCCCTAGAGCGGCCAGACATTGCTAGACTTGCGGAATTGGTCTTGGAGGAGGCTTCCCAAGGCGATCCTGTTAGTCAGCATGTTGTCATTAGGGCAGCAAAGCAGCTGGTGGAGATGATAGGAACTGTCCTAAGTCGACTTGGCTTGACTAATAGACCCACCACTATTGCTGCTACCGGGGGGCTTCTTAGACCTGGCAACCCACTGTGGGAGGCAATTGATCAGCAACTCAACGAATATTACCCCCTAAGCAATTTGGCACCACCCCTATTGTCACCTGTGCTTGGTGCCGTATTACTGGGAAGAGATCTCATAGATGCCACATCCCCATATGATGAGTTCATGGATAACCTTACGCTATACCACAGGGTTAGCAATACCACAGTTCACCGTAGACAGCCCCCTGGGGAAGATCCCCCTCATTCGGTGTAAGCTAGTGGAACCCGCTGATAAGCATGTCGTGCTTCCAAACCATGAAGGCTATTATGACTATTCCTTGCCAGGTGAAATCCGCACCCACCCTAGTGGCAATCCAGTGGGGAAGAAACCATGATCTAAGAAGGGGTGTGCATAGCCCACCCCTTGTATCTTCATTGTCAGATCGAAACTCTATCACTTGCCACGGCTTCTTGCCACTTTCGCAATCTGCTTCCACCGATTCCTCTCTATGACTGAAGCTTTCTGTACTTGCCTTGCCGCCTGATAGGCTAACTCCCGCTGCAATTTGTGATAGCTTTCCAGCCTTCTGGCATCGAGACGCCCATCTTCGATGGCAGCACGAACAGCACAATCAGGTTCATTGGTGTGCTGACAATCCCGAAACCGACAATCTAGAGCAAGAGTCTCGATCTCCTCAAAGGTGTCGCCTAATCTGTCCTCTTCATTCCAAAGTTGCATCTCCCGCATCCCCGGGGTGTCGATTATCATCCCCCTATTGGGTAGCAAGAGTAGTTCCCTAGTAGTAGTCGTGTGCCTACCCCGATCATCATCTGTTCTAATTGCTTGGGTTTCCAAAACATCCTGCCCGAAGAGACGGTTAACCAGAGTGGATTTGCCAACACCGGATGAGCCCAAAAGAGCCACGGTCTTCCCCTTGACGAGATACGGTTCCAGTTCACCCAGCCCATCTTCGGTATAGCAACTCACAACTATTGCCGGGACTCCCGCAGCTATTTTCTCTAGCCCTTGCAGATAAGGAGTGGGATCGGGGCAAAGATCCGCCTTATTTAAGACAATCACGGGGTTAGCGCCACTATCCCACGTCATGATCAAGTATCTTTCCATACGACTTAGGTTAAAATCTCGATCTAGGGAAGTGACCAAGAATACTGTATCAATATTGGCTGCTACTATTTGTTCCTCCGAGGTAAGACCGGCTACTTTCCTCGAGAATTTGCTTTGGCGAGGCAAGACAGCGTGGATTAGACCTTTACCCTCATCTGGCAGTATATTTGTGACCACCCAGTCGCCCACAGCAGGCAATTCATCTCGCCCTACCGCTGTGTGACGCAACCTGCCAGTTATCTCGCCCCATATCTCCCCATACTCAGCAGTGTACAGGAAATATATCCCTCTATTCTCACTGCCGACTCTGGCAGGTATGTGTTGTCCGTTTGAATACTCCGCAAACCGGCTGGCAAAAAAGTCATTCCAGCCTAACGTATCTATATCCAACTACGGATCTCCCCTTTTCAAATAAAGCGATCTCTTCCAGATAACCGTTGTCCAGCTTATATCCACATGCGGCGACCGACCGCCTTCTTATCCAAGTCATGTCACATCACTCCTAACCCTGTTCTAAGGTGTTTCTAAATACCCAGGCTTAAGGTGAGAAAACTATACCACCAACCACCTATAGCCCCAATCAAACACTCCTGATACATCGTGTGCCAATTGTATCATGAACTCTTAGTAGTTATCAATTATGCTGTCAAAGATTACTGCAATTGAGGGTAACGCTAACTCGTACCGTCAGCCAGGCTCCCAATCAGGGCCCAATGGACATAATCCAAAGGTCTTTACTTCAAAGGGTTGCTCCCAAGTTATTCCCAACAAAGCACCGGAGTGAAGAAAATGCACGGCCCCAGATAGCACGAAACCCCGCTATAGCGGGGTTTTTCATGGTGAGCCATCGGGGATTCGAACCCCGGGCGCCCGGATTAAAAGTCCATGATGGCTCGTCCTTCGGACTCGCCTGGTTGCTTCGCAACCCTGCTCCCCATCAGGCTTTGCGCCATTGT
>JAAZMF010000156.1 GCA_012798955.1 Bacillota bacterium | reverse complement strand
TCCTTCGCCTATTAGTTCGCCTTCTGCCTTAGGTCTCTCCAAAGATGGCTCGATACCACTAGTTCAACCATCCTTAGACATCCTTTAGATTGGGATCAAGGGCATCCCTCAGCCCATCACCCAACAGATTAAAGGCGAAAACTACTAACATAATCGCCAGCCCCGGCACAGTTGCAATATGGGGAGCATTGTATAGAAATGAACGCCCCTCCGCAATCATAGCGCCCCACTCAGGGATGGGTGGTTGCGCCCCTAGACCAAGGAAGCTTAGGGTAGCAGCTGACATAATTGATGAGGCAATGCGCATAGTTGCATAAACTATCACAGGTGCCAAACAGTTAGGTAGTATATGCTTAACTAGAATCCTGCCATCCCTGCATCCCATAGCCTTTGTGGCCGTAATATATTCACTATCCTTAATGGCTAACACCTGTCCCCGGACAATGCGGGCAAAGGTCGGTATGGACCAAATACCGATGGCGATAACTACATTCCACATCCCCGGTCCTAATGCCGCGACAACAGCAATGGCTAGTAGCACACCGGGAAAGGCCAGCATCACATCAATGACCCGCATAATCAGGTTATCTAGTCGCCGATAGTAGCCCGCGATTAACCCCAAGGTAACCCCAAAAACAAGCCCCAAGGTCACCGAAGATAACCCCACCACCAGGGAGATACGGGAACCATAAAGTAACCGACTGAGCATATCCCGACCAAAACTATCAGTACCCAAAGGGTGCCCCTTGGTGCCAATGGGCTTGAAACGCATCACTAGATTTTGCTCGTAGGGATCGTGGGGTGCTAGCCATGGGGCTAGAGTCGAAGCTAGTATCAGAAATATAAGTACGCCCAAGCCGAACATGGCCGGTTTACCGCGCTTAAGGCGATGCCAAGCCCGATGCCACTCAGAATATTGGCGCCCACCTGCTGCTGTGATATCACCTTGCCTTGCCAAAGACTCTATAGACATTACCCGCTCACCTCCCTTTTCAATCGTAGCGAATCCTTGGATCAAGTAATGCATACGTTAGATCCACCAGAAGATTGATCAACACAAACGTTGTAGCCACCATCAAGACTGCTCCTTGCACGACAGGAAAATCCCGAGAGGTAATGGCCCGCACCATCATGCGGCCCACGCCGTTAATGGCAAACACCGATTCCGTTACAACAGTGCCACCCAACAGACCGCCAAAGTTGAGGCCCATCACCGTGACCACTGGAACCAAAGCGTTTCTAAGAACATGCTTACCAACGGTTGCAACCTGGCTCAAGCCCTTGGCCCTTGCAGTGCGTATATAGTCTTGTTGCATCACTTCCAGTATTGAGGATCTAGTAATTCTGGCGATCAATGCTGATGCCCCTATACCCAAAGTCACTGCCGGTAGGACTAGCTGCTTTATGCCAACTAAGGTCCACCACTCACCGCTATAGCCAGCCACAGGCAACCATCTAAGCCGCACCGCAAAGATCAACATCAGCATCAGACCTACCCAGAAGCTGGGCAACGATATACCCAGAAGGGCTACAATCATGCTGAAGGAGTCGAAAAAGGAGCCTTTCCTTACAGCCGAGACTACGCCTGTGCTAAGTCCGACAATCGATGCCACGATCATGGCCGCGATGGACAAAGCCAATGTATTTGGGAATCGGGTTTTTACCATATCTGTCACCGATTCACCGGATTGCACCGATGTGCCTAGATCCCCCTTTAGTACGCCACTCACAAATCTCCAATATTGCACCCAGACGGGATCATCAAGACCAAGCTTTGCCCTAAGCGCCGCTATATCCGAAGCGCTCGCCGTGGGCCCAGCCAAGATCTCTGCCGGATCTCCCGGGGCCAGATGCATGACCAAGAACACGACAATGGATATACCAATTAGGACCGGCAACAGCATTAACAATCGCCGCTTAATATAATTCAGCATTAGTGCTCACCTCTTGCCTTTGGGTCAACAGTGGTACTAGACAAATCCCAGAACCGTGGATTCGCGCTCAGTGTAGGCAGACAACAGCTATCAGCGGATAGCGTCCAACCTAGCCAAGAGCACTCAACGTAAACACGAAAAACCCACAAATTTAGGGTCTGTTTCTGTATATCTTATCATCATATTGGAGCAGAGGAAAGGCTTAAGAGATGGAAAACACCATGTATACCGGAATACAGACGAATCCCCGTAATAATAATGGAAAGAAATGCGAAGTTATGCATTGTTAATGGAAGTCAGCTGAATTTTCTATCATAATCCTTGGCTACAGAGGAATATTGCCATTGTAGAACTAGGTCCAGTTCCCACCATCCGGGAAACTGGACCTTGGACGCCAACCCGTGTAGAGCTAGGCTATCAGACAAGCATTGGCCAACGCAACCCTTAGGCACTAGCCTTTCATACCACTAATAGCGTCTGACCCAAGGCTTTGCCTCCTCAAAATAGATATCCATGAATCCTCAATCAACGCTAGTCCACATACTTGCCCTCACTGCTTCGTCCCGTAACCACCTCCCTTACATGTGGGGCAGCCAACAAATCCTCAAAGTGGTTAAAAACCATCATGGCAGCCCCTATGCCACAGATGATACCCCACATCACCATAATCCTTGACCAACTCCAATGATCTAGAAGCGACCCTGTGACAATACCAGCAAGCCCTGCGCCGGCGTATGCCGCAAAATCCAAAAAGCCTGCCACTGTGGACTCTTTACCTAGCCCTCTAAACTGAAGCGGTATGGAAGTCATGAGCAGAGTATTAATGCCATAGATCAAACCTGAACAAAGAGCAATTGGTAGTACGACTAAAGCGGTTTCTTGTAGCCTTATGATATACGCGCCACCCATGGCCGCCACGGCAGCTAGGAAATAAAAACCCCCGATGATCCGCCGCTCATCGCCTCCTGCCTTCTGACTTAGCCAACCGGCAAAAAGTACGCCCAAAAACCCAAATGGTGGAATCCACAAAGCCCTAGTCGTTGCCTCGGCAACAGCCAAATTCTGTGACTGCATTAGCAAAGTAGGGGCCCAAAGATTGATCCCATCCTTCACCATCCCCTGCAAAGCGCTAACTATGGCTAGGAGCATCAGCCCCGGCTGCCAGAGAAAATCCCATGCAGCCCCTAGGTTCTTCACATCAAATCCCTGGTGCTTCCTATGGTCCGTCTTGAATTCGTTTACTGGAGCAAATCCCACATCCTCGGGCCGATTCTGGGCAGATATGGCCCAAATCAAAGCGACTACAAACAACAAAATCGAGGGGACCCTAAAGACCATCCGCCACATGCCGGGATACATGGTCAAGATCCTACTCGCCAGGAGCCAGGAAAGCATGAAACCTCCCACGGTGGACGTGCCCAAGAAAGCAGACACCCTACCCCTTTGCCTTTGGGGCACCCAGTTAGATGTCATCTTGACTATAGGGCCCCATCCCATGGATTGAAAATATCCGTTGAGACCCCAGAAGACCAGCATCCAGCCAAACGATGATGTAAAGCTGACAAACAAGTTGAGGGCTGCGGTACCAGTAAGGCCAACTAGCACAATACCTTTACTAGGCAAGCGGTCCCCCAGATGGCCGTTAATTAGCTGGCCAACGGCATACACCCAAAAAAACAACCCACCGATTACACCCGCCTGGGCGATAGTCCAACCGAGATCCATCTGCATTACCGGCAAAGCAATGGCCAAATTCACTCGGCCTAGATACAAGCTTGCATAGGCTAACCACATCAGTAGTTCAATCTTCCGTTGCCAATAGGTGATGCTCATAGCTTGTCTCCTTGTATGAAGCCATGATATTTTCGTATTAGGTACGGCGTAAGGCACCGCCTGCCGCATTTGGATTTTGCGTCATGAAGACAAAGCGGCTTCGATCACCTCGATATAGATCCTTGGAATACTCCACAGGTACTCCGTCTATGTCTAGTCCCACTCTTAGAATCATCATCAGTGATGCCGGCTGACTGATCCCCAATAGCCTAGCTTCGTCCTCTGTGGCGAGCACCGGCTCCAAACCCTGCCTTGCCAATCTCACCGGTCTACCAAACTCCTCACCCATGATACCGTATAACGAACGATTTTCTAGATCATACGTTTCTAGGCCCCTATAGTATTGTACCGGTACATAGCATCTTTCCAGGGCAATTGGTTCTCTGTTGGCATATCTCACTCGATGTATATAGTAAACGGGCGTTCCCTCGCCAACTTCTAGGTTCTTGGCCACGCTGCGAATAGCAGGCACAATGGAAATCTCAAGCACCTTTGCTCCTGGTTGAAGGCCACTTCTGATCAGCTGATCACTAAGGCCAACTAACACATTCATCTCCTGAGACAGTTTGGGCTCAGCGACAAAAGTGCCTTTACTAGGCACCTTATACAAAACCCCTTGGGAGACTAGCATACCTAAAGCCTTTCGCACTGTAAGGCGATTGACTCCAAATTCTTCACTTAAGTCCCTCTCAGAGCTTAGCCGTTCATGGGGCTTAAGCTCGCCGGCCTCAATTCTCTCCAAAATAGCATCCGATATCTGAATATATAGGTATTGACTTTTGTTATCCATTTGGCTCCTCCTGGTCCGCCCCGGTCTATACCGGTCTACACTCAGTATACCAATCCATGGGGCGAATGTCAAAGATTAGTGTACTACCTTCATTTATCAGGCTTGCAGCTCTGGCATAAATATCTCTAGATACATATGATTGGCAGCTTTGAATCTCAATCCCGTGCATGCCACTGTCCAAAGCCTTAAGCCCATAATCTAGGGTATGACCTAATCGAAAGGCGATATGGTATCGGATCATTATATCAATTCCTTTCTGGGCAACAGTCTGGCCCCAAGCTCTTTGGGCAAATCCGGGAGCTCGGCCCTTGGCGAACTGGTGTGGTGCTTTTTTAGAACAGTTGCCTATTTATATGAAATAAATAACTATCCCTTCAAGGCGTCACAGGCCAAGCCATGATTTAGCAATGCAGGTATTTTGTCTATATGTATCGTATAAAGGTTCTAGGCTAAGCCCTATGACAGAGGGCCGATGAAGGTGCCGGATTATGCTAAGGAGGCAGATATGTATGTCCCAGAAACCAAAAGGAATATTGTTTGGTGATTACAATAGTGACCCACACCCCGTAAACGATATAGATAAGGAAATCATCAAGATTTTGCAGGACGATATTGATGTGAGTTTGACTGAGGATTATGGGAGTCTGACAAGGGACGATCTAGTCGGACATGATCTTGTAATATCCTACGCGAATTGCTGGAAGGAGAAAACTTCACCTAAGTTAGTCCATGCCATGTTAAGCTATGTGAGCGGCGGAGGGGCTCTTTTGGCCATCCATAACGGCATCCACATGTCAGTGGATTTTGAGCTAGCCCAAATGCTAGGCGGCAGGTTCGTACGACACCCAGAGTACCAGACTCTAGGATATACATTTGCAGATCCCGAACACCCCATCGTAAGGGGGATGGACACTTGGAGTATGGGAGAAGAGCCGTATCAATTTGCTTTCGACGATTTCTGCGAGAAGAACGTGTTTCTAGAGTATACCTACGAGGGTGGAAAATGGCCAGCCGGTTGGACTATAGAATATGGTCTAGGCCGCATTGCCTACCTTGCCCCGGGCCATGATGTGAACTCGTTCATGAACCTTGCATTTCGGGAGTTGATCCTTAGGAGCAGCCGGTGGGCCAGAGGCATTATCTAGAGTACGGACTTATCCGGCTAGCAGACCGGCGATCTTGGTTCCACCCGGGGCTTATGGATAGCACTAGAACCCCCCGGAATTCATTCCGGGGGTGAAAGGTGAAACCAAAACCCTTTTTCACTTGTCCAGGTACGTTCTGTGCTATCATCTTTGATGAACACAATTCTCCAGCAAAAACTGGCCACAAAAGGATCATGGGTGACCACTAGAATAGTGACAGCATCGGCGTTGTTGAGATCCGCGAAGGCCTGCATGACCTCCCATGATGCCCTTGAATCTAGGTTCGCAGTAGGCTCATCAGCCAGCAAGGTGGTAGGTCGATGGACCATACCTCTAGCAATGGCAACCCGCTGCTGCTCCCCACCGGATATTT
>JAAZMF010000155.1 GCA_012798955.1 Bacillota bacterium | reverse complement strand
TGGGTAACCATATTCACCCGGTCGTCTGTACACTGTGCTGACAAGATTGTAGCAACTAGAAGCTCGAAGGGGGTAGTGAAGTCTAGGCCGCATCTCGCTTGGGGGTATTCCTGTCTTAGCCGAGCTAGGACTTCCTGGGCCTTGACACAAGGCACTATTTCTTTTCTAACCATCTCATCATGTCCTTCCCATAGTTTTAGCAAATTTGCTAGACGGTCTTTTCGCCGCGTCAATCACTACAGCACACTTTTCGGATCCTCGACGTAGCATGGGATGCAGGGGGGGATTTTTATGTCTTCACGAACTAGACGACACCTTACGCTAGCTAATGTTCGCCAACAGGTGGTAGGTATTAATGCAAGGGTTCCCATATTTGGTGGCAAGCGAATTCGCTATGTGAACCTAGATAACGCGGCGACTACCCCCATCCTTAAGCCTGTACTTCAACAAGTTGAAGATTTCCTGCCATGGTATGCTGGTGTACATCGTTCCACCGGACACAAATCCCTGGTATCTACAACCGTCTACGACGAGGCCCGGGAAGCCATAGCCAAATTTTTCGGGGCCCACCCCGACCACAATATTGTGATTTTTGGCAAGAACACCACCGAAGTCATCAATCTATTGGCACGGCGGTTATGCCTAAGCCAGGGAGATATCATCTTAGGTACAATGATGGAACACCACTCCAATGATCTACCATGGCGCCAAGTCGCCAAAGTGATGCGGATCAACGTCGATAGAGAGGGCCGTCTAGATCTCCACGACCTAGAGCAAAAACTTACTATGCACCATCGCCGAATTAAGCTCGTGACAATCTCCGGTGCATCTAATGTAACCGGTTGGATCAATGACATCCACTATATCGCAAGTCTTGCCCACAGTTACGGAATACCCATCATGGTGGATGGTGCACAATTAGCTGCCCACAGGGCCATTAACCTCCTAGATCCCAAGGATCCCCGTCACATAGACTTCTTGGCCGTGTCAGGCCATAAACTCTACGCCCCCTTTGGCACCGGGGTCTTAGTTGGGCCAAGACATCTATTTGAGAAAGGTGGGCCCGCACTAGTTGGAGGTGGTACAGTAAAGCTTGTAACTCTCTCACAAACCAGTTGGACGAACCCGCCCTTCAAAGAAGAAGCAGGTTCGCCCAATGTCGTGGGTGCAGTTGCCTTAGCTGCTGCTCTAAAGATCCTAGACGAACTTGACCTAGGTGAGATTGCTCATCACGAGCAATCCCTCACTGATTATGCCCTCCAGCACCTTGGAAAAGTGCGTGGCTTAAAGGTCTATGGTTCCACCCGGCCCGGCGACCCCAATCGCCTCGGCGTGATCTCCTTTGCGCTCCTGGGGTATCACCATGCATTGGTAGCGGCCATATTAGCTTTTCATGCCGGTATTGGCGTAAGAAGTGGCTGCTTTTGTGCCCAGCCCTATCTACACTATCTACTAGCCCTAGATACCAAAGATATGGTCCGCCTGCAAAAAGAGCTCGCACTCGGTGATACCCAGCACCTGCCCGGTCTTGTCCGAATCAGCTTCGGCATGTACAACAATACTAAAGAACTCCATCGCCTCGTTGGGGCCCTCCACGAGATTACGTCCCGTCCTAGCAACTACTGGCAAGATAAGCTCATTTGGAACGAAAAGCTTGGGTGCTATATGCCCAAAGACCAGCGCCTAAATCCGGTACCCTTTTCCCTTCATGAATAGACGACACCCAAATCTTCCAGTATAGATTTTAGGGCTCTACTGGCCCGTGTGAAAAGCTCTGGGCCACTAAAACCACCGGCCCTTCCTGCCTCTTGTAAATGGGGCTCCAAAGACAGAAATCCGGTGAAATCCTTAGCCCTCAAATCCTCCAACAATTCCCTAATCTCACCGTCACCGTCACCTGCAGGCACCACCTCACCGGTTGCCATGATAGCATCCTTAATATGGCAGTACTCAACATAATCCTGTAGCAAGGGATAACAATGAGTAAATGGCCGTTGCTTTTGCTGGATGAAGTTCGCAGGATCGAAGATTGCCCGGAAATTAGGATGATCGAGACTGCTAAGCAGATCAAGGCAACGCTCAGCAATGTCGCCATAAATACCACTTTCATTTTCGTGGAGGAGCATAACCCCCGACCCCTCCGCCGCCTCGACCATAGCACTAAGTCTATCTAGCACTTGGTTACGATAGCCATCGGGATTGGCATCCTTGGGGAGATAAAATGAAAACAGCCGAATATAGGGGCTATCAAGGGCTACGGCGATATCCAAAATACGGCGAAATCCATCGAAATGGGGCTCAAAGGGTTCTTCAATGCCGATTTTGCCTATGGGCGAGCCGATGGCAGAGACGCCAAAGCCCCCGGCCGCCAGGGCAGCTTTAATCCGGTTGATTTCAGCATTATCTAGCTGTATTACATTCTTGTCCCAGACACCTCTCAATTCCAGATATCCAATACCTTCCTGCTCTAGAACCTTTAGCTGCTCATCCAAATTCGGGGATATCTCGTCTGCAAAGCCACTTAGTTTCATCAACCTAGACACCTCCACATGATCTGTTTATCCTATTTTCGCACGTTCTAGCGACGATGCTCCGTCCTGAAATGCCAGATGAATGGAGCGAAATTGATCCAAGCACGCTTCAAAGGATTCGACAACTGCAGGATCGAATTGAGTACCACTCCCATCAATAACCATCTGCACAGATCTCTCAAAGGAAAATGCCTGCTTGTAAGGGCGAGCCGATGTTAGGGCATCAAACACATCGGCCACCGCAGTGATTCTAGCTGACATGGGTATGGCCTCCCCCGCCAATCCCTCGGGATAGCCAGTCCCATCAAATCGCTCATGGTGATAGGCCGCAATCTCTATGGCCATCCCAAATATAGAATAGTCTAGCCGTAGGGCTTCCTCTTCGGCCTCCTTAAGTGCATCGGCCCCGATGGTCGTATGCTGTTTCATTATCTCAAACTCTTCTCTTGTAAGTTTGCCGGGTTTGAGTAAAATCCGATCTGGGACTCCGACTTTGCCAATATCATGTAAAGGACTGAAAGTATAAATGCCCTGGATGAAAGCCTCATCGATGAGCTCAGCATAGAGGGGATTCTTAGCCATATGCTTAGCCAAAGCCGCGGCATACCTACGCATGCGCTGTAAATGCTCCCCTGTCTCTGTATCTCGAAATGCTGCCAGATTCGCAAAACCCATGGTCGCAGCAAGAATCACGTCACCAACGACAATGCCTTTCTCCAATGCAGGAGATACGAAACTAGCAGCTACCTGCAAAAACTGCACATGGTGCTGCTGATATGCATGGGGCTCCATGCTAGAGAAAAACAGAGCTCCCAAAGGGCGATCATCAATCTTGAGGGGCATGGTAAGACTTGAACGCATCCCTTCCGCAACCATACGCTTCGTGGCATCAGACTCGGGATGCTCTTCTACATAAGCCTCAAGATCCGCTATAATTCGAGGTCTACCGGATTTGATCACCTCCGGCAAACTTGTTTGATCTAGAGGGAGAGTATAGCCAACATCCAATTCGACAGGAACCTCGGACTGGGCCCTTTCTGCCCGTATGGATTGGGTAGCGGAGTCAATCAACGCAACCCCCATCCGCTCGTAGGGTAAATAGCGGTGAAATGAATCATAGATACTATCGAAGATCTCTTCAAAAGAGGCTCCTCTAGCTAAGCGTCCTCCTAACTGGAGCGAGGTCTCTACCCTCTCCACCATCTGGTTAAACCCTTCAGCAAACTCCTGCATTTCCCGGGACCCCTTAACTGGTAGCCGCTGCTCTAGATCCCCTCGAGCCACCTCATCGAGGATCCGAACCATCTCCAGCAAAGGCTGCGTATGTCTGGTCCACATTGTTTCATTTCCCCAAAGCGTGATACCAAAGGCCAAAACCAGAACAAGCACTGAGCCCCAACGGTTCCGGAGAGAAAGCACATCAATTCTTTGCTGTAGGCTCTCCACAAGATCCCTGTCCATCTGTCCATCGTCCAGGGCCACTTGCAGCGCTTGGAGACCTTTGCTGACGGCATTAGTCATATGTAGATTCATAGCCAAAGCAACGCAAAGGCAAGCGATTAATACCACAGTAATCAGTAATAGCCTATTACCGACGTTTAGCGGGCCGACATTCCTATATGGCATTGGGCTTCCACCCCTTAGCAGACTATATTCTCATGGTAAATAGCTCTGGCCTGGGTCATAATTCTCATAAAACCGCAATTGGCAGTAGACCCCCGACACAGAACTAGCGCAGATTTCTACCAGTAGAGGTTAACGTAAGCTTGCCGTGGACTACGCCTTTTGTACAGATCAGCTCATCTGCTAGCGATTTGGCTCGATTTGGCGCTCCTTTGATAATCAAAGTCTCTAGGCAGTTGCGCTCGTCTAGATGAACATGTAAGGTGGAAATAATCAAGTCGTAATACTCATGTTGTACTTCAGTCAAAATATCACCTAGCCCGGCAGTATGGTGATCATAAATCAATGTGATAGTTCCTGCGACTTCACTATCTCCGTTTTCCCATTCCCTGGCCACCAAGGCATCACGGACTAAATCCCTGATAGCTTCAGACCTATTGGCATAACCCCGTTCCTGCACGAGTTCATCGAATTGCTCAAGTAATCTTGGGCTCATACTTACCCCAAAGCGTGCAACCTTAGGCATCAGTTGACCACTTCCTCCTAATCACCACTCACTGTTTACCCATGCATCAACCTCGAAAGGGCTTTCTAGTGCTACTTTGATGCTGTTTGTTGTATTTCTCCAGGAATTAGGAGATCCCTCCCCCCGGCGACAGATGGCAGACCAAAAGGGCTACCTTCGATTTTCCCATTAATTCGCGTTTATGCAGGTATTTTGCCAATGTCGCCGAATTATACATTAAATTACCAAGTGGGGAATCCGGAAGTTGTTTTCAACAAAGCTTTGAGAGGTGTCAGGAGGGGAGACAATGTCCGTAAAGGGAAAAACGCTTAGCCAAACGGCACTAGATGTGGGCGTAGAGCCATCCACAATTAAGTTCTGGTGTGAGGAGTTTAGCAACTTTATTCGTCCTGCCCGTACTCCAGGTGGTCACCGTCGTTTTAGCGAACAGGATATCCAGGATTTACTTTATCTGAGGCAGCTCTTGCATGAGCAAAACTTCTCAATCAAACAGGCAAAGGACTATCTTAACCAGACTGAAGGTTTGCGCCTAGAAGTGGCCATGACCAATGTACCGGCCCTCAAGCAACTAATCGATGTACCGTCGGCAACACCTATTGCTCAGGAACTGGGACGCTACCTAAGAGAGCAAATGGAGCTCGTGGCGGGTGCCCAGCTTCAAGCGG
>JAAZMF010000154.1 GCA_012798955.1 Bacillota bacterium | reverse complement strand
CCTAATGTACCGGTTCTCCGCCGCAAAGTCTCAAGGGCTGAACGCAAATCCTGGGGCAGAGGAGCAACAAATTCCATATCAATCCCCGTGCGAGGGTGGGTAAGTCCTAGATGGTAAGCATGTAGTGCTTGACGGGTCATCCCGAGCTTATTGCGTTTGGGCCCGTAAACAACATCGCCCACAACCGGGTGTTTTATATAGGCCAAATGCACGCGAATCTGGTGTGTACGCCCGGTTTCCAAGCGGCATTCAACTAGAGTGTAGTCTCCGAATCGCTCCCGCACATGACACTCAGTGCGGGCAGCCCTCCCCTTCTCTATCACGGCCATCTGTTTGCGATGGACTGGATGTCGGGCTATGGGCGCATCAATCACCTGGCTATCTGTCATGATATTGCCATGAACTAAGGCTAGGTACCACCTTTGGGCTATTCGGTCCTTGATCTGGTGAGCCAATGAGCGATGGGCACCATCATTTTTTACAGCAACCATAACCCCCGAGGTGTCTTTATCTAATCGATGAACTATACCGGGTCTATGTACACCGCCTATGCCGGAAAGGTCCTGGCAATGGGCTAGCAGGGCATTAACCAAAGTGCCTCGGAGATTGCCTGCCGCAGGATGTACCACCATGCCCGCTGGCTTGTTGATGACGATAATATCCGAGTCCTCATAGATAATATCTAAAGCAATATCCTCGGGCTCAACAGACAGACTCTGGGTCGGAGGTATTACAACACGGACAATATCACCTGCATTTAGCAGGTAACCTGCCTTAGGGCTGAGACCATCCACCGTAATCAGGCCCTGGTCTAGCAATCTCCGAAGATGTGAGCGAGAATGTCCCTCCACCCTTTGGGTAAGGAAATGATCTAAACGAAGGCCCACGTCCTGATGTTGGATCACAAATTGTAGCTCCTCCCCGGCTTGCTCCATATGCTCCATGGCTCCCCACCCACCTTCCCAGGCTCTTCAGGTCTTACCTTTACCTTCAGCAATCAATAGCCAAAAAAGTAGAATCACACCCCCAACTATACCACAATCTGCCACATTAAATACCGGCCAGATGCGCACATCGATAAAATCAATCACATAACCCAACCGAATTCGGTCGATAAGATTTCCTACTGCTCCAGCTAAGCTTAGGGTTAAACCCAGCTTAAGTAATGTGGATTGGCAAGCAATCTCATCCCGGTATACCCATACAGCTGCCAGCACACCTAAGGTTAGTGCAATCAGGAAAGGGGTGGCATGGGCGAAAATTCCAAAAGCAGCCCCCGGATTGTAGACCAAAGTCAAGTAGAATAGGTGACCCGGTAACGCCACAGATTGACCAAGCTGTAAGTGCTGCACTGCCAACCACTTAGAAGCTTGATCCAGTATGACAATGAGGATACCGGCAATCACAAAACCCAAGGTGCCATGCCCCTTCCTATCTGCCAAGCGCTGGGCCCATATTAGCATAGCCCCTAGATCAAGGCAAGTTATACAAACTCAATCGGGCAGAATGAGAGACTCATCCTCTTCCATTGCCTCTATGGTTTCCACGATGGAAAGCTCATCATCTTCCATGGCCTCTATAGATTCCACAGCAGAAAGGCCATCACCTTCCACGGCCTCCCCAGCTTCCACAGCAGAAAGGCCATCATCTTCCACGGCCTCCACAGCTTCCACAATACCTATGTTTTCATCGGCATTAATGTATACTTCATCATACTCTACGGCACCGGGAATATCCTGGGGAGTATTAGCCGTACCAAAGCGGGCTAACTCTTGCCAAGTGTCTTCCCCATCAAAACCCACAGTATCTTCATGGGTCAATCTAAAGGGGATAACTAACTCCTCCACAGGGCGATGCCAATTGTCCCTTACTTGCTCTTGAGCATCCTTACACTCAATGCATCTAGTTGCCGAAGGAATTGCCCGTAAGCGAGCTTCATCGATGGGTCGACCACAATCCAGGCAGATCCCATATTCGCCAGAATTCATGAGATCCAAAGCCGCATTCACATCGGCAAGCAAGCGCAGGCTGTTATCCCGCAAGGCTACATCTTTGCCCCGCTCAAAGGTCTCCGCTCCCAAATCTGCCGTATGCTGATCATAGCTAGATAATTCCCCCACAGAATCTGTGAGTCTTTGGTGTAAACCTTGATTAAGAGAAACGATAGTTTCCTCCAGCTGTGTCTTCTCCATCTCGAGATCATGTCGCAATTCATCCATAAACCCCTTACCCAAATCGACGCCTCCTAGGTATTTTGTCAGTCGAATGGATTTAACTATCAGAAAAGCAAGCCTAACAAAATCGGCAAATCGGTCCATGCTAGGCTCTAAGGCAAACGGTGGAGCTCCACCTCTACGATCCTGGTAATCTCCGCCACAAAGCGCCCGATAATGGGCAGATTCAGTGATGCTACTTTGCCCAACAAGTACAAGAAAAGAGCCCCCACGGCAGTAAAGCCCACGGCTATGCCAAATCCCCGCACCAAGCCCGACAGGAAATTCAAGTATAGAAGACGACGGGGCTGTCTGTAAAGCTCGATATACTCGGCAACACTGGCCTTTTCGAATGCCGCAACTAACCCGTCGATCCGCTTGATGAGTGCCTCTAGCAAATTGTCATTGATCTTGGCCATCATCAATTAACTCCCAACATATAGCTCCTAATCCCCCATAGCTTTCCCCAGAGATAGGTGTAAATCACATAGCAAAAAGATGCACCGGCCGGCCAATAGCCCAATCAATTGGACAACTAGCACTTCCGATGCATCCAAATTTCGTCACTAATAGCAGTGGCTTCCTATGGTAGCATATCGTAGCATACTATGCTTCGGCGATAACCACCTCATTGCAGCGCTGGCAAAGACTTGGATGCTCCTTGCTGGTTCCCACAAAGGATGTGTGCCGCCAGCATCTTTCACATTTCCCACCTTCAGGTTCATGGACAAGCACCTGAAGCCTGCCATCTAGACCGTCTAAGGCATTGGCCGGTGCATTTACACTGGGTGGCGCGATGTGCACCCCAGATACGATAAACAGCGCCTCTAACTCTGCCACAGAGAACTGAGATAATACATTACGCAATTCATCATCTGGGTAAAGGGTGACTGCGGCGTCATTGGAACTACCGATGGTCTTCTCCGCCCTAGCCAATTCCAGAGCTTTAGCCACTTCCCTACGGACCTGCATGCCATTGGCCCACTTACCTTGTAATTCCTCTGAAAAATGCACATCACCAATTTCAGGCCACTGGGTGAAATGAATACTAGAATAACCATCCCGTAACTCCTCGGGTAGATGCGACCAAATCTCCTCGGCGGTATGAACCAAGACCGGCGCAATCAAACGGGCTAAGCCAGGAAGAATCTCAGCAATCACCGTCTGCGCGGCCCGACGACTCAAGGACTCAACTCCATCACAATAGAGCCGATCTTTGATCACATCTAGGTAGAAGCTACCTAGATCCACGGCACAAAAGTTGTGCACACCATGGTACATAGTGTGAAACTCGTAATCGGCATAGGCCTTGGTGACCTTTTGCACCAAACGATAGTACTCATCTAGAATATACCTATCCATTTCCGGTAATTCGCTCAAAGGTACTCGATGAAGATTGACATCAAAATCGGCGATATTGCCCAGCATAAAGCGCATAGTGTTCCGTATTCGCCGATAGACCTCAGACATTTGTTTTAGGATCTCCGGTGACACACGAATATCGCTACGGTAATCTGCTGAAGCCGCCCACAACCGAAAAACATCGGCACCATACACGTCAATGATCTCTTCCGGTGCCACTGTATTGCCCACCGATTTGGACATCTTCCGGCCTTCCCCATCAACGATAAACCCATGGGTCAAAACAGCCTTATAGGGTGCTCTGCCCCGCACCGCCACTGAAGTAAGTAGCGATGACTGGAACCAGCCGCGATGTTGATCACTGCCTTCTAGATAGAGATCCGCGGGCCAGTGTAGACCATCCCGCTGCTCTAGTACGGCCATATGGCTAGAGCCAGAGTCGAACCAAACATCCATGATGTCTTTCTCTTTGGTGAAAGTTCCATTACCACAGGCCTCACACTTAGTTCCACTAGGCAAAATCTCCTCGGCGTCATAGATAAACCACGCATTGGAGCCTTCCCTGCGGAATAGTTCAGCCACGGCTCTAATTGTGGCCTCTGTAGCAAGTGCTTCCTCGCATTCATCGCAGTAAAAGACGGGAATAGGCAATCCCCAGATACGCTGGCGGGATATACACCAATCACTTCGTTCCCTAACCATGTTACTAATGCGATCAATACCCCACCTGGGGATCCATTCCACATCTTGAATGGCAGCTAGAGCCTCTTTGCGGAAGCCTTCAATGGAAACAAACCACTGCTCAGTAGCCCTAAATACGATCGGTTGCTTACACCGCCAACAGTGAGGGTACTGATGCACTAGCTCCGCATTCTGCAAGAGCAGTCCCATCTCCATTAAATCGGAGATGATCACCGGATTGGCTTTGTCTAGCTCCATACCTTGGTATTTCCCTGCTTCATCTGTAAAGCGGCCCTGGGCATCTACGGGGGCGAAAACCGGCAGCCCATACTTGACTCCTACTGCATAGTCCTCCAGTCCATGACCTGGGGCTGTGTGAACACAACCAGAACCCTGTTCCAAAGTAACATGATCAGCTAAGATTACCGGTGCTGTTTGATCCCTAAATGGATGTTTGTATAATACACCTTCTAGCTCTCGACCACGCCAACTGCCCACAATCTCTACATCTTTGAGACCTGCAGCTTCCGCCACGGCGGCCAATCGTTCCTCAGCAAGTAGCAATCTGCCGGCGTTAGTGTCCACCAATACATATTCAAGCTGAGGATGGAGGGCAACTGCCTCATTGGCAGGTAAGGTCCAAGGAGTAGTCGTCCAAATTAGCAAATAGGCAGGGACTTCATCTGGAACCAACCCTTTGCCTTGGGTAATTGGGAATTTCACATAAATAGAATGTGACTTATGGTCCTTGTAATCCACTTCTGCCTCAGCTAGAGATGATTCGCAATCGGCACACCAATAAACAGGCTTTAGACCCTTGTAGATATAGCCTTTGCCCATCATGGCTCCGAAGATCTCCACTTGAATAGCCTCAAACTCCGGACGCATGGTAATATAGGGGTCTTCCCATTCACCCCAAATACCTAGCCGCTTAAACTCTGTCCTCTGTACTTCGAGCCAATGCATGGCGAATTCTGCGCATCGCTGTCGAAATTCCACAGGGGAAAGTGAGTGGCGATCAACCTCAAGGGCTCGAATCATGGCATACTCAACGGGCAACCCGTGGACATCCCAACCTGGGACATAAGGGCAATCCAGTCCTGCCATACTCCTTGAACGGATTATGATGTCCTTGAGCACTTTGTTAACGGCAGTACCTAAATGGATATGACCATTAGCATATGGTGGCCCATCGTGGAGCACGAATTTCGGATGGCCTTCCCGTTGTCTCCTAAGTTCGCCGTAGGCATCCTCTGCTTCCCACCGTTTTTGCATCTCTGGTTCCCTCTTAGGCAAATTGCCTCGCATGGGGAATCCAGTTTTTGGTAATTGAACTGTTTCCTGATAGTTCATATGGTAAAACCTCCCTTAGGCGGAAATTCAATCATTCATAAAACACAAAAGCCTCTCATCCCTAGGGACGAGAGGACCCGTGGTACCACCCCATTTGACCAAGGGTTGCTAAATGCGCCTTGGCCCACTTACTCCGCTGTAACGGGCTCTCCCGGCCCTAGCTACTTGGCATAGCGCCGTTCACCGGGCAGCTCTGGGGTGATCCTAGTAAAGCTTATGGGACCGGGCTTTCACCTACCCCCGATTCGCTAGACCCATTAAGTAGCTTCCTACTGTCCCCTTCATAGCTGTTTCCATGAAAACTAGCTTAGGCTAGTCAACACGAGCTTTTGCAGGCTCACGACTTTAGTCGTGAGTAGTTGACTTTGGTGGCCTAAGTTGAGTATATTATATGGCAATCTCTAAGCTTCGTCAATCATGGCGCAAGTTTGGACCGAGAGGGTTGCCGATCTGTTAATCGCCTACTCTTCCTCTTCCTCGGGCACAGCGAGGTCGGCACTGTGCTCGCTAGGCCTTGGCGTAGGCCTAGGGCTGACGCGAATCTGAGGTTCACTAGCCTCTGACTCATCTTCAGCCATCAACTTAACTTCCTCAAGCAACTGTCTTAACTGCCCTTCTAGCTGACGGCGCAGCCGACCGCGAAAGGCCAATGCTTCCTCGGCCTGCCTAATCTCATCGCCTACTTGGCGCCGAGCATCCACCAAAATCTGCTCTGCCTCTAGCTTCGCCTCATCGATTATTCGCCGGGCTTGAAGCTCCGCATTAT
>JAAZMF010000153.1 GCA_012798955.1 Bacillota bacterium | reverse complement strand
CTCGATCTCTTGCTTCGGTGTTTTACGAACCTCGAGTGGGTATGCGACGTTCCCAAAAACAGTCATATGAGGCCAAATTGCATAAGATTGAAATACCATCCCAATACCCCGTCGTTCAGGGGGCAAAGATATGCCCTGAGCCTTCGACCATACCACCTCGTCGCCTATGAGGATCTCGCCTGAGTCAGGAGATTCAAGCCCGGCTATACATCTGAGCAGTGTGGTCTTACCGCATCCGGAGGGCCCCAAAAGGGTTAGAATCCTATTGGGAGGGGTAGATAAGGTCACGTTGTTGAGAGCTGTCACCGTTTCTTCCTTTGATACGAATGTTTTGACCAGATTTCTAACTGATACCATTCCTTGCATGATAATCGCTCCTCTCTCCATCAAATCTCTCCCGGCTGTGGAAGTATTACGGGTATGGTTATGATGATGTTGAGCTGCCCCAGTAGCATCACTGGTTCGCCATCACTCTAGCCGGCCTTTCTCTGTTAGGGGCAAGGTACACCCCTGGGTAACCATGCCCGGTATTGATTACTCCTCTTCAGCTTATATTCCTTGCCAAGGGACAGATTTCCTATCTGTAAGTGCTCTATAAGCGGTCAGTAGGCGCAGACTCGGGGTAGGCCGATGGGGTTGACGCTAGATGCAGCCCCATGATAAGATATATTTTGCTAAGATATCTGGAGGGGTGTCAGAGTGGACGATCGTGGCGGTCTTGAAAACCGCTGAGGTGATGAGCCTCCGTGGGTTCGAATCCCACCCCCTCCGCCATTTAAGATCGTTTCTCCGCCTAGGAGGAACGATCTTTTGCTATGCCGCAATACTATGGATTAGGGCGATCCCGCCTGGACAGTAATCATTCCTTTAAAGAGTGGAAGCTAGGCGCAGGAACTCCAGCAAGAAAGACGAAGGTGTACTATTAAGTAATGATATAGTAAAAACTGAACATACAGGATTTTCCTGGGGACTTAGTTTGGGCCGATGGCAAACGCGATTTTTATAATAGGTGATGATTAATGAAAATAAGAGATGTGATGGAAGTTATCGATGCGGAGCTGCTGACAAAGGTGGCTCATATGGAGCATCAAGTGTTATCAGTATGTGGAGCTGATCTCATGAGCGACGTATTGGCTTTTACTAAGGCCAAGACTCTGTTGCTCACTGGATTAACCTCTGTACAGGCAATACGCACGGCTCAGGTAGTGGATCTTGCGGGGATTGTTTTTGTTCGGGGCAAGCATCCTAGCCCTGAAGTGATTGAGATGGCTAATGCCGAGGAACTACCGTTATTGACAACTAAACACCCCTTATATGAAACCTGTGGGAAGCTCTACCGATGCGGCTTGAAGGGATGTTCGGAACTAGGTTCTGGAGAGGGGGCCAATTAGTGGCAACTGCCGGGGGCGAGCGGGCACTTATGTCGGTCACATATGATGTTGTGGCAGGGGACTTTGTGCGAGGCGGTGAGGCTGCCGGCAAGCTTAAGCGGGTGTTGCAACAGTTAGGTCTAGAGCCTGCTATTATTCGGAGGGCCGCTATAGCAGCCTATGAGGCGGAGATGAATATAGTTATTCACTCCTATGGTGGTCAGATTGGTGTAGATATTACTTGTGAAAGCATCGAGATTCAATGCGACGATTGCGGGCCCGGCATACCAGATATCGATAAAGCATTGGAAGAAGGATACTCTACAGCTAGCGATGACGTGAGGGAAATGGGATTCGGTGCGGGCATGGGTCTTCCCAATATACGCCGGAGTGCAGACGAATTCTCCATAGCATCCACCGTAGGTGAAGGCACGCGGTTGCAGATAAAAATCCTGCATAAAGCTGGTGAGTAGATTGCAGCCATACTTTCATTCGGTTACGCTAGATACCGATAACTGCAAAGGGTGTACCATCTGTATTAAGCGCTGTCCGACAGAGGCAATTCGAGTGCGCAATGGCAAGGCTCGGATTTTGGAAACCCGTTGTATTGACTGTGGAGAGTGCATAAGAACTTGTCCTAACCACGCCAAAAGGGCCATCGCTGACGACTTCTACTCAATTAACAAATATGCCTATACTGTTGCGTTACCGGCCCCTTCATTTTTTGGCCAATTCTCCGGTTCCGATGTTACCATAGGCAAGATCCTCCAGGCACTATTAGTGTTGGGCTTTACTGCTGTTTATGAAGTTGCGGAAGCGGCTGAGCATGTTAGCCTTGCTATTCGCCGCTATGTCGAAAACAGCACTACCCGCCCCTTGATTTCATCTTCATGTCCTGCCATTGTTCGCCTTATCCAGGTGCGCTTCCCTGACCTAATCGATCATCTCATACCAATCCAAGCCCCTGTAGACATTGCCGCTCGATTCGCTAAGGAATCCATTATGCGCAAGTACGGCCTTAAAAGAGAGGATATAGGTGCGTTCTTTATTACGCCTTGTCCTGCCAAGGTTACCGCTTTGAGACAGCCTATCGGCCTAGGAACATCATGGGTGGATGGTGCTATACCTCTTTCTGATGTTTACGCCCGGGTGCTACGTGTTTTGCCCCATCTTGAGGATACTCCCGAACTTCAGCAAGCTAGTGCCACTGGCATCCTATGGGGGCGGGCGTCGGGGGAGGAAGATGCCATCAGAGCGCCAAAACAGGTGGCAGTTGATGGGATCCACGCAGTCATCGATGTACTTAGCGAGATAGAGATCGGCAAATTCCATGACGTTGATTTCATTGAGTGTCAAGCTTGTCGTGGAGGCTGTGTGGGCGGTGCTTTGACAGTACAAAATGCGTTCTTGGCCCGGGTGAATCTGGAGAATCTGGCCCAAGGGTTACCGGAGGCTATCTCCCTTGAGATCGAGGAGGAATTTCAGCAACGCTGGGCAGCCGGTGACTATGAACTGGAGACAAAGCTAGAACCCCGCTCTATTCTTAAGCTAGATGATGATTTTACTAAAGCTATAGAGAAGATGGAGCTATTGGAAAAGACAGTTGCATTTTTACCGGGTCTAGACTGTGGCTCATGTGGCTCACCTAGTTGCCAAGCACTAGCGGAAGACATTGTGCAAGGGTTAGCTACAGAGGGGGATTGTGTATTTGTGCTGCGGGACGGTGTTCAGTCCTTGGCAGAGGAGTTACTAGAATTGGCTCGCCGGGTCCCAGGTTCAATATCATATGAAGGTGAAGTGTAGGCAAAGGAACGGGGCCGATGGCAGCGAATATGTCGGGGTCCGAGAAGAGCAGACAATTAGCCTAAGGTGTGGCTCGTTGAGGAGAGACAGAGGGGAGAGGGTGAGCAAGTTTGCAGTTGGCGGCAATTGTTGAAGCACTATCTTTGTGTCCCCATGGGGACTATCAAGGGGATGCTCTGATAAAAGGGGGCTATTGTTCAGATCTTCTGAGCGATGTCATGGGAAAAGCCACAGCGAGATCTGTATGGGTGACAAACCAAGTCCATACCAATGTGGTGGCTGTGGCATCACTGATTGATGCTGTGGCAGTGATTATCGCAGGGGGTGTGGGACCAGAACAAGAGACGCTAGAGAAGGCTAGGGATATGGATATTCCCATATTCACCACAGATTTACCGGCCTTTGAGGTAGTGGGGCGTCTATATGGATTAGGCGTGCGAGGTGCCGTGCGGGGTGGCTAAGTGGATGTCCATTGACCTCCATGTCCACACGGGGTTGTCGCCGTGTGCCCATAAGGAGATGTCACCGTGGAATATCATCCGCATGGCCCAGTTAGAGGATTTAGCCTTAATTGCCATTACCGATCACAATACAGTGGCCAACGTTGGTGTCGTAATGCAGGTTGGTGCAAGGCTTGGCCTTCCGGTTTTGGCCGGAATGGAGGTACAGACCCAGGAAGAGGTGCATCTACTTGCTATTTTCCCAGACCTAGATGCGGCTTTAGCTTTTGAGGGCTTTATTTGGCAGTACTTACCTGATATCCCTAACCGGCCGGAAGCCTTTGGTGAACAGATCTTATATGATTGTGAGGATGGAAGGGTAGGCCAAGTGCAAAGGCTACTTCTGCAATCGGTGGAACTGGGAATTGAGGAAGTGGGTAAAGCCATTGTTGCTTGCGAAGGTCTTATTATAGCCTCCCATATCAATCGTCGCGGATATAGCTTAGTTGGCCAATTAGGATTTGTCCCGCCGGGTCTTCCGCTAGATGCCGTGGAGATAGACCGATCATTTCTCTATGAAAGATTCATCAATGAATACGGTGGGTTAGGGGAATACCCAGTTTTGCGCAATTCCGATGCCCATCAACTTACGGATCTAGTGGGCGGTTTTCAATCGGAAATGTTTATGGAAAAGCCGGACTTTGAATTTATCAAGGAACTATTGCGCGCGGGGGATCGCCAGTGGATTCGAATAGGGTGATAATATGCGGGAATTGGCCTTACACGTGCTTGATATTATACAAAATTCCTTGCGGGCAGGGGCAAAGCTGATTAGAGTCGAAATAATCGAAGATACGGTTCTCGATTCCCTCGTGATCACCATAGAGGATAATGGGTGTGGCATGGATAGTGCCCTTGCAGAGAAGGTTGTCGATCCTTTTACAACTACCCGAACCACCAGGAAGGTGGGGCTTGGGATTCCCCTACTGAAAATGGCTGCAGAGCGCTCAGGAGGGGAGTTTTCCCTCAGCTCCAAACCGGGAAAAGGCACCATGGTTAAAGCGAGCTTCCAGTATAGCCATATAGACAGGATGCCTTTGGGGAATATGGCTGATACCATCTTGGCGGTGATCATTGGCAACCCTGCGGTGGACATGATCTACTGCCATCGGGTAAACCACCGAGTTTGGGAGCTAGATACCCGGGTGCTGAAGGCGGAGGTAGGCGAGGATGGTTTGACGCTTCCCGTAGTGATCGAGTGGCTGAGGTCGTATCTTGAGCAGGGTAATAGTTATCTTATGGGGGTGCATGAGTAGATGAAATCTTTGGATGAGTTGAGGCAGTTACGGGAAAGGGCACAGGAGGCGGTCCGTTTACGGGAGCAGACAGAGGGTACAAGAATTGTCGTTGGTATGGGGACATGCGGTATTGCTGCAGGTGCCCGAGAAGTCATGTTAGCCTTGGTTGAAGAACTGCAACTAAAGAATCTAGATGATGTGGTTGTGACCCAGACGGGCTGTGCCGGATTGTGTGAAAAGGAACCCTTTGTGGAGGTAATCAGGCCAGGTGAGCCCAAGATTACTTATGGGTATATGACAGCAGACAAGGCCCGAGCCATGGTGACTAGTCATATTGTCAATGGTCAGATTATCGGTGAATACGTGATTGCTCGGGAAGATGCTAACTAGTCTATAGGAAAGTTGAAAGGAGGCTCTGTGGTGGCTATCCCGAAAGAACAACTAGAGTCTGTAGAGGAGCGTGTCTTGCGGATTGTCTCCCAAAACGGGGCAAAGGAAGACTCTCTCTTGCAGGTGTTACATGATGTGCAGGCAGATGATAATTCTCTTTCTGAGGCAGAACTAATCCAGGTGGCTCGGGCTATGGATATTCCCCTTAGCCGGGTATACGGTGTTGCTACGTTCTACTCTTTGTACTCAGTTCATCCTCGGGGTAGATTTGTGATTCGCGTTTGTGAAAGTGCCCCCTGCCACATAACGGGGGCCCGGGCGGTTATTGGGGCGTTTGAGGAAGCTTTAGGCATTAAAATGGGCGAGACTACGAAAGACCGAAAGTTTACGCTGGAGTACACCAGTTGTCTGGGAGTCTGCGGTGTGGCACCTGCTGTGATGATCAATGATCGGGTGTATGGTAACCTTACACCTCAAAAAATTCCAGAGGTGCTAGCTGACTATGATGAAGATGAATAGGCGAACTGGGCTGTTATCTCCCGTAGGTGTGTTGCCATAAACTGCAAGGGGAGGGGAAAGTAAATGGAATTCTTTCGGTCCCATATCTTAGTCTGCTCTGGTGCCAATTGTTCGCTTAAGGGTTCCCGTGGGGTGCGGACTGCTCTTGTGGAGGAAATCCGCAGTCAAGGGTTAGATAGAGAAGTAAAGGTAATCGAAACCGGTTGCTTCGGCCTCTGTGAAGAGGGACCGGTGGTAGTGGTTTACCCTGAAGCTGTTCACTATTGCCGTGTGACTTTGGAAGATACCAAAGAGATCGTCTCGGAGCATCTCCGAAAAGGCAGGGTAGTCAAACGATTGCTTTACAAAGGGGATGCCGGGACCCGTAGTGTGCAGACATGGCAGCAGATCGATTTTTATAGTCGCCAGAAAAGGGTGGTCTTAAGAAACTGTGGCTTGATCGATCCTGATAATATCGATGAATACATCGCTAGGCATGGCTATGAGGCTTTAGGCAAGACCATAGGCATGCGGCCCGAAGAAGTGATCCAAGAGATCAAGGATTCAGGTCTGAGGGGGCGGGGGGGAGCAGGGTTTCCTACGGGCCTCAAATGGGATTTTACCAATAGAGCATCAGGAGATCAGAAGTATCTTATTTGTAACGCAGATGAAGGGGAGCCGGGGACATTCAAGGACCGCTTGATTCTTGAAGGTGATCCCCATTCAGTCATAGAGGGAATGGCAATTGCCGCCTATGCTATTGGGGCATCCCAAGGGTATATTTATTTCCGAGGAGAATACAAGCTTTCCATTGATCGCCTGACTCAAGCCATTAATCAAGCTCGAACCTATGGTCTATTGGGCAGAGATATTTTTGGATCCGGGTTTGACTTTGATATTGAGATACGGGTGGGTGCCGGAGCATACGTCTGTGGAGAAGAAACAGCTTTGATAAATTCCATGGAAGGTAAGCGGGGCGAACCCCGTTATAAGCCACCATATCCAGCATCTGTAGGGTTGTGGGGTAAGCCAACCTGTGTCAACAACGTTGAGACGCTAGCTAATGTCCCTGCGATTATCCTCGAAGGGGCCGACTGGTTCCGCAGTATCGGCACAGAGGCATGTGCCGGTACCAAAGTGTTCACCCTTACAGGGAACATCAATAATGCAGGGTTGATTGAAGTTCCCATGGGGATAACTCTCAGGGAGATTATCTATGATATCGGTGGAGGTATACCTAACGGACGTGCCTTTAAAATGGCGCAAACCGGTGGGACCTCTGGAGGGTGTCTACCAGAGGCTCTTTTGGACGTGCCCATGGATATTGATTCCTTGGCAGCCGCGGGCTCAGCTTTAGGCTCTGGAGCCTTGATGATCATGGATGATAGCCATTGCATTATCGATGTAGTTAGGTGTTTTCAACAGTTTTTCCGCCACGAATCCTGTGGTCAATGTACACCTTGTCGGGAGGGAACATGGCGACTTTATGAATTGATAGATAAGATCGCCAGGATGGAAGCTACACAGGATGATGTGGATCTGATTAGGCGTCTAGCTAGGACCATGGAAGATGCTTCCTTGTGTGCCCTTGGTCAGACAGCTCCTTTCCCGATCCTGACAACCATGCGGTTTTTCCCAGAGGAGTATGAGGCCCATATTGTGCATGGTGAATGTCCTGCCGGGATCTGTAGCGCGGCAAGTCGAATTGCTTAAAGGGGGGAGAGTAATGGCTACTGTAAATCTCATCATAGATGGGCTAGCTGTAGCGGTGCCACGGGGTTCAACCATTTTGGAAGCAGCAAAAATGCTAGGTATAGATATTCCCACACTTTGCCACCATCCTGATCAGAGCATCAAGGCTGTTTGCAGGATATGTGTAGTTGAGGTAGAGGGGCAGCGGGTGCTCCAGCCAGCTTGTGCTTATCCGGTGGCTGAAGGAATGTGTGTAAAGACCAATACTGCCAGAGTGCGGGAGGCACGGAAGATGGTGCTGGAGCTCATGTTAGCCCATCATCCCAAAGACTGTCTCCAATGTGAACGCAATCAAAATTGCGAGCTGCAAACTCTCACCCATCGCTTAGGTGTGCGGGAGGTATCCTTCACTTATGTGGAACGGGGAATGCCCCTAGATGAACTATCGCCCTCAGTCATTAGAGATCCCAACAAATGTATCAACTGTCGGCGGTGTGTCAGTGTATGCCACGATAAGCAGGGTGTTGGCATATTAGAATCAGTTAATCGGGGTTTTGATACTGTAGTAAGTGCGCCGTTCTGGAAAAGCCTCGTGGAGCTTAGCTGTGTGAATTGCGGGCAATGCGCTTTGGTGTGTCCTGTTGGAGCCATTACGGAAAAAGACGATACCGAGAGGGTCTGGGCTGCATTGGCTGATCCTACTAAGCACGTTGTAGTGCAGACCGCTCCGGCTATTCGGGTATCTATTGGTGAAGAGCTGGGTTTACCGGTAGGGACGCGGGTTACCAAGCAACTGACTACGGCTCTGCGCAGACTAGGCTTTGATCGTGTCTTTGATACAGACTTCTCAGCTGATCTTACTATCTTAGAAGAGGGTAGCGAGTTGCTCCATCGCTTGTCTACTGGTGGTACGTTGCCCATGATTACATCTTGTAGTCCTGGGTGGATCAAATTTATCGAACACTATTACCCCGATCTCTTAGACCACCTATCTACCTGCAAATCGCCCCAACAGATGTTTGGTGCTCTGACTAAGACGTATTATGCCGAGAAGGTAGGTGTCGATCCCAAGGATATAGTGATGGTTTCGATTATGCCTTGTACTGCTAAAAAGTTTGAAGTAGGGCGTCCCGAGATGCAGGATAGTGGATATCCTGATGTGGATGTCGTGCT
>JAAZMF010000152.1 GCA_012798955.1 Bacillota bacterium | reverse complement strand
CTGATCGTTTCTATAGAATATTAGCCGACCATGTCGATTTTTCAGCCCAAGAAAAGCCTTCATACGCTCGTAAAGTGGACTCCTGTAACCTCGCAAATTTCTGAGCCCGACAACGATAGTCTCATTGCCTGTGTGGTAGACCGGGTTGGGCTCATTTGTCCCCAACGCCATGAAGACATTGTACATCCCGAATAGGTTCGGTTGATACAAGCGATGAAGACGATTGGTACAGCGATCGTCTATCGGCAAGATAGCGACGGCCTACCCTTTCAACCCAGTTAAAGCAATACCTTCTATGAAATACTTCTGGGCAACGAAGAACAGAACTATTACAGGGAGAAGTACTACGGTGGATGCAGCCATGAGCAAATGCCATTGAGCTGAATACATACCTTTGAACTGAGCAAGACCCACGGCCACAGTGAATTTGTCCGGGTTTGTAAGATAGATCACCGGTCCTAGGAGATCATTCCATACGCCTAGAAAAGCGAAAATAGCTACCACTATTAAGGGAGGTTTGGCTAAGGGTAGAACGACATTCCAGTAGACATAAAAGGGTGATGCCCCGTCTACGTAGGCGGCTTCATCTAGTTCAAAAGGTATTGACAAGAAAAACTGTCGCAGCAAAAAGATATAGAAGGGTGCTCCAAACCATGCAGGAAGAACCAAGGGCACAAAAGTGTTGACTAGATTCAACCGACTCCAGAGAATAAAGGTAGGTATCAAAGTGACCGCGTAAGGCAGCATCATCGTAGTAAGTAACAGCCCAAAGATCATGTCCCGACCTCTCCACCTTAGGCGGGAGAAACTGAAAGCAGCCAGCGATGAACTAAGCAACGTCCCGCACATCACACCCACAACTATTTTGAGCGTGTTGACAAAGTAGAGACCAAAAGGTACTACTGTCAAAGCTTCAGGATAGTTCTCCCAAGCAAAGGGCCTCGGGATCCATTCCGGTGGGAGAATGAATATCTGACTCATTTCCATGAAAGAACTGCGAACCAACCAGGCAAAGGGAAATATGGCAATGGCCGCACCACCTATCAACACTATGTAGATAAAAGCTTTCCATATAGCCTTCCGCGTTGAAATTCTATGCCATAGCCATAGTCCCTGCATCTCACTTGTGGTTTGGCCTTCTCTTGTTGCGGACACCATGATTACCTCCTCTCTCCTTCGTAGTAAACCCATGCCGGCGAACTCTTAAAAATGAGCAGAGTGAAGGCTAAGACGATGAGGAACAGTATCCAGGCGATAGCAGAAGCATATCCCATCCTGCCATACTGAAAAGCATTACGGAAAAGGTAATAAACCATGAACAGACTGCTGTTATTCGGCCCACCTTCTGTCATGACGTAGGCTTGGGAGAACACCTGAAAAGTACCGATAAGACCCATGACTAAGTTGAAGAATATCACCGATGAAACCATAGGCAGTGTGATGTAGATCCAGCGCTGCAAGACATTGCCACCATCGATCTCTGCCGCTTCATAGAGTTGCCGGGGCACTCCTTGCAGGCCGGCCAGGAAGATGATCATAGTATTGCCCATGCCCCATACGCTCATCAAGACAAGGGAAGGTAGAACACTGGCCTCATCGTAGATCCACATGGATTTGCTAATACCAAAGTTGGCTAAGGCGGTGTTCAAAAGGCCGAAGTCCGGGTTAAATAGCCAAAGCCAAAGCACGGCATTGGCCACCGCCGGCACCACGGAAGGCAAATAGAATATCGTACGAAAAACAGCCAAACCCTTCACCTCTTGGTTAAGCATAGCAGCGATAACAAAGGCACTAACAATCACCGCTGGTACACTCATGAAGGTATAATAAGCCGTCACATAGAGGGACTTCCAGAAAAGAGGATCCTGAGTGAACATACGGCTAAAATTTGCCACTCCCACAAATCTCGGTGTTGAGACGACTGACCAATCGGTGAAGCTAATGAGCAGGCTGGCGATCATGGGACCTATGTTCCATACTACAAAACCCAATATGGCAGGAAGGGCCATCAAGACTCCCCAACGGCTCTCCGTAGTTTTTAAGCTGTAGCGTCGCTTCTTCAAGGAAAATCGCCTCCGGATCTACTCAATCCCTGGGTGCAAAACAGATTTCAAGTAGGGTAAGCGGGATCGATCCCCGCTTACCCGCAGATTCCAGTTCTGAGTTTAGCGATCAAACCGACCCTTCAGTAAGGGGGTAATGGTCTCCGCTATTCGGTCAGTAGCTATCTGGGCATCTTCTTTGCCTAGCCAGAAATTAGACAAGCCTTGACTAATGGCGTTATTAATCTCCTCCCAGTTTCGGAGATAATAAGCGGGGCTGCGGCGGCCATAGTCCAAGACATAATCGATGACCGCTTCCTTGTATTCCGGCGGATGGACACCCTCAGTTAGCCACTCATTCATATTCTCAGGGTTGGTATAGTATTCAATTTGCAGAGGCATCCACAGCCCTGCCTGAATAAGTGGCATCACACTAGATGCGCTGGTGCTCCATTTGTACAGAAGCCATGCTTCCTCTGGATGCTTTGTTCCGGAGAAAATGACATTGGGCGCACCTAGCTCCAGGCAGACAGGCTCCTTTAGTGTTGGTAGTGGCGCTACGCCCAGCGTAAATCGGGATTTTGCCAGATCCAGAAGGGCCCACTGACCATCTACCACCATGGCCACCTTCTTGGTCTGTAGCAGTATGTTAAAAGCAGGGAAAGTCTGCATCTGGGTTGGTGTCGGTGCTACATGGTATTTGTAGATCAGGTCATTTAGCTTCTGCAGCGCTTCCACACTCTCTGGGTGGTTGAGCAGAGTCTTGGTGCCCTCTTCATTGAACCAGTCCCCACCATTACTCCATACAAAGGGCAAAACCGGAGCCCACCAAGTGCCAAAGGCTACACCATATGTCTCTATGTTGTCAGGATCGAAGCCAGCTGCTCCCGGATGGCGGCCATTGCGATCTTTGGTCAATGCAATGGCCATCTCCACGAACTCATCCCATGTCCAAGCTCCTGCTTGCGCTGGTGGGTAAGGCACTTGGGCGTCATCAAAGAGATCTTTATTGTACCAAAGTGCCATTATCTCAGCAGCTAGGTTAGTCCCAATAGTCCTCTTTCCTTCATCATACAGATACCACGTCATGGGCAGGCGGCTTTCATAGCTAACCTCCGGGTCTTTCTCCATAAAGGATGTAATATCCAATACCGCACCCTCTTCTGCCCACGGCAGAGCCTGAGCTTCGCCTAGCTGCCCGACATCAGGGGGATCGCCGGCTGCAAGCATGGCAGTGATCTTGGTGACATAATCACTGGGTATATATATTGGTTGTACCTCGATATGGGGGTAAGCCTTCATGAAGTCTTTCAACATGTCTTCTTGTGCTTTCTTCTCCAAGGGACTTCCCCAATACGTGTACTTTAGTTTGACTTTAGCAGCAAATGCTACCGTCCCGACAAGACCCAAGCACAAAGCGGTCACAATGAACAGGATTCCAAGCTTTGACCACTTGTTGGCTGACATTTAAATAGACCTCCCATCGATTTCGTCTGTGTAAGTCCTCTGTAAACAAATCCGATAAAGCTCCCACCATAGGGTTATTGGCGATCTCACCCCCCATTTGGTTTTATGACTCCCTTGCCCTATAGGCTCCGTATCCACACCCGCATCTCCCCCGGCCCCCGATGATCCCAAGCGTAGTAGGGAATGGCGGTAATAGGATAGGGCCACATCACAGCCGGCTGGAAGCGGTACAGCTCATGACCCCAATCGGCAGCATCCATTAGCCGGGCTTCTCCCTGGATCTTTACAACACCGCCAAGGAGCTCCTCGTCATATACCGCTTCCAGCTGGGCACCACGGGGAACAACGATTCGATGCAAAGGCACAGGGTTATCGACTTCTTCAAAACAGTAGACGATGGGACCCCGCTGCAAGGCGACACATCCGGCGGCTTGGCTCACGTTCGGATGTGCCTCTACTCGCTCAACGGGCATAGCCAAATCCAGCTTCACAGTATCACCGGCTCTCCACCTCCGGTAGATCCTGGCGTATCCCCCTTGGAGGATTGGCGATACCTGTGTCTCTTCTCCGTTTACCCAGAGCCTAGCCTCCCGGCACCACCCCGGGATGCGAATGTTGAGCCCAAACTCCCTGGGCTCATGAAGGTCTACAGTGATCTTTATTTCTCCATCCCACGGATACTGACTCTGCTGAGAAATCTTGACGTGACCCTGACTGACATTGAGTTCTCCATGCCCCGAGACATATTGGTGAACATAGGCATCGGTAGCGTCTTCGGAGTAAATGTAACTACCCAAAGAAGCGATGAGCCGGGCGATATTGGGTGGGCAACAAGCACAGCCAAACCACTCTTGCCTGTGATGGTCGCCGCTGCTGGCTAGAGGATTCACATAGAAAAACCTCTCTCCATCTAGGGAGATTCCGCTGAGGGCACCGTTATACAGCGCCCGCTCAACAATATCTGCATAGCGGGCTTCACCATCTATATGAAGCATGCGATGATTCCAGAAGATAAGTCCGATGGCTGCACAAGTCTCAGCATAGGCAGTCTCATTGGGAAGATCATAATCCTTGGTGAAGCCTTCATTGTGCCGGGAAGGCCCAATACCGCCTGTTACATACATCCGTCTGCGACAGACATTATCCCACAAGCGTCTGCAGGCGGCTAGAAGCCCCTCATCCCCAGTTTCCGCGGCGACATCAGCCATCCCACTATATAGATACATAGCCCGGACCGCATGTCCCACAACTTCGCTTTGATCCCGAACCGGCAGATGATCCTGACAGTAACTAGTATCAAAGCCTGTTTCTTTATCAAAGAAATGACGATTGATGCGAGCATCTTCCGGTGAGAGATGCTCAAATTCCCGTTCAAACACAGAAGGCTTCTGACCCCTCTGATCTAGGAAAAACTTGCTGAGATTAAGATAGCGCTGGTCGCCAGTTGCCCGATAGAGCTTAACCAAGGCCAACTCAATCTCCTCGTGGCCCGGTGCCCCGTACCTCTTGCTAGCTTCCGACCCGAAGACCGAGTCTATGTAATCGGCATAGCGGCACATCACATCCAAGAAACGCCGCTTTCCTGTAACTTCGTGATGGGCTACCGCGGCCTCTATCAGGTGCCCGGCACAATACAGCTCGTGCCACATCCCCAGGTTCTTCCAGCGCTTTGTAGGCTCCACCACTGTGAAGTATACGTTAAGGTAGCCATCGGGCTGCTGTGCTCCGGCGATTTTTTCTATGACCTCATCCAAAAGTGCATCAAGCCCAGGGTCTGGATGGGTAGCAAGGGAGTAGCTGGCTGCTTCGATCCATTTAGCTACATCGGAATCCCAGAAATAATGGGGTACCGGCTCCTCCCCCGGTTGCCAAGTTAGATCAAAGGCATCGATCCGGCCGGTTTCTTTGCACTGCTTGTATTGATGGGGTATGGTCTTGGTTCGATTAACCTCCATTCTGGGGGACCAAAATCTATCATCGATTACCACCTTTGCTAGGGAAACAGGCGACATTTTACGGTTCGACGTAGGTGACATACTTAGCTCTCCTCTCCATTACTAGGAGTCATCTCGAGACCCACCGGCTAGAATCCCGCTCAATCAACTGGCAGGGTATCGTGATTACATGCTCTGTATCGAGAAGCTGTCCGCCATTTCTTTGATCAATTAGCGAAAGCAAAGTGTTCATGGCCCTTTCACCTAGCTGCCTAAGGGGCATCGCGATACTACTCAATGTCGGCCGTACATAGCGGCAAAGAGAAGTATTGTCGAAACCGATGAGAGCTACATCTCTGGGAACCTCTAGCCCATGCTCCCTAAGAGCGTCCATAGCGCCTATGGCCATCGGGTCGTTGGCGGCGAAAAGGCCGTCAAACTCGGTTCTCTCCAAAAGCCTCTTACAGGCCTTATAGCCCGCAACTGCTGTCCAATCTCCCACCTCTATCAGCTGGGCATCATCTCTCAACTTAGAGTCCTTGACCGCCTGCCTATATCCACTCAATCGATCCATGGAGGCAGGCCAATGGGGAATTCCACCAACATAGCCGACAGCTTTGCAGCCCCTAGCCGCCAGATGCTCTACAGCTAGGTACGCTCCCTGGAAATCATCGGGAACAACCGAAGGGTATCTTGCGTCCTGACTGTAGCTATATACGCAGACCAAGGGAATGTCCTCATTGCCGGCTACATCACTTAGCTTCAAATCATATACCGCGTCGGAGATAACGATAATCCCGTCTATGTACTGCCTGCTGGGCTCCCACATACCTCGCCCGGTATTGTCTATTTTACTGACTAGAACCCGATAATCTTCACTGTTGGCCTTGTTCTCAATGCCCACCATGATATCCGGGATGAATTCCCCGTCGAATCGCTCAATAAGTAGATGTACCATATTGCTCCGACCGGTTCTTAAGGCAGTGGCAATGGGATCCCGGAAAAACCCCAACTCTATGCATACCCTCTCCACCCGCTTCCGGGTTCTAGGGTGTACTTGCTCAGATTTGTTCAGTACGCGGGATACGGTAGCTGTGGAGACTCCCGCTTTTTGAGCTACGTCCTTGATGGTTACTCGCTCTTGCATCATATTGGGCAACAGTCCTGTCTCCCGGATTGGTATCGATTACATTTTCGACTTATCCGATTATTCGCCCAGTGTAGCCCTTTCTCCTGCTAAGCACAAGACAAAGTTGAGGGATTTTTCTCACGTTAGCAACATCCGCAGGTGCTCTTGTATTTTCAAATGGTTATTGATAGGCATTAGTCAACGTACGTTGCAGAGCTGGAAAGGTACTAAAGAACCACCTATAAATGGAGGCCTTCATGCCAAGTGTCAATGGCCATTTGAGAATACCCATTTTTGGCCATGAAAAATCCCCACGTAAAGAGTGACAGATCCCCGG
>JAAZMF010000151.1 GCA_012798955.1 Bacillota bacterium | reverse complement strand
TGATTGTTGACTTGAGGGAAAGCCAAGCAACAGTAGAAGCATTTTTTGCAGACCATGGACTTACTGTTCCTGTCTATCTTGATGCGACAGGGGCCTCGGGAGCCCGCTACGCGGTTAGGGGCATACCCGCCTCGTTCTTTATAGATGGAGATGGTGTCATCAAAGAAGTGGCCATAGGGGCTCTAAGTGAGGAGCGATTGCGGCAAGGGCTAGAAAAGATCCTTCCCTAGGTAGATAACACATGGGTTAAATCGATGATTAGATAGAAATAACATAGACTAGGTCAGCGGCTCGCGCGGGTAGCGGGCCTTTATTATTTTATAAGTCCAGTGGCTTCTCAGTTAGCCCTTTGAAGGGCTGGAATATTTCCCTTGAATAGGGCCTTTGAATTTGGTAGAATGTGCTTGAGCACAATTGTGTGCACATAGAAGCCTACCTTTGGGCGTACACTTGAATGGAGGCCGACATGGACCTTTTGCGTATAGGTGAAAAGCTAATCAATGCTGATCGGATCCACCGGACAGTGGATAGAATATTGGAGCTACGCTCTCGGGGTCAGTCTCAGCAAGAGGTAGCCGATCAAGTGGGGGTAGATCGAACCCTTGTCTCCCGCCTAGAGAGCCTTGGGGAGATCCGCAAAGGATCCCGCTTGGCCCTTGTCGGTTTTCCCATTGGCAACAAAGAAGAGATTGAGGCATTAGCCCGACAGGAGGGCGTAGATTTTGCCTGGGTCATGACCGATAGTGAGCGGTGGCAATTTGCGGAAACCCGCAGTGGAGTTCAGTTGGCTAACGAACTGATGGTCATGTTTTCCGAGCTTAGGGATTTTGATACCGTGATATTTCTAGGCTCAGATATGCGAATTAAGCTAGTTGAATCCATACTAGACCCGGGCATGGTGTTAAGTATTGAGCTAGGCAAGTCTCCTATGAAGGACGATATATATGTAGACCCACAAATGTTGCAGGATACCATTCGCTCCTTGATGTCTTAGAGTAGGTTGATGTTGGTGACGAATATCTCGGGGTGCGGGTTGAGGAGACGTTCAAAGGCGTTGCGGGTGATTTGAGATCCTTGCTATTTGTGAGTGTCTCTTGGCAGATGGAGGGTTGTTCATGAAGCATGTGGTGAGCGTGAGCATAGGATCCTCAAAAAGGGATCACAGGGCGGAGGTCGAGATCTTAGGGGAGCAGTTTGTGATAGAGCGGATTGGCACAGATGGGGACATGGATTTGGCTGTAGCCATGATCAGGGACTTAGATGGGAGAGTTGATGCCTTCGGTCTAGGGGGCATGGACATGTATATTTGGGCTGGTAGGCGCAGGTATACCATTCGGGACTCAAAACGATTTAGTGCTGCCGCCAAGCACACTCCTTTGGTGGACGGTTCGGGACTAAAAAACACCTTGGAGCGTAAAGTGGTATCATTTTTGAAAACCAAATTGGGTATGGATCTAGAAGGAGAGCGGGTGCTCTTGGTTGCTGCCGTTGATCGTTTTGGTATGGCTGAAGCTTTGGCAGAGGCTGGTTGCAACATGGTAATTGGGGATCTCATGTTTGGTTTAGGAGTACCTATTCCTTTGCGCAGTCTAGGAGCCCTCAACGCTGTTGCCCGAGTGGCCGCCCCGATAGCCGTACGACTCCCCTTCCACATGCTTTATCCTACAGGATCAAACCAGGAGCAATCTACGGCGAAGTATACCAAATACTACGAATGGGCCGATGTGATTGCCGGTGATTACCATTTTATTGCCAGCCACATGCCCGAGGATATGGAGGGCAAGGTAGTTGTTACGAATACTGTTACAGAGGATGATATAGCTAATCTGCGCAATCGAGGAGTCAAGACTCTGGTAACCTCCACCCCTAACCTTTGTGGTCGGTCTTTTGGCACCAACGTTATGGAAGCTATGTTAGTGGCGATGTTAGAAAAACCCGTGGCGCAAATTGTTCCAGAGGACTATTTGGGGCTGTTGGAGACCATTGATTTTGAGCCCCGGGTGGAACACCTGCAATCTTTACTCACAACTAAGGTGTCAGGGGAAGATTTGATAGATAATTAGCAGGGGTGATAGTTGTTGCAGAGATTTGGTTTCATAGTGCACCCGTTGGAAATACATGATATTACCCGCAAATTCTCCTTTGCCGAGCGAGTCCCTGCGAGTTGGCTAGAGACATTGATGCGTTACGGGCCACCTGTCAAGGTTTCCCATATAACCGGGGTGACTTCACCCCTAGGTGTGGAGGCAGAGGGTTGGTTTGTTGGCTGTTTGCTTACCCCCAAGCAAATGCTTGAGTTACCTGAGCCAGTGGTATTGGCTAAGATCATAGATGCGGCCAAGAAAGCTCAGGCGTTGGGCGCTGAGATCGTAGGACTAGGGGCTTTTACCGCTGTGGTAGGCGATGCTGGTGTGACAGTCGCGGGAAATGTGGATATAGCGGTGACTACTGGCAATAGCTATACGGTGGCAACAGCTTTGCAGGGTATTCGCTATGCCGCAGATACCATGGGCTTATCCCTAGATGAGGCTTCTGTGGCGGTACTAGGGGCGACGGGTTCTATTGGTTCGGCTGCTGCTAGGATTTTGGCCCGGGATGCGAGACATATGGTGTTAGCGGCCCGCTCCAAAGAACGTCTAGAGCGTCTTGCTGACATTATTAGAGCAGATAATGCTGTGGATGTGGTGGCAACTGACAGCGTACAAGAGGCTTGCCAGAGCGCCGATATTATTGTGGCGGTCACTAGTGCCATAGATACTATAGTAGAACCCGAATGGTTAAGGCCGGGTGCTATTGTGTGCGATGTGGCCCGCCCCCGCAATGTATCCCGACGGGTGGCCGAAATGCGCTCTGATGTGCTGGTGTTTGAAGGTGGAGTAGTGCAGGTCCCAGGCGATGTGGAGTTTGGGTTCGACTTTGGTTTTCCCGCCAAAACTTCCTACGCTTGCATGGCGGAGACAATGATCCTAGCCCTAGAGGGGCGGTACGAGAATTTTACCCTTGGTAGGGATCTATCTGTAGCTCAAGTGGACGAGATAGCAAACTTAGCTGATAAACACGGCTTTCGAGTGGGAGGGCTTAGGAGTTTTGAACGGGCTGTCACCCTCGAATCCATCATGCAAGTTCGAGAAAATGCTACAAAAGCTAGACAAACTGCTCTATATCGCTAGCGACCAATGACGCCAAAAGAGTAGTCGTGGGAAATTGTAAGAAAGCTTGTTATTTAAGTCAGCAATTCCCTTGACAGTCTCAGAATTACTAAGCTATAATGGTAGCCACAACAGGTCAATCAAGATGACCGTTCTCCGTGTATTTGTACCCGGCACCTAATCAGGCCGGGTACTGTATTGCCTTATTGCATGCCCTAGTGCAATGGCAAACAGGGGATTAGCCCCTTGGGGACGGGGTTGGACTTTGTGGCAGTATAAAAGGATATAGTAGCACAAATATTAAGCTGTGACTTTGCTGCCTAGTGTTCTAAGATAGCATGGACAAGGGAGAGAGCTATTATGTTGGAGAAAGAAGTTCTCTTGACCAAGGAAGGCTTAAGTAGACTTGAGGACGAACTCGAGCATCTTAAGACTGTAAAGCGTCGGGAAGTAGCTGCTAGGATCAAACAAGCATTGGCTTTTGGCGACATCTCTGAGAACGCCGAATACGATGACGCAAAAAACGAGCAGGCTTTTATCGAAGGTCGGATTATTACCTTAGAGAAGATGCTGCGGAACGCTCGGGTGATTAGCGAAGAAGACATTCAGCTAGAGAGTGTTGGCCTAGGCTCTAGGGTGAAGCTGAAGGATTTGGAGTATGAAGATGAGTTTGAGTACGTGATCGTTAGCTCAGCTGAGGCTGATCCGGGGGATGCCAAGATCTCCAACGAATCTCCGGTAGGGGAAGCCTTACTTGGCAAGAAGGCTGGCGATACTGTAGAAGTTGAGGTTCCGGCCGGCATTGTAAGATATCAGGTGTTGGCCATTAATGGCCTTTATTAATATTTCGTATCATACTTCTCGTATTTTAGGTGTGCAAGGAGGGTTACTGTGGGTGAGCGGGAAGGGGACAATCAGACAACTGCAGGAGCGTTAGAGGACAGAGGGGCTAAAGACGGAATGGACGGGCAAGAACAACTGACAGACCAAATGGTAGTCCGCAGACAAAAGCTACAGGAGTGGCAGCAAGATAATATCGATCCTTACGGCCAGAAATACCAGCGGACTCACAGTACCGCAGAGATTGTCCAACGGTTCGATGAGCTAGAAGGTGAGACAGTCTCTATAGCAGGCAGGGTCATGGTTGTGCGAGGGCATGGCAAGGCCAGCTTTGCCGACCTGATGGATGCAGCGGGAACCGTCCAGCTATTCATCAAGATCAATACAGTAGGCGAAAAGCTCTATAGTCAGTATCAGAGGTTAGATATAGGGGACATCATTGGGGTTAGAGGCACTGTGTTTCGCACAAGGCAAGGGGAAATCAGCGTTGAAGTAAAGGATTTTACGCTACTGAGCAAGGCACTACGCCCATTACCAGAGAAATGGCATGGCCTCAAAGATGTTGATTTGCGCTATCGGATGCGTTATCTTGACCTGATTGCAAATCCCGAGGTCAGGGACGTCTTCATCGCCCGCAGCCGGATTATTCAAGGTATCCGGGACTTTCTGCTGGAGAGGGGTTACCTAGAGGTCGAAACTCCCATGTTAAATGTGATCCCCGGTGGTGCTAATGCTAGGCCTTTTGTGACCCACCACAATGCCTTGGATATGGATCTATACATGCGCATAGCTCCAGAACTTTATTTGAAACGTCTCTTGGTAGGCGGCATGGAGAAAGTCTTCGAGATTGGTAAGAACTTTCGCAATGAAGGTATGTCCACAAAGCACAACCCCGAATACACCTCCGTTGAACTATATGAAGCCTATGGTGATGCTAGCTCCATGATGGCCCTAACGGAAGAGTTGTTTGCGTATCTAGCTAACTTGATTAGGGGTACAACTAAGATCGATTTTCAGGGTCAGGTAGTGGATTTGGCCCCACCGTGGCCCCGGATTAGCATGTTGGATGCTATTCATAAGTATGCCGGGGTTGATTTAAAGGATCTTGAGGACGAGGAAGCGGCGGCAATAGCCAGGGCCCGTGGTCTTGATATGCCTTCCGGGGCCGGTAAAGCACAGGCAATCAATGAGTTCTTTGATGCTTTTGTGGAGCCAGAATTGACAGGTCCAATTTTCATCACAGAGCATCCGGTGGAGATTTCACCTTTAGCGAAGCGTAAGGTAGATGATCCAACGGTTACCGATCGATTTGAGCCATTTATTGTCGGTTGGGAAATGGGTAATGGCTTTACGGAGCTAAACGATCCTATTGATCAAAAAGAAAGATTTCGTAGCCAAGTAGAGCAGCGTCAAGCCGGTGATGACGAGGCCCATATGATGGATGAAGATTATGTCATGGCTTTGGAGTATGGGATGCCTCCAGCCGGTGGGTTAGGCATAGGTGTTGACCGCTTAGTCATGCTATTAACAGACTCACCATCTATTCGAGATGTATTGCTCTTCCCACATATGCGACCGAGATAGGGCGATGGAGTCTGGGATTTAGAGCTTTGTATCTAGCGCCCCAGGCTCCATGTTCAGAATGCCGGGGACGGCAGGATAGATGAGTAAGATGGTCAATTGGCCTTTGCGCATATAGGGGTTCATGTGGGCTTTGTATAGCGGTTAAGCCCTTCCCATCAGTTTCGCAAAAAAGCCAGACGTTGGGCTTGACAGGGCTGTACCATCATGGTATTATCATGAAGCCGCAGGGCAGTAACAAAAGCGTAACGGTTAAATCGGAAGCGAAGTATGAGTCAGAAGTTCTCGGGTTTCCGCGAGGATCCAGGTGATGCAGTAAAGGTTCTTGTGCGGGGTAGAGTTTTCTAGGAAATGGGTTAGAAAGAGGAAACGAGG
>JAAZMF010000150.1 GCA_012798955.1 Bacillota bacterium | reverse complement strand
GGGGATCACGCTTATCCCGTATCACAATATCTAGGTGTTCAAGGACATGACGAAACGCTTGAGCAAACGCCTTACGTAATTCCTCAAAAAGGACCAACTCCAAATCTTGCAGGTAAATGCCTATCTCTTCTCGAAGTGCTTCTATCAACGAGGGAGTCTCCTTTCTGGTTTTGTTTCCACTAACCTTCTTGGAGATAAATCCCTCGTTTCCTCTTTCTAACCCATTTCCTAGAAAACTCTACCCCGCACAAGAACCTTTACTGCATCACCTGGATCCTCGCGGAAACCCGAGAACTTCTGACTCATACAATCAGTAATAGATAGGGCCAGAACCTGGGTAGGGGAAGATGAGGAAGCCCATATGCTTAGGCTACATCTAGTGACATCGAATGTCCTGGTTAATGCAGGAGATTTTTCCTTTTTTGCCTGTGCTGGCCAATCACGATTTGGCTCAGCAATCCCTAAACTATGTGATCTTTATCCGGGATAAAACCATCCTGTATGCTACCGATACGGCATGGTTCTTGCCGGAGACCCTAGATATTCTCGCACAGTTTCGCTACGATATCGTGGTTATGGATGGCACTTTCGGGTTCAATAACAGTTACGACGTGACTGGGCCAGGGCACAGCAATTTCCATGTGAATAAGCAGGCATTGGAGTTATTTCAAGAACAGGGTCTACTAAATGCAGGAGCTCAGTTCTTGGTAACCCATACCGGCCCCCACCATGCACCTCCACACGACATCACTGCTCCGCTACTGGCCAAGCAAGGACTAACTTTGGCCTACGATGGTATGGAGATTAAGCTATAATCCAAGCTGTGATCAAAAAGGAAGCCTTCGCCTCTAAAAGGCCAAAGGCTTCCCGTTCCTAAGTGCTCTAGTAGTCCATGTCATCCATGGGGTAGGGTGGAGTTTTCTCCTTTTTCGGTATGTCGGAGACTAATGCTTCTGTGGTTAGCAGCATGCCACCGATACTCGCCGCATTTTGAAGGGCGTTACGGGTGACTTTTGCTGGGTCGACAATGCCGGCCTTGATCATATCTACGTATTCCTCGGAAATGGCATTAAAGCCTACCCCTGCTTTTTCAGACTTAACTCGCTCCACAACCACAGCGCCTTCCAGTCCTGCGTTGGTGGCAATCTGTCGTAGAGGCTCGGTTAGTGCCCGCCTGATGATATCCACTCCAATGGCTTCATCGCCGGCTAGATTTAGCTTATCAAGGGCAGGGAGGATGTCAATCAGAACTGTACCACCACCGGCCACAATACCTTCTTCTACAGCAGCCCGGGTGGCACTAACGGCATCTTCAATACGGTGTTTTTTCTCCTTGAGCTCGGTCTCAGTAGAGGCACCTACCTCTATTACCGCTACACCACCGGCTAACTTAGCGAGGCGCTCTTGGAGTTTTTCCCGATCATAGTCAGAATCGGTTTCATCGATCTCATGCTTAATCTGTTCGATGCGACCTCTAACTGCCTTCTCATCGCCTTTGCCTTCGATAATGGTGGTGTTCTCTTTATCGATTTGAACTAGGCGGGCTTGGCCCAGCATGGAAAGATCGACATTCTCTAGTTTTTGCCCCAAATCCTCAGAAATCAAGGTGCCACCAGTAAGGACCGCAATATCTTCTAGCATGGCCTTGCGCCGATCACCAAAGCCTGGCGCCTTTACAGCACAGACACTTAGGATGCCCCGAAGCTTATTGACTACCAATGTCGCGAGGGCTTCGCCTTCAACATCTTCGGCAATGATGACAAGTGGTCTTTGGGTTTGAACGGCTTTCTCTAGCAAAGGCAGCATTTCATGGATGTTAGCGATTTTCTTTTCATAGATAAGGATATAGGGGTTCTCGAATCTAGCCTCAAGGGTTTCAGCATTGGTGACGAAATAGTGGGAGATATACCCCCTGTCAAATTCCATACCTTCCACTACCTCGACCTTGGTGCCAGTCCCTTTGCTCTCCTCAACTGTAATGACCCCATCTTTGCCGACTTTATCCATGGCTTCACTGATTAGCTCACCAAAGACTGGATCATTGCCGGCGATGGCGCCCACATGGCTAATATCCTGTTTGTGTTCCACAGGTATGGCAATGCGGCCGATCTCGTCGACGGCTGCCTTAACAGCTTTATCGATGCCCCGTTTAAGGGCTATGGGGTTTGCGCCTGCCGCGACATTTTTCAGTCCTTCAGTAACTATGGCATGGGCTAGCACTGTAGCAGTGGTCGTGCCATCACCCGCCACGTCATTGGTCTTTGATGCAACCTCCCGGCAGAGTTGGGCACCCATATTCTCGTAGGGATCAGATAGCTCAATCTCTTTGGCTACGGTCACGCCGTCCTTTGTGATTACCGGAGCCCCGTATTTGCGCTCCAGCACAACATTGCGTCCCCGGGGCCCTAGGGTTACCTTTACAGCGTTAGCTACTGCACCGACGCCTTTTTCTAAGGATTTACGCGCGTCAAGATCAAAAGTAAGTTGTTTTGCCACAGGATAACCTCCTCACGAAATGCATATTAGAAATGGGGGAAATTACATGATAGCCAGGATATCCGATTCCCTTAGTATCAAATACTCTTCGCCTTCCACTTTTACTTCTGTGCCTCCATATCTGGCATAGATGATGTGATCGCCTACCTTAACCTCCATGGGCGCCCTTTGGCCATTGTCCAGCAATTTGCCCGGGCCAACTGCCATGACTTCACCTTCCTGGGGTTTTTCTTTGGCTGTGTCAGGCAAGACGATGCCGCCTTTGGTTTTCTCTTCTTGTTGAATAGCCTTGACCACGACTCGATCTGCTAGGGGCTTGAGCATCCAACATACCTCCCATTTGCTATTTGTGTTTACTTGTTAGCACTCATCGACCTCGAGTGCTACTAATTTCTAATATATACAAAAAACCCATATTGTCAAGGGGAAATTTCTCCACGTTCTGGTCGTTGGCCCCTGCCAAATAGGGCTTGAGGTTTGAGGGTGGCCTTGACTAGATCTAAGACATCTCCATAGTTCCGTTCACCTTTGACGGCGTCGAAATACCAAGCTAGGGTATCGGTGTTAGTGCGAAATAACCGGAAAAATGCCCCTGGGAAAGCATAAAGCAGGGCAGCAAGCTGCCTAGCGATCTTCAGTTGGCTATTGATGTTTGTTTCGATGGCGCTTTGATAGTCACCCATGGAGAAATCGCCGGTAGTACATGCCTTCAAAATGGTTTCGGCCGCCAATAGCCCACTTTGAATGGCATAGGCTATGCCTTCTCCTGACAGGGGATCACACAAGCCCGCGGCATCCCCAGCTAGCAAAAGCCGGGGCCTGCAAAAGCAGCGGGTAATACCGGCAAGGGGAATAGGGTGGGCCTTTAGGTCTTGGTGTCGCCAAGTGACATTCAAAGCATCTGTAAAAGTCCTGAACTTGTCGACTAGATTCTGGGGGCGGGGCGCAAGATCGCCAATCCCCATGGACAGATGGTTCGCCTTGGGAAATAGCCAGGCATAGCCATGTCGGGGGCCACCGTATGAGACAAGGGCAGTGCTTCGCCATTGATCCATTTGATCACCTGTTACCTCTGCTTCGATCTCCAAAGCTATGCCGCTAGATTTGGGGATATGCAGGTCACTTTGTCGGGCCATGACTCCCAGTGCCCCATCTGCACCTATGGCTGTTCTAGCTCTGTAAATTGAAAAGTTGGTTTTCACTTCTACGTCCTCGGCGTTGAGCCTAAGGGACTCCACATGCTCACCGTCATGGATTAGTGCCCCTGAGGTTGCAGCTTGCTGAGCTAGCAGACTGTCGAATTCAGAACGCATCACAAGGTAAGCTATGGGTGTCTCCGATATATATTCGATAGGTGCTACATCTTGACTGGCCCAGTCCACATTCACTTGCTTTATCACATCTTCAGTAACTTGGGGGAGATCGATAGAGATCATGCTGGCTGCTCTACCGGAAACCGCCCCCGCACATGCTTTATAGCGTGGTAGGGTCTGCTTTTCCAAGACCAAAACTTTTAGGCCAGCTTTGGAAAGCCGAGTCGCTGCCGCGCTACCGGCTGGACCTGCCCCTGCCACGATACAGTCATACATTGCTTTACACCTTCCTTTGATTTTTGCCTTGGCTAACATGCTATCAGTTGACTTGTCATCTCCATCTTTTTTTAGCTTTTCCCCATTCATCCAAGTAATACCTTTGGCGGATTATGATTGACGGCATGGGAAAGCATATGATCAAGAAGATAATCTGTGCCAAGTTATAATAACTGGAAGGAAAAGGCCATCCTATCGTGGAATAAGAAGTCCGTGATTTCATTCAAGTAGGGGGTAATGTATTGAGTAAGTCCAGGGTTACTGAGACAGATGGGTTTTTAGAGAGAACATTTCACCTTCGGGAGATGGGCACGGATGTAAGGACTGAGGTTGTAGCTGGTATCACAACATTTATGACTATGGCCTACATAATTTTTGTCAATCCTTCCATTGTGCAAGAGACAGGGATGCCTTTTGCAGCCGTTATGTATGCGACTATTGCTTCAACGGTGTTTGCCACGGTCTTGATGGCCTTTTTGGCCAATTATCCCTTCGCTCTAGCTCCCGGCATGGGTCTTAACGCCTATTTTACCTATTCAGTTGTTCTTGGGATGGGTATGTCTTGGCAGAGTGCTTTGGGGGCAGTGTTTATCTCTGGTGTTGTGTTTGTGATACTCACCTTTACCAAGGTGAGAGAAGCCATTATCGATGCGGTGCCTGCCACTTTGAAAAATGCCATCGGGGCAGGAATAGGACTTTTTATCGCATTTATTGGTTTTAAGAGCGCTGAATTTACTGTGATGGATCCGGCTACCTTCCTAGGCATTGGAAAATTGAGCAATCCCGTTCCCGTTGTGGCGGCTATTGGGCTGTTTGTTACCGGTGTCTTGCTAGCCCGAGGAGTAAGAGGCGGTATCTTGTGGGGTATTTTGATCTCGGCAGTGGTGGGTCTACCTTTTGGTGTAACCCAGATGCCAGAGAAGATTATCCAGTGGCCAAGTTTAAGCCTTTGGTCCCCTGTCTTGTTTAAGTTAGATATTCGGGGGGCTTTGTCCATTGGGATCTTGGATATCGTATTTGCCTTCTTGTTTGTAGATATGTTTGATACAGTTGGTACTTTGATCGGCGTATCGGCACGGGGTGGGTTCCTAGATGAACAGGGGCGTTTGCCTCGGGCAGATAAAGCTTTGCTCCCTGATGCTTTGGGTACCATCGCTGGTTCGTTTTTCGGTACACCCACTGTTACTACCTATGTGGAATCCGCCAGTGGTGTGGCCGCAGGCGGCAGAACAGGGCTAACAGCTTTGGTCACGGCTGGTATGTTCTTCCTATCCTTATTTTTCTTACCCGTCGTTAGTGTGGTACCAGCGGCGGCTACAGCGCCTGCTCTTATTGTTGTAGGTGCCATGATGATGGGTGCTATCGTAAACATTGACTGGACTGATATGTCAGAGGCCATCCCAGCCCTTGTTACTGCCGTTGGTATGCCGTTTACATTTAGTATTGCCAATGGTATCGCTTTTGGTTTTATTAGTTACGCGGGCATTAAGCTATTTACCAATCAGCGCAAAGAAGTCCATTGGCTAGTTTATCTACTGGCAGCTCTTTTTGTCTTGAGGTTCGCGTATTTGCAGGGGTAATTAGGAGACTTTAGATAATCATCTCTAGCACCCTGCTAGCTCCTAGTTTACTAGTATGAATTTGCCTCAGGTGGTCAGACTAGTAGCAAGGAGGTCGGAACGATGAAGGCAACAGGTATAGTGCGTAGAATAGATGAGCTTGGCCGGGTTGTGGTGCCTAAGGAACTCCGCACGCAACTGAGAATCGATGAGGGGGATGCCATTGAGATATTCACCGAATCCAATGGGGGCATTGTACTCAAAAAATTCTCGGCCCTTTGGGGTTTGCGTACTGAAGCCCAAGGCTATGTGGAGGCCCTTGAACAGTCTACCGACTGTCACGCACTTATTACTGACAAAGATCAGGTTATTGCAGGCAGTGATGCCATCAAAGCTATGCAAGAGCGGCCCATTTCGAGTGCACTTAAGCAGGTGGCCAATGATCGAAAAAGCATGATTGTCCATGGAGATCAGCTGGAGAAGGAACCTTATCTAGAGTGGCCAAGGGATTATACATTGCGTTCTCTAGTCATCGCTCCCATAATCAGCCCCACCGGGGATTTGCTGGGGACAGTGCTATTGGCAACTACGGACCGAGAATTGACCGACTTCGAGCAAAAGGTGGCTGAAACCGCTGCTAGTTTCCTGAGTAAGCAAGTAGGGATTGACTAGATTGACCGGTATGTTGCCTTAAAATCTAGAATCCAGATAGATGGCCCGTCACGGTGGTGGCGGGCTTTTGCTGTGGCTAAAGCGCCATGATATACTAAGGACATAGAACTTGCTAGAGTGTGGATGGGGGGCTCGAGAGTCATGGCCAAAGGTAGGGTTCTCATCGCAGATGATGACCTCAATGTGCAAGAGTTATTATCGCTTTATTTGGTAAAAGATGGTTATGAAGTGATTACTGTTTCCGATGGAGTAGAGGCGGTTAGGCAGACTAGAGAGACCGATCCCGATCTACTGATTCTAGATGTTATGATGCCCCGGTTAGACGGGTGGGGAGTGTGTCGTGCTATCCGGGAGTCAAGCTCGGTTCCGATTATTATGCTTACTGCGAAGGGAGAGGACTATGATCGCATTCTGGGACTAGAGCTTGGGGCCGATGACTATGTGGTCAAGCCCTTTCACCCTGTGGAGGTAGTGGCGAGGGTCAAGGCTATTTTGCGCCGGGTCAAGCAAACGTCTGACGTAGCTAAGGTTATGGAGTTTGAAGGGTTGACTATTGATGTGGATCGCCACGAGGTGACGGTAAATGGTGATGTCAAGGCTCTGACTCCCAAGGAATTTGATTTGCTGGCTTTCCTCGCGGAAAGACCCGGTTGGGCCTACACTAGGGAACAAATTTTGCAGCAGGTATGGGGCTACGATTTTGTGGGGGATGGTCGCACTGTTGACGCCCACATCAAGCGTCTACGTCAAAAACTTGGCGCCGGTGATGAGCAGCCTTGGAGTATTACTACTGTTTGGGGTGTAGGCTACAAATTCGAGGGGCAGCAGGGGGCCGATGGCGGTGGTAGGCAAGCATAGCATTAGAACTAAGCTAATTATCTCCTATGTGGCTGTGGCATTGCTTAGTCTTGTGGTGTTAGGTGTGCTCTTTAGTAGGTTGCTTTCTGATTATCTTTTTACCCAGCACGAAGAGCTTTTGATTGCCAGGGGACACGCCGTTGCTAGGATACTTAAAGATGTGGCCTGGGGGCGGCCGCTTAATCATCAGGCAAGAAACGTCTTGGAAAATATGGGAGATTTTACAGAGGCCCAAGTGTGGTTTGTCGATCGAACAGGGCTGATCATCGCTACATCTAAGGGATCCGCGGAGTGGGAAGGTATTCAGTTAGCTAATGAAGAGTTCATTGAAGTGATGAAGGGTACGGTAGTCACCAGAAGGGGCCGCATAGGCCGGTTTAACACTGCCATGATCACGGTAGCTGTACCTGTGACGGTAGGTAACCAAGTTCTGGGTGCCTTGTTCATGAATACACCGGTGTCGGCAGTGGAGGAGACGATATCCCATGTGCGGCGCTTGGTGCTAGGGGCTTCTGCCTTCGCCTTTCTGGTGTCGAGTTTAGTGGGGGTTGTGTTATCTAGAGGTATCACCCGTCCTTTAAGAGCAATGACGAAGTTGGCCCAGGAGATGACTCAAGGGGTGTTCCATCGCCGGGCACCTATTGAGACAAGGGATGAAATCGGTGAATTAGGCCAGGCTATTAACATGCTGGCCCAGGGGCTAGAGCAAAGCTTGGGAGATTTACAGGAGGAACGAGACAAGTTCCAAAGTATAGTTGCTAGCATAGGCGAAGGGGTGATTGCTGCCGACAATGATAGCAATCTCCTTTGGATCAATCCCCAAGCTGTTGAGCTTTTGCGGGTAGGTCACATACCGGCAGACAAGCTGAAGATGGAAGATTTGTCGGTGCCCCTTTTGGATTTGCTGCACAGGGTAGGGGAAACCGGTCGGGTGGAGGCCCTTGATGTATCACCTCACCCATCTATAGTCCTTAGGGCATATGGCAACCCCATTCGTCGGGGCAATGAGCGGGCCGGCAGTGTCATCTTGCTCCAGGATGTAAGTGAAGCTAGAAGACTTGAGAACATGCGTCGGGACTTTGTGGCCAACATCACCCATGAGCTGCGTACGCCGTTGACATCGATTCGGGGGTTTGTTGAGCCTTTGCTCGATGGCACAGTTGATGATGATCAGACCCGTGCCCGGTACTTGGGTATTGTCCGGGATGAAGCCCTTAGGCTCAATCGACTGATTGATGATTTGCTGGATCTGGCCAAACTCGAATCCGGCAGCATGGCCATTGGTTTCGAAGTTATTAGTCTTGGTGATGTGGCGGAACGGGTCAAGGCAGTTTTCGGACCACTGGCCGAGCAAAAAGGAATTAAGCTATCTACCACATATCCCAATGGTGACGGGGAAGGACTTTGCGTGATGGGTGATGCAGATCGGTTGCAGCAAGTTATCACTAACTTTGTGGATAATGCGCTTAGGCATACAGAACAGGATGGTGAAGTTGCTATATCGGTCAGTAGCACAGAGCACAGAGTGATTGCCAAGGTGGCGGATTCGGGGCGAGGCATAGAACCTGACCTATTGCCATACGTTTGGGATCGCTTCTATAAGGTGGACAAATCCCGTAAAAAGAGTCAGGAAGGTACGGGACTTGGACTTTCCATTGCCCGGGGGATCGTGGAAAACCATGGTGGTGAAGTGTTTGCCACTAGCAGGCCAGGGGAAGGTGCAATTTTCGGATTCGCATTGCCCAAAGCACCCCTTTGACCTGTTTGGTGGAACTGTTTGGCGGCGCCACTACAGGAAGATTCTGTTAAGGTATTCCGGGGAACAGAAATGGGCAGGAAGCTCCTTCTTCCTGCCCGGCGGGTCTTCCTCGAAAAGCTACCTAGAGAGCGGTGTTCTTACCCTTCGGTGGTTGCATCTTGGGAGGAAGGCTCTTTGGCAAGAGACTCCTCGGCGATTTCAATCAACTTGCGCACCATATGACCACCTACAGATCCCGCTTCTCGGGTAGTCATGTCACCCCAGCCTTGGGATTCGATTTTTTCAAGGAGACCTAGTTCATGGGCGACCTCGTATTTGAACCTGTCTAGTGCAGGTTCTGCTTGGGGTACCGCAGTTCGCCTAGAGCGCTTGGCCACTTGAGTACCTCCTTACATATCCCAAAGATGGGGATATGTAATTAGGCGTTCCTACAAGGTCAGTCTTATTGTGCCGCTTATTGAGGAGGTTTATGCTCATTTTCCTTTGTTTGGAGGATGCTCTCGCCCCGACGGACCATTTCTCTGACCATGAGGCCAACTTCCTTCGTTGTGGCATTCCCCCAGCCTTCACGGCGAACTTTGTCGGCAAAGCCTACTTCTTCCGCTGCTTCCATCTTTAGTCGTTCGGAGGCCAATTTGCCTTTTCTAGCCACCGTGTCACCTCCCACATGTACTCTAACCCAACGAAGGTATACTCATACTGTCAGTTGTGGGTAGGGAAGGTAAAGCTAAATGACAGGGGTACCTAGATCCGCGAGTGCTAGATCTAGTGATTGAGCTTCAGTAAAGAGTGGTGCAAAGGGATCAGTTGCTTGTTGCCTTAGCCTAGACAGAATGCTACCCAGATGGAATTGGTGGGGGTAGACGTTTTCAAGTTCTTGCCAAGAGACAGGGGTAGAGATGGGCGCGTGGGGTAATGGTCTGGGGCTATACGGTGCTGCCAAAGTCTTGCCTAGAAGATTTTGCAGGTGGTCTATGTAGACGCGACCACCGCGGTTTTTGACCAGCCGTTCAGTGGTAACCTTTTTTGGATAAACAGACTCAATGATTTTGCCTATGTCACCCACGAATTTGCTGGTAGTTGCGTAGGTGTATTTTGGCAAAATCGGCACATATACGTGAATGCCCGTTGCCCCTGAAAGTTTGGGATAAGAGCGTAATCCCAGTTCAGTGAGGGCTTTCTTGACCAAGAACGCGATCTCCCTTGTATCATCGAAGGTGGACTCTTCTCCAGGATCTAAATCGAATACTAGCCAATCGGGATATTGGGGACGGGTGTATAGAGACAGCCAGGGGTGTAGCTCTATTGAGGCTTGATTAGCTAGCCAAACCAGAGTTGCACGGTTTTGGACCAAGATGTAATTGATGGTTTTCTCTGGTTTGTCTTGCTCACTATTTACCGCGATGGTTTCGACAAAATCAGGGGCAGAAGGGGGACAGTTTTTTTGGTAGAACCACTCGCCTTCAACACCACTGGGAAACCTTGTCACCGTCAAGGGACGGTTGCGTAGATGTGGCAAAAGATAAGGGGCAGCCTCGCTGTAATACTCAATCAAATGACCTTTGGTAAGATTCACATCGGGCCACAGCACTTTGCTCCAGTTGGTAATTCGCACCCCGTGGCCATCTACGTTAATCGTCTGTTGCTCCATGTTCATCCCTCGTTAGAAATTCATGACAGTCCGGCCAAACCAACTGATTCAGACGAGATGCTAGACTTCAGGCTGTGGGAACAGGCATTCCTCCGGCAAAACATCATATCGGCGCCTGATGTAACTTGGATGTCGCAAGCTCCCGGTAGGCGTATATTTCAGATATCGGACCTCTATCACTATCTGTGGCTTAACCCAGATCATCGATTGGCACCCCTTAGACATGGCAGATGTAGGTTCTGCCGTGGAGAAGGTAAGGGTCTTGAGCTCAGTCAGGATTTCTCCCATATCTGCCTCGGTAAACCCTGTCCCAACATTGCCTATGTAGATTAGCTCATAACTTGTCGCTAAGTACTGCCCTAAAGCCAGAGAAGTAAAGGCATTGGGACCCTTGGGTATGTAACCAATGACAGTCGCCTCGGTGGTGATGAGTGGTTTGATCTTGAGCCATTCGCGGCTGCGCTTACCAGGCAAGTATTGGCTTTGGAGGCGCTTAGCCATGATGCCTTCTCTGCCCTGGGCTACGGCGGCATCAAACAGTGCTTTGCCCGCCTCGACGATATAGCTATTGATGACCATGTAATCATTGATGCTAACTCCCTCGGTTAAGCGATTCTTGCGCTCTTGTAGTGGCATATCTAGTAAGGGTACTCCTTTGCTGTAAAGCAAATCAAACACGACAAAAAGAGCTGGTACATCCCTGTCAGGTGTCTGTTGCGGCCCTTTTCTCATCCTTTGCAGCAGCAATTGGAACTGTTCCTTTGCTCCATCAAAAATCACAATTTCGCCATCCAAAATAGCCGGGGGCTCCTTGACTTGGCTATGGAGCATGGTGAGCTCTGGGAAATTCGGGGACAGATCCACACCCCTTCGACTCAATAGTTTGGTGGCACTGTTTTCCGCGTAAGCAAGGCACCGAAAACCATCCCACTTTGGTTCGTAAAGGTATTCAAAGGAACTGAAGGGCTCGGCTGTATGAGCTAGCATGGGTGTTAGAATAGGTAAGCAGGGACTAGTCATGGTTAGCCGATTTCCTCTGCCTTAGCCCTAGATCTCCGCTTGAGAGCACCTTTTTCACTAGAGTCGGTTGTCGCCTTCACACTAGCCTCTAGCGCTGCCATTAGATCAATAACTTTCCCGGCGGCCTCAGGTGCTGCGGCAGGCACCACCTGCTCTCCGGCGATTTTCCTCTCAATTGATTCGACTAATAGCTTCTGATACTCATTGGAATACTGGCTAGGGGTAAACTCTGTCGCCAAATTATCAATGAGGGCCATAGCCATGGTGAGTTCCCGCTCATTGACACTAGGTTCACCCTCATCTTGAAACAGCGCATCAGCGGCACGGATTTCCGCAGGATAAAACATGGTCTCCAAGGCCAAACCTGGTCCATAGACTCTGATGGCAGCAAGGTTTTCCTTAGAACGAATAACTATTTTGGCGATGGCTATCTGCTCTTTTTCGGACATAGCTTTCTTAAGCAGATGATAGGCTTTTACCCCCGTTTCTACAGGTTGTAGATAATAGGTGCGGTTGAAATACACAGGATCAATGTCTTTAAGTCGAACAAAATCTAGGATATCGATGGAACGGCTCTTTTCGGGGGCGATGGTCTCAAAATCACTATCTTCCATGATGACATATTGGCCACGCTGGAACTCGTAACCTCGAACTATTTCCTCTTCCCCAACTTCCGTGTGGCAATTAGGGCAGGTCTTTTTGTATTTAATGGGTGTATGGCAGACACGGTGCAAGTAATTGAACTTGATGTCTTCGCTAGATGTGGCGGTGTAGAGCTTGATTGGAATATTTACTAAGCCAAAACTGATGCTACCATTCCAAAGACTACGCATGGGCTCGACCCCCTTTTCCTCAAGAGGTAGGATAAGCACTTGACCATGAGTTTATCCCTGGGGCGTGACCATGGAAGGTTTCTCCAGCAAGGCTGAGGTTTTGGGCGAATATAATCTTAGCAAGCATCATACCAAGGAGCTGAGATTGCCCATGGCGGACAAAGAGGTCTATCTTACCTTAGCGGGATTACGCAAACTAGAGACAGATTTAGCATATTTGCGGGATGTAAGGCGCAAGGAGGCCGCGATCATCATGCGGGATGCCTTATACTCCGGGGGAACATGGGAAAATCCCGATTATCGGGCATCCATAGGCGAATTGGCAGCTATTGAAGGCCGGATCAAAGCTTTAGAGCATCTTATGCAAAATGCCCAAGTTATCGATGGGAAGAAGATGGCAACAGACCAAGTGCGGATGGGCCATTGGGTAAGACTCTACGATGTGGATACAGGCGAAGAGCTAGAGTTCATGATCGTTGGCTCAGTGGAGGCAAACCCTTCAGAGCATCGTATTTCTCACCGTTCCCCTGTGGCTCAGGCGATTCTGGGGCGCAAGGCCGGTGAAGTGGTGATAGTGCAGGCACCGGCTGGACAGTTAATCTACAAGATTGTGTCCATCGCCACTGGCTTTGCTGGCTGATCATGTTTGTGATCTCGTTTGGGCCTTGGGAGTGTTTCGTTTGCACTTGATAGGGCAACATATTACCATAGGAAACCCACAGAGTATTCAGTTGGGAGCAAGGGATGTTGCCGTGGCTTAGGTGTGTTTGCTGGAGGAGGCTGTGCAAAGATGACGGAATTGATCAACAACCGTGCATACCGGCAAGAGAAGCTCAAGGAGATTATCCGAGAACTACACCAGGGGAGTTCCGTGGATGCTGTAAAAGAGCGTTTTCGTACCTTGATTAAGGATATAGGCTCCACGGAGATCTCCCAGCTAGAGCAAGCCCTGATTGATGAGGGGATGCCCGAAGAAGAGATCAAGCGACTTTGTGATGTCCATGTTAGCGTCTTTCAAGATGCCCTAGATCGTCAGCCGCCACCTGATGCTGTCCCTGGGCATCCAGTGCACACATTTCGGATGGAAAATGCTGCCTTACGCAAGGTCATAGAGACTTTGCGCTCGACCATTGATCGATTGGCTTTGGCGGAAGGCACGGCCCGAGATGATTTGCTCAAGGCATGGCACGGTCTACAACAGCAACTACTGGAAGTGGAGAATCACTATAGTCGCAAAGAGAACATACTTTTCCCATATCTAGAAAAGCACGGTATCACAGGGCCTCCCAGTGTTATGTGGTCTACCCATGATGATATCCGTTATAACCTTAAGCAGATTGGTGTCCTACTCCAACAGAAGGCATCCGTGTCCAGAAGTGATCTGGCCGACAAGATTCAGTCACTGGTGCTACCCACTCTCAAGACCATTGAAGATATGATTTACAAGGAAGAGAGTATCCTCTTTCCCATGAGTATGGAAACATTATCTGAGGATGAGTGGCAAGCCGTTGCTGACCAAAGTGATGACATTGGATATACGCTGGTGGCTCCAAAGACAAAATGGGAACCAGTACGTAGTGAGGCTTTGCCAACTGCCCCAACAGAATTGCCCACAGAACATCTGCAGCTAGCCACGGGGGTACTGAAGCTAGAAGAGATAGAACTGATATTGAACCACTTACCCATTGACATAACGTTCGTTGACAAAGACAATGTTGTCCGTTACTTTTCCCAAGGGGCTGAGCGGATCTTTGCCCGCACCAAAGCTATTATCGGGCGAAAGGTGGAAAATTGCCACCCGCCGGAGAGTGTCCATGTGGTCACCGAAATTATTGAAGATTTTCGCATGGGTAAGCGAGATACAGCAGATTTCTGGATAAACCTCAAAGGTCAACTAGTATACATTCGCTATTTTGCAGTACGGGATGATGAGGGGCAGTATGTGGGAGTGGTGGAGGTAACACAGAATATCACGCCCTTACAGGCACTTCAGGGAGAAAAGCGATTGCTGGATGAACCATTCCAGTGATGAGTGGTAAGGTTTTTTTGAATTTCACCGTTGACTTCAGTGGGGAGGGATGCTATAATTGGGCATGCGCCTAAGGAAAAGGTGTGTCGGGGCGAATAGCTCAGTTGGGAGAGCACCTGCCTTACAAGCAGGGGGTCACAGGTTCAAGTCCTGTTTCGCCCACCATGTGGAACCGTGGTGTAGTTGGTTAACACACCGGCCTGTCAAGCCGGAGATCGCGGGTTCAAGTCCCGTCGGTT
>JAAZMF010000149.1 GCA_012798955.1 Bacillota bacterium | reverse complement strand
ATCGGGTTGGACTTGATGTGTCGGAAACTGCCTTGGTAAGCAGCTTAGGCGTGGGACAGCAGCAGATGGTAGAGATCGCCAAGGCCCTGCGGGGAGAGCTAAGCCTTTTGATCCTCGATGAACCCACATCTGCTCTAAATGACGTTGAGATAGAGAACTTAATGGACACATTGCGGGATCTTAGGAGCCGGGGTGTGACCTGTATTTACATATCCCATAAGCTAAATGAACTATTTGAGATTACTGATCGCATTACTGTTATTCGAGATGGGAAATGCATTGGGACTGGCGATACTGCTAGTTTGACTGAGGACAAGATTATCGCCATGATGGTGGGTCGTGCACCTACCGGGCGCTTTCCTCCCAAGAGTCGCAAGCCAGGGCAGGTAGTATTTCGTGTCAAAAATTGGTCTGTCAAAAACCCTGAAAATCGAGAGAAATATGCTGTATATGATGCCTCTTTTGACGTTAGGGCTGGGGAGATTTTGGGAATTGCTGGGCTAATGGGTTCAGGTAGGACGGAATTGGTGCAAAGCCTTTTTGGGGAGTATGGGGTAGAGGTTTCAGGTGTGACTGAGATTGAGGGGCGGGAGTGCCAGATCAAATCCTCCCGTGATGCCATTGCCCTGGGAGTGGGGTTAGTGACAGAGGATAGGAAAAACACAGGCCTAATTAGCATACATTCCGTTACTAGTAACATTACTTTGCCGTCTTTGCCTAGGTTAAGTGATGGGCCGGTTGTGAATCAGAGCTTGGAGCTAGCCTCAACTGCGAAGTCAGTAGAAGACCTCAGTATTAGAGTGCCCTCCATCGAATCCACGGTAGATACCTTAAGTGGTGGCAATCAACAGAAAGTATCCATCGCAAAATGGCTCATGACCAATCCCCGCATACTTATGATGGATGAACCTACCCGAGGTATCGATGTAGGGACTAAGTTTCAGATATATGAGATAATGGATCGCCTAGCCGCCGAAGGTATGGCCATCATAATGGTCTCGTCTGAGCTACCTGAGATATTGGGTATGAGTGATAGGATATTGGTCATGCATGAAGGCCGTGTAGCAGGTATCCTAGAACAAGCTGAGGCGGATGCAGAACGGGTTATGGGACTAGCTGCCATGGGAGCTAGGGGAGAGCTAGTTAGCTAGAATGTGACAGGGAGTGATGCTAGAGTGGAAAGACCACAAGTAAATGTAACATTAGGAGAACAGATGGATGTTGGAAGATGGAAAGCCAATCTCCGGGCATATACCATGGTTTTTGCACTTTTGGCCATTTGGTTAGCTCTAGCTATGGCCACTGGGGGAACTTTTTTGGAGCCCCGCAATTTATCCAATCTTTTTCGGCAGACGGCTATTAACGGCTATTTGGCCATCGGAATGGTCTTCATCATTACTGCAGGTCATATCGATTTGTCGGTGGGGGCTGTGGCGGGGTTGGCCGGTGCCATTGCCGCCATGATGCAGGTGCGTTGGTTGCCTGCCTTGGGCGCGAGTTGGGGGGTTGCTTGGCTAGAGCCTGGTTGGACTACAACCATTATCGCCATCAGCTTCGCCGTGTTTATAGGGACTATTATCGGTCTTTGGCAAGGGTTTTGGGTTGCCTATGGAGAAGTACCTGCCTTTATAGTGACATTGGGGGGCCTATTGATTTTCCGCGGCACTATCTTAGGCATCACCAAAGGCGTGAACATTGGCCCTATGGACCCAAGCTTTAGGGCTCTTGGGCAATCGTATCTGGGTCTTACGGGAGGCGCGCTTCTAGGGGTGTTGGCGGTTACTGGCATTTTTGCCCTTCGGGTTTTGGCAAGGCAAAACAAGTTAAGGTATAACCTGCCGGTAAAGGCGCTATGGATAGACATGGGTGTTGCGGCCATTTACGGGGCTTTATCCATTGCGTTTATCGTGACTATGCAACGCTACCGGGGCGTGCCTTTGCCGGTGGTGTTTTTGATTATAGTCGCCGTGATTTTTGCCTTCATTTTCCGGAGAACTCAATTGGGACGCTATACTTGTGCTATCGGTGGCAACCTAGAAGCCGCAAGGTTATCTGGGTTAAATGTGCGCAGGGTGACCATTCAAATTTTCGGTCTTATGGGCGCCCTCTGTGGACTAGCCGGTATTATCCTAACAGCTAGGTTGAATGCCGCCACAGCTAATGCCGGTAACCAGTTTGAGCTTAATGCCATTGCCTCTTGTGTAATCGGCGGTACTAGTCTAGCCGGAGGCTATGGTAGCATACCTGGTGCACTTCTAGGTGCACTGGTGATGGCAAGTGTAGATAATGGACTTAGTATGTTGAATGTGCAGGCTTTTTGGCAGCAGATCATTAAAGGTTTAATATTGATGACGGCTGTGCTCATGGATGCAAAGTCACGATCATCATCATGAATACTACAAGATAAGGACGTGATACAGCGTGCTAGATCGGGTCAAATTGCTTAACATACCCCCACCAGTAGTGGAAATTCCAGAGGAATATCCCCAGTTATCCAAGGCAGTCTATGACGAGCGCCTTGGGCGCTTGCGGCAGCGGATGAAAACTGCTGGATTAGATGTCGTTATTGTTTATGCTGATCGGGAGCATGCCGCAAACTTTGCTTATCTAGCGGGCTTTGGCCCCCGCTTCGAAGAAGCTTTGCTAATCGTAGGTCAAGATGACACCCCCACAGCCGTCTTAGGCACAGAGAATATCGATATGGTTAGATATACTCCTGTAGAGCTACGGGGCGTGCACTTCCCTACATTCAGCTTGATCGGTCAACCTCGGCAGCAAGTTCCGCCTCTCACTAATATCTTACAGGATGCCGGCCTTGAGCAAGGCATGACAGTGGGGACAGTGGGCTGGAAGTACTATGGTGGGCAAGATGGAGTGCCTGCCGGCTCCTTTGAGATTCCCTATTTTCTTGTGGAGGCCTTAAGGTCTGTAGTGGGAGATAAGGTACGCAATGCCACCGGGATCTTCATGTCCCCTTACAATGGATTGCGTACAGTGCTAGAGCTAGAGCAGATCATCGTGTTTGAATATGCTGCATCCCTTGTGGCAAAATCCATGCTAGCTCTCATGGATAATGTGGCAGTGGGCAAGAGCGAATTGGAGTTGGCTAGTCCTCTGCAAAACATGGGTGTCCCACTATCGGTTCATCCCATGCTGTCTGTGGGGGAGAAGGCCCGTTTTGGCCTTGCTAGTCCCACAGGTGCTGTTGCCAAGCTAGGTGATTTTCTAACCACCGCTTATGGAATTGAGGGTGCGCTTTCGTGTCGAGGAGCATTTATCGCAGAGACCTGCAAGGATTTGGCACCGGATATTCAAGACTGGCTGGAAGAAATGGCCACACCTTTTTACGCTACAGCAGCCAAATGGCTGGAAAGTGTTGGGATCGGAGTTGAAGGCAGTGAGATTTGGGATCTGGCAATGACTTGCCTGCCTAAGTCCAAATTCGGATGGAATCTGAATCCAGGCCACTTCATCGCGGCAGATGAATGGGTGTCTACGCCCTTTACACCTAGATCAGAGGTGAGGCTGCAAAGCGGTAATTATATGCAATTTGACTTGATAATTATCCCCAAGGCACCCTATTTTGGCGCCGATTTTGAGGATGGTATGGTGCTTGCCGATGGAGGGTTACGCAGACGGATGCAGAATGAATACCCCAAGGCATGGGCAAGGTTCCAGCGCCGGCGCGGGTATATTCGGGATGTACTTGGTATTGCCTTGAAGGAAGAGGTATTACCTATGTCTGATATTTTGGGGTACTACAGGCCGTTCCTTCTGGATCCATCTCAAGCCCTAGTGATTCGATAATTCCCTAGTGTCGCTTTGTATTCGGCTTCATTTTCTAGCATTGTATGGGCTAGGTCCTGTTCATTGGACCTAGCCTGTATACTTGGGGAGGTGCTAGCTAGTTGAACATTGTATTTGATATTGGCAACGTCTTGCTGAGCTTTCGGCCCCGGGAATACCTCATGGACCTATTTGGAGATAGTGAAATGGTGGATCTGTACCATAAGATGGTCTTTGGCAGTAGCCTTTGGCTAGATCTTGATCGGGGAGTCACCGATGAAGCTGAGGTTATCCTAAGGCTATCTGCTTGTCACCCGGAGCATACTTTAGAAATCAAGCAGGTGTTTGCCAATTGGTATTCACTCCTCCGGCCGATAGAGATCACTGTTAATTTGCTCTATGAGCTAAAGGCGAAGGGCCATAGACTTTATGCGTTATCAAACTTCCATAGGGAGGCTTTTGACCATGTGCGGGAGCAGTACCAATGGTTGCGGCTATTTGATGGTATGGTTATTTCCTATGAGATCAACTCACATAAGCCAGAGCCCAAGATCTACCAGACACTGATTCATCGTTATGGGCTTAATCCACACCAGAGTGTCTTTATTGACGATATTACGATGAATCTAACCGCGGCAGAGGAGTTTGGCTTCAAGACCATCAAGTGCACATCGCCAGAGGCCCTCGCCAGGGATTTGAGCCAGTTATTGGCTGAAACCACGGATATTTGAGCCTATTTGACAGTCTTTTGACCCTGCTACTTCAGGTCTGCTAGAATAGAGACATATGTTTTGCTAGTAGGCATAATTGGTGTTGACTGGAGTGGTTAGGTGTCGGTGAAAGGTGAAACGGGTGGGACCCATGCCCGGGAATTATTGCAGTTAGCTGGTCCATTGATTTTCTCTAATCTTGCTTATACTCTACTAGGAGCTTTAGATACCATATTTATGGGTCAGGTGGGGGCTACTGAGCTTGGGGCTGTAGGTGTAGCTAGTGCACTCTTTTTGGCCGCCAGTAGTTTGCTCCGGGGGACAGTTGGGTCAGTGATGGTAGTAGTGTCCCAGGCCTATGGGGCCGAGGATTACGGGCGCATCAAAAAAGCAGTCTGGCATTATGCGATATTGGCATTGCTACTTGCGCCACTTGGTCTTTTGATGCCGCTCTTTTTTAAAGGTTTTTTTGTGATTACAAAACCCCAACCGGCAGTAAAGGCCCTAGCCCTTAGGTATATTGCCATTAGGGCTTGGGAGATGCCCCTTAGTTTGCTCTCCAAAGTTATGGGTGGGTTTTTGCTAGGAATGGGCAATTCCCGTGTGCCCATGCTAGTTAGCTGGGCTACTGTCATGGTCAACATGGTGGCCAACTATGTCCTGGTTTTTGGGAAATTTGGCTTTCCCCGCATGGAACTTGCTGGTGCTGCTTGGGGGACTGTAGTATCCCAGACGGTGCAGGTAACCCTCTTTTTGTTTTTTGTATTCAGATTATACGGGAGGCAACTTGGCCTCAAGCGAGCCTTTTCCTTACCAAGCTGGGCCGACATTAGGGCCATGCTAAGGCTGGGTTTTCCCATGGGGCTGGCCGATTCAGTGGACTTGGCAGCTTTTGGTGTGTTTATGACCTTCCTTGCTCGCCTCGGCACGGTTGAACTAGCCGCAAGCCAAGTGGCTAATCAACTCAATGATATTGCCTTTATGCCCTCCTTTGCCATCGGTATGGCAACTAGCTCTCTGGTGGGTCGTTCTTTGGGAGCAGGGGATACAGAGCAGGCTGAAAGGTACGGTTTTGCTGGCCTTACTGTTGGCATAGTGCTGATGGGCACCTTGGCCGCCTGCTATTGGGCATTTCCTAAAGCGTTTGTGGCGGCCTTTACTAAAGACCCTGCGGTCCGTGCACTTAGTAGTAAGATTCTTAGGGTAGTAGCTATTTATCAGCTGCTTGATGTTATACGTATCGCTTTTTGCGGTTCCTTGAATGGTGCGGGGGAGACCCGTTTCACGGGCCTTGCTACATTAGTTGCAGCGAGCATTGTGTTTGTTCCCGTCACGTATCTAGGGGCATTTGTTCTAGACATGGGTCTATGGGGAGCATGGGCGGGGCCGATGACCCACGCCCTTTTACTTGTAGTCGTTTTCGGTATGAGATTTCGTAAAGGTGATTGGAAAAAGTCTTACCTATGACATTCTAATGGCTTGTTCAAGCAATTGCACTTGGGCGGGGATGGCGGTTTGAGGATTAGCCTTGCCCTCATATTCAATGGATAGATAACCATTGAATCCTACGTCTTTAAGCATGCGAATTACCTTTGGATAATCTATATCCAGGGTATAGAAAATACCACCACCGTGGTAGCACTTGGCATGGACTAAGACAGTATGGGGAACTAGCATGCCAATTTGCTCATAGGTGTTTTCTAAAAAGTTTCCACAGTCTAGGGCTACCTTGAGCGCCGGGGAGTTAACTCCTTCCAGAATATCTAGCACACCCTGGGCAGAGTATGTCAGGCCCCAATGGTTTTCCAGTGCTAATATAATGCCTAAATCAGCTGCCTTTTCGGCACACCGCTTAAAGGCCTCCACATTCCATTTGACACCCTCTGCATACTCATATCCTGGTAAGGGATCCTCAAGGCCGTTGCGGGCCATTAGGTCTATAAAGTTTGATACTGTTCCCCAGCGGCCTCCAAACACCCTGACTAAGGGGGCCCCTAGTGCTTCGGCGTGATCGAGCCACCGTAGCACAAACTCCACCTGCTGGTTTCTGACTTCTGGGTCAGGATTGACGAAATTGTGATGGAGACTGAGGGCGTAAATGTCCAAAGCATTGGCTGCTGCCTTTTGCTTCAGCTCATTGATATACTGCCGCTCCTCTGAAGCAAATTGGACAGCCAGAAGCTCTAACCCATCTAGCCCGTACTTAGGTGCCTCATCAATGATCTCCAACAGGGTCTTCTCTTCCTCACCTTCGGTGCCACCATAATTGAATCGCTTGAAGGAGTAAGACGAACTACCAATTCGCATAGCAGGACCTCCTGTGGGTGGATTTTGCCTGGTATTGCTAGAGCCCCGGCGATAACGCCGGACCTAGCTAACGGACTCTAAGCTCTTCCATTAGCCTAGCTTTCGTCGGGAGTTGACCGATTCCTTTGTGCATATGGGAAACACTACCTAGACAAATATTGGCCGCCAGTTACGGACATTCTACAAGGGGAAACTCATAACTAACTAAAGTGGTCCACGTGATAAAGCGGATATTGTGGCAGTTGCGCCGTAGGCGCCAGTGCCAACCCAAGGATCTCACTGATGCTAGCTTTAGTGAGATTCAAGATTATGTGAAATCGGAGACCCTCACCGGTGATCTCAAAGATACCGAGGAGCAGATAAGGGCAGCCTTTGGCAATAGCCCTGACTTGACCTTCCGGTATATGAGACTAGGGGCAAACCCCAAGGTGGAAATCTTGATATCCCATTTGGATGGTATGGTTGATACTACCTTTATGGGTATTGGGATACTTCGGCCTATTGCAGAAGAGCCACCCCAAAAGTCGGTGAAAGCCCCTGATGGAGTAGCCGCGTATGAGTTGCTCAGGCAGAGCCTGATTCAGAATACTGGGATGCAAGAAGCAGATAGTATAGAGAAGATCCTCCAATATCTGATTAACGGGTTTTGCGTTATCTTGATCCAGGGCGTGCCTCGGGGCCTAGCGGCCGAAGTAAGGGGATGGGCAGAAAGAAATGTCAGCGAACCCGGGACAGAATCATCCATCCGTGGGTCCCGAGAGGGTTTTGTGGAGAACTATCGGATCAACACCAGTATGCTCAGGCGCATTATCACCTCCCCTCAGCTGTGGATGGAGGAATTTCAGATTGGGGCGGTGACCAAGACTACCATCACTCTTGCGTATGTTAAGGGCATTGCCGAGAACGAGCTATTGGAGGAAGTCCGTCACCGACTCAAGTCTATTGAAGTAGATGCAATTTTCGAAAGCGGCTACATCGAGGAGTACATCGAAGATGCTCCATATTCTCCGTTTCCCACTGTGTTGAGAACGGAGCGGCCGGATAAGGCGGCTGCGGGTTTGCTCGAGGGTAGAGTCGTCATTATCACCGAGGGGACACCCTTTGCCTTGGTAGTGCCAGCAACATTTACACAGTTTCTGGTGGCCAGTGAAGACTACTATGAACGCTACATGACGGGTTCGTTTATCCGACTCTTGCGTTTGATGGCCATGTTTATCTCCCTTAACCCTGCCGTCCTTTTATGTTGCCATTACTTCTTTTCATCAGGAACTCTTGCCCACCCCCTTGATTCTTAGTATTGCTGCCCAAAGGGAGGGAGTCCCCTTTGGGGCCATAGTTGAGGCCATCTTCTTGGAGCTAAGTTTCGAGATGCTAAGGGAGGCTGGCATTCGGCTGCCTAAGGTAATTGGCCCTGCCATCAGCATAGTAGGTGCACTCATCCTGGGAGAAGCCGCGGTCCGGGCAGGGTTGGTGTCTTCTGCAATGGTGATCGTGGTGGCTGCCACGGCTATAGCCTCCTTTGCCAGCCCTGTCTATAGCATGGCTATCAGTGTACACCTGTTGCGCTTTCCTCTGCTATTGCTGGCTGGTAGTCTAGGCCTTTTTGGGGTGATCATGGGCCTGTCCGCCATGCTCATTCATATGTTGTCGCTGCGCTCCTTTGGCGTGCCTTATCTAGAACCAGTATCACCGTTGATCTTCTCAGAGTGGAAAGATGCTCTAGTTAGGGCCCCGTTGTGGATGATGAATACACGGCCTCGTTCCACGGTGAAACAGGAGTATATTCGGGAGGATCCCAAACAGATGCCAAGGCCACCTAAGAAGCGACCCAAGGGCTCTAGACAGAGGGGGTAAGTCTATTGGCAGATCTCGAGGGTGGCAGGATCAGCTCTAGACAGTTTCTAGCTCTGTTGGTATTGGCGCGCCTAGTGGCCATGCTGATCGACTGTCCTACCATCTCTGGGACATCAGTTGACAACGATGCCTGGATCGCCATCGCACTTAGTACCCTATTGGCCCTAGCTTGGGGGTTACTTGTAGTGCGTCTTAGTAGCATGTTTCCTGGCATGACGATCATTGAATACAGCCAAGTGATTCTGGGGCCATGGTTGGGACGTATAGTGGGGCTCATGCTCATAGTGTTTTTTCTTCATCAGTCAGCTTATACGGCTCACATTGGCAGTGCGGCATATGTTTCCACAATTATGCCCGAAACTCCCCTGTGGGTTTTTGTGGTTATGCTCACATTCCTTTGTGCCAATAGCGCCCGTAATGGTCTTGAGGTACTGGCGCGGGCCGGTTCTGTCAGTTTCGGGATTACCCTTGTATTGCTGGGGCTCTTACTGGTCTTCCCTCTTGGCCTTATGGATCTTGGGAACCTTCTACCGACTATGGCCCAGGGGTGGCTGCCAGTACAGGATGCTATGTTGCTCTCCTTCGCCATTTTTGGTGAGTTGGTGGTTATGACCATGATGATTCCCTATATGGATAGGCCCCAGGAAGCGGGCAAAATGGTAGTCTATGCCTTCCTGCTAGCTGGCTTTCTTTTCACTTGGTTTGCCACGGTTTTGGCGGCAGTATTTGGCCCCATCATGTCTACTTTGATCATGCCTGCCTTTAGTCTTGGTAGGGTGATTCGAATATCGTCGGTGGCTGAGCGACTCGAAGTGATTCCCTTAGTTGCCTGGACGCTGAGTGCCGGTGTGAAGCAAGCTCTTTTCCTATGGGCAGCTATGCTGGGGATTGCCCAATGGTTTCGCCTATCGGAGCTGCGAGTGTTGGCTTATCCCGTGGGCGCGTTAGTTGGTGCTTTGGCTTTATGGGTATTTAGGAGTACCATAGACCTTTCTAGCTTTTCTACCCTTCCACGGTTTGGGGCAATCAGTTTTCTGGTAACTGTCGCCACTCCACTATTTCTCTACATGATGGCACTAATTCGTAGAATGGCGGAGCGGTTGGTCAAAAGAGGGGGCTGAGCATGGGATTACGCAAGCGATATCTATGGATCACCGTTGGCATCATAGTGCTGCTCCAGGGTGGATGCTGGAATCTCCAGGAAGTAGAGTCACTGGCCTTTGTCTCAGCTGTGGGTGTAGATAGAGCCCAGGAGTCAGAAAAGGTACAGGTGACGGTCCAGATAGCGAGACCCACCGCTTTGGCAGTTGCCAGCACGGGAGGCTCCAGTCTAGAACGGGCCTTCTGGCTGGTGAGTAGCACGGGGTACACGGTCTTTGATGCAGTTCGCAACTTCGCTAGCCAATCGTCGCGACGACTATATTGGCCTCATAACCGGTGGCTTGTCTTCGGGGAAGCGCAGGCTCGAGAGGGACTGGAGGATGTGCTAGATTTTTTCGATAGGGATGTTGAGGCTAGGCGTACTATGAAGCTGGCTGTGGTCCAAGATGGAATGGCGTCAGAGTTTCTCGAAACTGAACAGGAGATGGAGCGTTTAGCCTCCAAAGCCTATGAGCAAATACTGGACAACAGCCGCAGAGGGCTATCCACTGTGGTGGACATCGATCTCCATCAGTTCTTATTAGCCTTGGTTGGGGAGGGCATCGAACCCGTAGCAATTCGGGTGGAGATGATTGATCGGTTACCAGATGTAGATATTAGGGGGCAAGTGGAAAGACGCTATGTTTCCTTAGCCCCCCGGGTAACCGGAGCTGCAGTTTTCAAAGGTGCTAAGCTAGTGGGGTGGCTAAACAAGCCTGAGACTCGAGGTTACAACTGGGTGATGGGCAAAGCCAATAGCGGTATCATTGTTATCGAAAGGCCCGAGGGTGGGGAAAAGCTTGCGGGTCTAGAACTACTGCGGGCAAGCAGTAAGGTGAAGCCCGAGCTGGTGGATGGCAAGTTTAAGATCGTCATCGAAGTGAAGGCTGATGCTAACATTGGCGACATCCAGGACATCCTGGGTAAGACCAACACCCTAAGCGCGGTAGCTTCTATGGAACGACGTATGGCCACAGTCATCTCCAATGAGATCGAGGCGGTTTTCCGGAAGACCCAAAGGGAGCTTGCCTCAGATATTTTTGGTTTTGGTCGAGCCATCCGGCGGAAATATCCCAAGGAATGGGCGAGCCTTAGGGATAACTGGAATGATCAGGGGTTCCAGGAGCTACAGATCGAAACTAAGGTCTCAGCTAGAATCCGCCATACAGGCCTTGGTGAACTAGGGCTATCGGAGAGAAGGTGACAGTAGTTGGGTCTGATTGGGGTAATAGTTGTCTTTGGTGGAATCGCGCTATATGAAGGTCCTAGACTCCTGCGGGACAGACTATGGCGGGAATTGGCGGTGTTTTTCGGAGTGTGGGCCTTGGGGTTTGTATTAAGCTGGCTACAGACAAAGGATCTACCCACAAGGAGCTGGGCAGAGGTCCTTACCCCGTTTGGTGAGTATCTGTGGAATGGGCTGGAGAAGTTGCTACCTTCTTGGTCGCATTAGCTATCCGACTAGGGACCTATCTCCCAATCACGGCATAGAGTATAGCATCATATTAGCTGGAGGTAGATCTCATGCATCGGATGAGGGATCATGTGCATCCTTATGTGGGGCCAACTGAAGAAGCCCTAGACCATATTCATCAAATAGCCGGCACCTCTGGGCCAGCTATTCCAATACCCATGGGAGGTCATATACATCGAATAGCAGGCATTTCTACAGTTGATCGAGAACACTCCCACGGATACAGTATCTATACTGGGCCGCCAATCCATATGTGTGGTGGTCTTCATGTCCATCAGTTCGATGGTATGACAACTGTCAACCAAGATCACGATCATGGTGTGCAGCTTGAGACGGGCACCCCCGAACCATGTCATTGCCAAGATTCCATGTCTGAATACCAAATGGGATCTATGGGACCCACCTATTGGTAAAACCACTGATAGGGTAGGTACAGGAAAGACCGGGGTGGTTGCCCGGCCTTTCTTGATCCTGGGGATCCGGGGATGGGCTATGAACGATAAGTATGTATAATGTATAATTGGTTGTAATCCCTTGACTTTCCGCCCATTCTGTCCCATCATAGACAGCAAGTTAGACATTGTGCCTTGGTACTAGATAAAGGATGATGTAGGGATGGTAGGCCATCGCATTGGGGTCACTGATACCACTTTGCGGGATGCCCATCAATCATTGTGGGCTACCCGCATGCACACAGAAGATATGGTACCTATCCTAGATAGGCTAGATCGGGTGGGTTACCGCTCTCTAGAAGTCTGGGGAGGGGCAACCTTTGATGTGTGCCTCAGATATCTTAATGAAGACCCTTGGGAAAGGCTCCGCACTATGGCTAAGCACGTGCAAAACACCCCCTTGCAGATGTTGCTTCGGGGTCAGAATCTCTTGGGGTACAAACACTACCCCGATGACATAGTGGAGCGCTTTGTGAATCGGGCTGTAGCCAATGGGATTAAGATCATCCGCATTTTTGATGCTCTAAATGATATAGAGAACTTAAGGTTCCCCATCCAAGCGGCCCGCCGGGCCGGTGCGGATGTGCAGGCTACGGTCGTATATACTGTAAGCCCTGTTCACACTTTAGATCTTTACGTCAACCTTGCTCTCGAACTGCAGGATCTAGGTGCGGATTCCATTTGTATCAAGGACATGGCGGGGCTTTTGGAGCCCTATGTCGCATATGATTTGGTCAAAGCTCTTAAGAGTGAGCTAAACATTCCTGTACAGCTGCACAGCCACTATATAGGTGGTCACGCCATGATGTCTTACCTAAAAGCCATTGAGGCTGGGGTTGATGCAGTGGATACTGCCACAGCACCTTTGGCCTTTGGTTCTTCCCAGCCGGCTGTGGAGACTCTCGAGGGATCCCTACGGGGTACACCCTTTGATCCTAAGCTAAATATCGATCTGCTCTTTGAGATCGCCGAATACTTTGACGGGGTTCGGCGACGTCATGGCTACGAAAGAGGAGTGACACGCATCACTGATATGCAGGTCTTCTCCCACCAAGTGCCCGGAGGCATGATCACCAATTTGGTGAGTCAGTTGCAGCAACAGAAGGCCAGTCACCGACTTCCCGATGTATTGGCAGAGATCCCTCGGGTGAGGCAAGAGCTAGGGTACCCGCCTCTAGTTACGCCAACTAGCCAAATTGTGGGTATTCAATCTGTCCTAAATGTGCTGACTGGTGACCGATATAAGGTAATTCCCGATGAAGTGAGACTTTACGCCCGGGGTTTTTACGGCAGACCACCGGTACCTATCGAACCGGCTTTGCAGTCCCGGCTGGCCAATGGTGGCACAATTATCAACTGTCGCCCCGCGGATCTACTATCTAGCGGTTATGAGAAAGCCAAAGACGAGATTGGGGATCTAGCCCAATCCGAAGAAGATGTCTTAAGCTACACGCTTTTCCCCGATGTGGCCCGTAAGTTCCTTGATGCAAGGCAGGGTTGGGCCAGTATCACTTCAGATCGATGGGAGGCCACTATGGCAGGGCCAAAACTAGATAATCTAGCCCAAAGCAAGGGAGCTCAAGGGGAAGGGGCTGGGGACATGAAAGGCTGTTCGGGTTACGTACAGAACATCCAAGAGATATTGGCCAGCATAAATGAACTGCCAGTGCAGGAGGTCAGTATTGAAACTGGCGATTATAAGCTTAAGGTCAGGAAATCTTAAGTTCAGAAGATCCTAAGGTCAGCACAATTGGTCGTGGTGGATCCTAGTTATTTATCCGGTCGAGGGAGAATAGGATCTCTTGGTGAAGAGAACCAGATGTGATGCGGGTTTTGGCATCTAATAAGATCTTCTGTGTTTCTCTTTTGACGTTTTCGTTGTTAGCCATACCGATTTCGCCTAGGGCCCAGATGGCAGCAGTTTGTACAGGCTCAGTGGGGTCTCTAAGGGCTTTGACCAATAAGGGGATAGCCGTTGGTTGGCCAGTATTGCCTAAGTTGATAACGGCGTTCCGCTGCAGCACCTTCCTGCCTCGCCAACCGGCAGCGGTTTGAGCAAAGGTACTCTTAAAGGTGGGGTTATCCATGGTTACCACCATCTCTAAGGGCGGAGTGGGCCCGATGAAGGGGTGGGGCCTAAACTCCCCATGGTTGCCATAAATGATTGTGTTTGGCTCGTTATGGGGGCAGACGGCTTGGCAGGTGTCACAGCCAAATAGACGTGTGCCCAAAGCCTGGCGAAACTCAGTAGGCATTATGCCTCTAGTTTGGGTAATCTGTGATAGACAACGACTGGCATCTATTACATAGGGAGCCACAATGGCACCGGTGGGGCAGGCCTTAATGCAGCGCCCGCATTCTTGGCAAGTCCCTCCATGAAAAGAGTCGTGCTCCAGGGCTAGATCAGTTACTATGGCACCGAGAAACACCCATGACCCCCATTTTCTTGTAATAATGCACGAGTTCCAGCCATATACCCCAAGGCCTGCCCTGTAGGCCATGGCCTTTTCTGCCAAGGGACCACTATCCACCATGACGCGGCTAGTGGTATCAGGCGCGAGTACATTTAGATAAGCTGCTAGTTCCCTGAGGCGTGGGCCCATGATCCGATGGTAATCTTGGCCCCATGCATAGCGGGAAAGCAGGCCACGGGGTGTTTGATCCCCTGGGATGCGGTCTGGGGCATGATCTAGCTCCACACTATAGGCCATCCCCACCATGATCACGCTCTTCGCCCCCGGTAAAAGCAATGTGGGGGTAGTCCGCTCCTTGGGGCTGTGCTTAGTTAAAGGGCTGTGAAACCCTGCCTCTAGCTGTTTTGCTAGCCTAGTACCGGCATCCTCCAAGGGGCTAGCATCAGCGATTCTAACTAGATCAAACCCCAGGTGCTTAGTGTAATTAACTACTTGGCTTTTTAGATCTGACACCTGAGGGCCTCCTCTGGCCTTAGTATTTCTAAGTACCAAAAAGCGAGACACCGAAAATGCATCTCGCTTTCCAGTACTTGAATTGGGCCTTGTAGTTCTATCTGACGTTAACTACTTCTTTGACAGTGGGAATCCGCTGCTTAAGTAGTCGCTCGATGCCATTTTTTAGTGTCATGGTAGACATGGGACAGCCAGCACAAGCCCCCTGTAACTGAACCTTAACTATACCGTCCTCCACATCCACCAAAGCCACATCACCGCCGTCGGCCTGTAGCTGCGGGCGAATCTCATCGAGGACCTTTTGTACCTGTTCCTTCATGCCGGGCACCTCCCTATGATGAATCTAGCTCACCTAGCGTTTCACGATTTAAAGTATACACTAGGGGTAGTGATTATACAAGCTTATCACGGGTCTCGATATTAACGGCCCGGAGCGTACCACTTACCTGTAGCTAGATCTTGAAATACCTTGGGAGGGGTAGCCTTTTTGAGGTGGTGGAGTAAGGCCTGGATGCTGTTATGGGGATTTTTGGCCCTTTGGGAAATACCTAAGGCCTGAAAACGTTGCACAATATCGGCTGTAGCTAAGGGTTCAGGGCTAGATTGCAGGATATCGATTAAGGCGTCACTAATCGTTCGGGTGGGCGCATTAGTAGCGGAACTGCCAAGGATCTTATCTAGTTGCGCAAGGCGTTTCTTTAGGACGTGTAAATTCTGCTGCAGGATATTGATCTCCTCCTGAAGCATTTGGCGGGCATTTGACAGGATATCTTCGGACCTATCCATGGATCGATCTCCTTCCATTTAGGTAAGTAGGGAGAGGCAAGCAAGGGAGATTTGTTAGATATTCTATTCATGATATCGAAAGGTGGTGCTTCCAAGCTTAAAGAGTGGGAAAATCGCCGCCTTTGAGTTTTCTGTAGGTAGTAGGCCCTTGGTTAGGTGGGCGCATATGGAACCAAAGCCAAGGGACAATAAAGGGGAAGGAGGTTTAAGCAAATGTTCCAGACAAAAAGCATCACCGATGGAGTGCAACTTCATCTTATGCCCACAGAGAAGTTCAAAACTGTGACTTGTAGGGTCTATGTTCAGACTGCACTTGAGCATGATGCTGCCTTAACTGCATTGGTGCCCATGGTAATCGCCCGGGGAAGTACAAAATTTCCCACTATGCAAGCTATTGCCGCCGATTTGGCAGATCTTTATGGTGCTCGTTTTGGCTCCGATGTGACCAAGATCGGTGAGCGCCATTTAGTGGAGTACTATTTCGAAATAGCCAATGACTCCTATCTAGGAGAAGGATTAGGCCTAGTCCATCAAGGCATGGCTACCCTAGGCGAACTAGTTACTAGACCCCGGGTGGAAGGTGACGGTTTTTACGGGCCCTACGTTGTTCAGGAGCAGACCAATTTGGAGAATCGGATTCGAGGCCTAATCGACAATAAGCGGGGCTATGCCCTGCAAAGATTTCTAGAGACAATGTTCGAGGGGGAGCCTTTTGCTACCTATAAATATGGCACTTTGGAGGAGCTTTCAGGCATTACCTGTCAAGGGTTACTGGAGCACTATCGAAGATTAATGGCCCATAGTCCCATTGACATATTTGTCGTGGGGGATGTAGAGCCTGGGATACTAGAGGATCAATGGCTAGATGATTTAGCCGGGATACGGGATGGATATAGACCCATACCTCCTGGGGCAAAGTGGCCTTTTCCCTCCGAAGTGAAGACCGCAACAGAGCTAGGCGATCTGCAGCAAGGGATACTATTTCTGGGATATCGAACTCCCGTCACCTACGGGTCACCGGAGTACTACAAACTACTTGTCTATTGCGGTGTTTTAGGCGGTTTTCCCCATGCTAAGCTTTTCACTAACGTCAGGGAGAAGGCAAGCTTAGCTTACTATGTCTCAGCCCGCATTGATGCAACTAAGGGGTTTCTAATGATCAGTGCCGGTATTCCTCCAGATAGATACAATGAGGCAGTGGAAATCATCATGCATCAATTTGAGGAGATGAATAGGGGAGCGATCACCCTCGATGAGCTGGACAAAACGAAACAGGGCCTAATCAATGGTTTGCTGACCATGCAAGATAGTGCCATCGCTATTATCGATCGGGGTCTAGTCGAGACTATCCATGACATACGCCGGGATCTGGAAGAAGTGGTCACGGCCGTTCGGGCAGTAACTGTAGATGATTTAGTAGAACAGGGAAGGCTTCTGCAGCTAGACACCATCTATTTTCTGCAAGGCCAGATGGCCCACACTAACGGCGCTATCCCTACAGGAGGTAAGAGTTAATGGGCATAACCAAGACAAACATGGGGCTACAGACACTCTCCAGTGAGGTGCTCAAGGAGACAATCTATCATGGCCGCCTTTCTGTAGGGCTAGATGTGTATGTGATGCCAAAACTTGATTACAATGAGAAATATGCTGTATTTGCCACAAGATACGGTTCCATTGATACAAGCTTCGTCACCCCTGGTCAAGGGACTGTTACAACCACGCCGGCAGGGGTTGCCCATTTTCTTGAGCACAAACTCTTTGAAGGGCCCAAGGGCAATGTGTTTGAGATCTTTGCTACCTTAGGGGCTTCGGTCAATGCCTACACAAGTTATGCTCTGACTAGTTACCTGTTTTCTACGACAGATAATTTCAACGAATGCCTAAGTACTCTCTTAAGCTTTGTGCAAACACCGTATTTCACCCAGGAAAGCGTGGAAAAGGAACAGGGGATTATTGCACAAGAGATTACAATGTATGAGGATAACCCAGCCTACCAAGGGTTTTCAAACCTCCTCAAAGCTCTCTATCATAGTAATGCTGTACGGGAGAAGATCGCCGGTACTGTTACCTCCGTGGGCCTGATCACCCCCGAAATTCTGTATCAATGCCATAGTACGTTTTATCATCCTCAGAATATGGTGCTCTTTGTCGTTGGGGCTGTGGAGCCTATGGCGATAGTAGAACAAGCAGAGGAGCAGTTAGCACAGGGCAATTACGAAGCCCTCGGGGCATTACGTCGGGTCTATCCCACTGAGCCTGCAAGTATTAGGGAGTCCCAGGTGCGGACGGAGATGGCTGTTGCTCGCCCCTTATGTTATCTGGGGTTTAAGGATATCGTGCTCAAGGCTAAGGATGAGCTGCTTAAGCGACAACTAATCAGTAGTTTGACCTTGCAGATTCTGTTTGGTAAGACATCGGGACTGTATAATCGTCTATATGAGGCGGGACTCATTGATGATAGTTTTGACACATATTATACTGCCGAAGAGACTTTTGCCCATGCCATTCTCGGGGGTTCCACCGATGAGCCCGATCAACTGGTGGAGGCGGTGCTGGTTGGCCTTGAGGAAGCCAGGGAAAACGGTATTGCCCAGGAGGAATTTGCCAGGCAAAAAAGAAAATCAATAGGTAGCTTCCTTTATGCCTTTAATTCCCTGGAGTTTATCGCTAGCAATTTCATCTCTACCCATCTAAAGGGCAGCTCTTTGTTTTCCTATCTAGATATATTGCAGCAGCTCACCCTAGACGATGTGGAGCGGTGTCTCGAGGAGCAACTAAGTGAAAAGCACTTGGCCATATCCATGGTTCGCCCCCGTTAGTTTGGCGATCCTACGGACCTAGGGGTTTGGGGAGAGACTTGTCTCTTGGATTTTGTGGAAGGGGAGGATCCATGCAGGACAAGGATGTTATGCGTAAGCAAGTTCTGGCGTTGCGCAACGGATTGCCACAGGCAAAACGCCAGAGGTTTAGTCATGATATTATGGAGCGGTTTTTTGATCTAGAAGTGGTCCAAGAGGCGACCACCATTATGCTCTTTCTAGCTTTTGGTAGCGAAGTTGATACTTGGCTTTTGCTGGAGCGTGGGGTGGAGTTGGGTAAGTTGGTGGTGGCACCTATCTGTTTGCCTGCCACGAAAGAGCTTGCCCTTTATCCAATCAATAGTAGAGCCGAGGCGGTCCCGGGCCATTGGGGCATACTTGAACCTTCTAGGATTGGTGAAGCAATCTTGCCAGAGGACTTGGATGTGGTGGTCGTCCCTGGGCTCGCCTTTGATGGAACGGGACGGCGGATTGGATATGGTGGTGGCTATTATGATCGGTTTTTGCCTAAGGCGGATTGTGCGTGCAAGGTTGGAGTGTGTTTCGATGTGCAGCTAGTAGAAAGAGTGCCCTCAGCGTCCCATGATGTGCCAGTCGATGTGGTGATCACGGAAAAACGCGTTATATGGCGGACGAGGGGGCCCTTAGGGGAGGGATGTGCTAGAGTTGAGTAGCGACAGAGATTCTTTACTTGATAAATTGGAGCAAAATCCTGTGATTGCCGGTTTGCGAGATGCTTCGGCGGTTAGATTGGCATTGGCCAAAGGCATGCAGGTTTTTTTCATTCTCGGTGGTACGATCTTGGAGTTGGATGAAGTGGTCCGAGCTATTAAGGCCAAAGGGGATACCACAGCTTTTGTGCACATTGATTTGATCCCGGGATTAGGCAAAGATCAGGTCGCGGTTGATTATCTTGCGAAGCGAGTGCCTCTAGATGGAGTTGTGACGACTAGGAGTCATCTGATTCGGGCGGCAAAGGATGCAGGATTATTGGCTATTCAGCGACTGTTTGCCTTGGACTCTGAGGCAGTAAGGACGGGGCTAAACATCTTGCGTTCTAGTGAACCTGACGCTGTGGAGATATTGCCGGCTTTGGTTCTTCCGTATTTAGGACACAAATTGCCGGTAGCTTCCATGCCTCCCATTATTGCAGGGGGACTGGTGGAGACAGTTGCGGAGCTTCGGGCGGTGTTAGATAGTCCCGCCGTGGCTGTTTCCACTAGCCGGGTGGAGCTTTGGGAGTGGTCCAAAAAGCGGTGTTGATATACATATTGGGGGGCAGAGGAAAGGGTAGAGGGGATTTTGAGTGATATGCAATTGTACGATGGGTACATTTTTGACCTAGATGGAACCATTTATTTGGGTGAAAGGCTTCTGCCGGGGGCGGATCGCATCATACGGGAACTGCGGGAGGCGGGCAGGCAGGTTTTATTTCTATCTAATAAACCCATTGAAACCCGTTATGATTACGCGGCAAAGCTGACGAGACTGGGTATACCTACCGATGTCCATAGTGTGATTAATTCGTCCTTTGTGCTAGGTAAGTACCTAAAGACCCATTCACCGGATTGCTTGTGCTATGTGGTGGGTGAGCAAGCACTTTTAAATGATCTAGATGAGGCCGGGATCAGCTATACTCTAGAGCCGGAGCACAATGATTACCGAGTGGATTATGTCATCTTGTCTTTTGACCGTACTTTCCATTACGCTAAGCTCAATCGAGCCTTGCAGTGTGTCAAGAAAGGTGCCCGGTTGATTGCCACTAATGGTGATCGAACATGCCCGGTGGAGGGGGGCGAGATCCCCGATGCCGGTGGGGTGATTGGGGCGGTGGAGGGTACTTCAGGGCAGAAAGTTGAGTTGATTGTAGGGAAGCCAAGTCCCATTACTGTTGAGGTAGCTCTAGGGGTGCTGGGCCTTGCACCTGCCCGGTGCCTAATGGTGGGGGATCGCATTGAGACTGATATCCTCATGGGCCATGATTTCGGTTTGGCTACAGCCTTGGTCATGACCGGGGTGACAAATCGTGGCACTTTGGAGGCATCGGATATAGTGCCCACGTATGTCTTGGATTCTGTTGCTGACATTCGTGTTAGGTAAGAGATGGTCTGGGCAAAATCTTTGGGGGTGGCGGGTTCCTACCCTGACTAAACTTTAGGGGGAGATGACAAGTTGGGTGTTTTCCATATTCGGAAGCTGAGCGTTCTAGTTGCCCTATGTTTGGCTGTGGTCATTGTTTATGGCCTGGGTGGAGTACCTGCTTTAGCCGCCACGAGTAGCACTGGTCTTGATGGTGATAGCGTTCTCGCAAAAATGGCAGGGCAGTTCAATGTGGCCAAGAATCTGACTGGCACAGTGACCTTTTCTGTCCATGAAGGTGAGATTGGTCTACAGCTACTCACTGGCGATTTGATGGTCAAGAATCGGGAGCATTTACGCCTAGATTACCTGGAGCCAGGGGCAACTAATCCGTCCACGATTATTACCGACGGCGACATGGTGGCCCAATACCTCCAGGGAGCAACACGGCCCCGCATTATCCATGATCCCATACATTTAGGCTTTCCTTTGATTACGGATCTAGTTTTGGCATCACTAGAGCGACTGTCCCTAGGTGGTCAAGGTTACCTATCCGGTGAAGAAGAGTATCTTGATCGCTTGGTATATACGGTGGAACTAAAGCCTGCAGAGACCCGGCCCGACCTTTGGGAGAACACAGTCTTTTGGATAGATTCTGTCAGTTGGCTGCCTTTGCGGGTTACGGGCCTTGGCACTCCTTTTGCATCTGTAGAGTTTAAGGCTACCTCCATTGATGCTAATGCCAATGGTCAAATCACGGGGATGGTTGCTGAGGTCGTGGAGATGGGGCCAGAAGAGGCTAGAATGGTCATGAAGCTAGTTCGCTTCAATGATAACATCTGGTTTCCCAAGGAAGTATGTGTGCAGGGAAGCCGTTTGGCCATGGCCCAACAGTTTTCTGATCTTCAGTTCAATGTCTCCCTACCTGATGAGCTCTTCTATGTGGAAGAATTTGAAATCTTGAGAACAGCCTTTGCTAAAGGTGCTGCCTTTTTGGCCTCCCGCAACTATTCGTCAGCTATAAAGGAGTTCCAGAAAATTGTTGCCATCGATCCATACAATGTTGCTGCCCATTCTAATCTAGGCTATGCTTATATAGAAAGTGGTGATGAGGCGGGGGCAATTGCCGAGTTTGAGCAAGTGATTATGCTGGCTCCCGAAGAGCCTTTGGGATATAACAATTTGGCTTACATCTACGTAGATAATGGCATTTACCTGCAGAAGGCTCTGGAGATGGCTCAAAAAGCCGTGGAACTATCGCCTGGTAATGGTGCTTTCCGAGATACATTGGGATGGGCATATTACAAGTTAGGTGAGTATGGGGATGCAATTCTAGAATTTACCAAGGCACTTGATCTAATGGGGGATGAAGAGCGACCTTGGGACCGGGCCGTAGTCCATTACCATTTGGGTATGGCTTATAGCGCTGAGTTTCGGCTGGTTAAGGCCAAAGAGCACTTTGTGAAGGCACTGGAACTGGATCCCAGCTTAGCCCAGGCTAAAGATGAGCTAAGGCATTTGGAGAAGCAGGGGCTTTCTAGCCCCTAGGATCATGGGAAGGGGATGGGGAATTGGCGTCCAATTTAGCCAAGCGCCTGCGATCCCACCAAGAGGCAGGTGGTGTCAGGGCTAGATCAACCTGGGGTCATGGGCCCAGATTAACTGCCCAATTCTCTAGAGGATCTGTTAACCACAATGGCCATAGTACCTATTATCTTCTGGAAGAATCTCCCCCTGTAGAGTTCCCCCCTTTGCTAGGTGATGCAAATAGATTGCGAAGGCAATTGCAGTTGGTTCGAGGGATTGGGCCCAAGACTGCCCAGCGGCTTGAGGCCGAGGGGATTGTCTGGGTAGATGGATTACTGGAAACGAAGAGATTCCAAACCGAGGCAAAGCATGTGCTCCGTGCCATCGAAGCCCGGGATGCATGGGAACTTGCCCGCAGGGGTGCATCGGATTGGGACTTGGCTCGGCTGTATGAACCGGAGGAATTTGTCTTTTTTGATCTTGAGACCACTGGTTTGTGCTCTACCCAGCCGCTTTTTTTAGTTGGCTTAATGTACTTTGAGCAGGGAAAGCCCCACTTGAAGCAGTTTTTGGCCCGGGGGTTTGAAGAAGAGATCGGGGCCCTAGACGCCGCAGCAGATATTCTGGGAAATCGCCCTGTGTGGGTCTCGTATAATGGTCGAGCCTTTGACCAGCCCTTTCTAAACGGTCGTTTGCGCTATTATCTTGGCAACGAACTGCGTCCGGGGCTTCATATTGACTTGCTCCGCCACGTAAGGCAACACTACACTGGGTTACTACCGGATTGCCGCCTAACTACTGTAGAAAGATATCTGCTCGATACCTATCGTGTAGGTGATATCCCTGGCTATATGATTCCCCAGGTATATTATGAGTTTGTTATGGATCAAGAGCCGGCCTTGCTTGAGATGGTGCTTCTACACAACTCCCGGGATTTACAGACCCTTGTGCGACTCCTGGGCTTGTTGCAGACCCTATGAATTAATAGGGAGTAGAATCCTAGGGGTGGCGGGATCTAGGCTGGAATCCGGGCGCCTTGTGGACTTGTATGTTAACCTATCTTATGGGTCCCCGTGTAGAGTCAACTACCCACGACTAGAGTCGTGAGCTCTCTAGGCAGAACTCTCGTGGAAGTCAGTAGATAATCTAGCATAGAGGAATTAGCAGAAAGATAAGGTGGGAGCATAGTAGCTAATCCTAAGCGCTATGTGGAATCTGAGGAGGTGTTGGGCCGCATCCGTGCCTGGGTGCAAGTTAAAGTAGGCCCATTTTTACCATGAAGATTAAGGACATGTTGGAAGGAAATAATGTCAGAGGTCACTATTTGCTGACTCGCAAAGAGCTTATCCCCTTTTCCTCGAAACCGGGACGCTTTCTGTTAATGCAGCTATCCGATAAGACCGGTGATATTAGGGGTATCGTTTGGGAGCAGGGAGAGAAGCTGGCTGCGGAGCTAGCAGTAGGTGATGTACTAGAGGTTGAGGGCCGGGTTGCCGTTTTTCGAGAGAGTCTACAGATTGTGTGTAGCTCTGTGCTTAAGCCACTTCCGGGCCAGTATTCAAAGGAAGAGTTCTTACCTACTAGCACCCGGGATCGCAAGGCAATGCTTGGGGAGCTGGTGGGACTAATAGATAGCGTCACTGATGGGGATTGTAGGCGGCTGTTGCAGGCGGTCTTCAGCGATGAATTCCTAGAGGATTTCGGGATGGCTCCCGCTGCCCGCTCCATGCACCAAGCTTATGTGGGGGGGCTAGTGGAGCATACCCTGAATGTTGTGCGGGTTTGTGATACCGTAGTTCAGTTGTATCCCAAGGTGGATCGAGACATTTTGGTGACTGGGGCCCTTTTACACGATGTGGGAAAAGTGGAGGAATACGCCTTAGGGGCAGGCATTGAGATTACCGATATGGGTCGTCTCTTAGGTCATGTGTCCATGGGCTACAGGCTAGTTAGTGATATGATACAGACCTTGCCGGATTTTCCCAAGGAAATGGCCCTGCGCATCTGTCATATGCTACTTAGTCACCATGGTGAGTTGGCATGGGGCTCGCCTAAGGAGCCACAGACAGTGGAAGCTTGCATATTGCACCACGCCGACAATCTCGATGGTCAAGTGAGCAAGTTCATGGAGATCCTTGAGAGCGGTGCTCCCGGCCAAAGATGGACAAACTATGATCAGCGATTAGGGCGTTCTTTATTTATCGGGGATGTTGACGATTTGGCTAATCTCTATGAAGCTTAGCTATGGCAAAGGTAGGGGACGCAATGGGGCACGATATGGAACAAGAACATTATTTTACAGCTGAACCTGCATCACCATCTGGAAAGATGGAGATCGCGGCTCGATTGCGGGGGGTGGAGTACAAGTTTTTCACCGAGGCCGGGGTTTTTTCCCGGTTTAGAGTTGATCGCGGTACCCGTCTTTTGATTGATGCTCTGCCTTTGCCTAAGCAAGGCAGACTACTTGATTTGGGTTGCGGGTATGGCCCTGTGGGTATCACCGCTGCCAAAGAGGAGCCGGAACTCGAAGTAATCATGGTGGATGTAAATCGCCGGGCAGTGGAGATCGCTAAGGAGAACGCCAGATTAAATGGTGTAAAGGTCGATGTTCGCTGGGGTGAAGGCTTCGCTGTTGTCCCGGAGCGGGATTTTTCTCTAATCGCCACTAACCCTCCCATTCGGGCCGGCAAGCAGATTATTTACCCTTTGCTGGCTGAGGCTAAGGAGCATCTGGCCCCAGGAGGTATGCTTTGTGTTGTGATTCGTACCAAGCAGGGTGCTAGTAGTTTGGAGAAGCATCTAAATAACCACTATGGTAGGGTTGAAACCATCGATAAGGGTGGTGGGTATCGGGTGTTTGCCGCCCATATCTAGATCCTTAATCTTAAATAATGTCTTTGTCTGCCGCATAAGTCTGTAGATGGGAACTGCCCCTTGCCGGGCGGCCTTGATACAGACTGGGGGCTGGTATGATGGCACGGCCAGTGGTGGTTATTGGGATCACCCGCAAAGGGGTGATCTGCGCCTTCCTGGGGTTAATTGTTGTCGGGCTAATGGCTACATCATTTGGTAGGTGGCGGGATTTTAGGCCTACCAGCGGATTGTTGCGGGAGAGGATCTCGGGGCGGTTGATTGTAATTGACCCGGGCCATGGTGGCTATGATCCCGGTGCGGTGTCTGTCCATGGGGCATTGGAGAAGGACATTGTCCTGGCCATTGCCGAGCATCTAGGGCGGCTTCTCAATCAGGCTAGCATATATACACTTTTTACTCGGGATGGGGATAACATAAAACATCCGATTCCCAATGGCGGTCTCATCAATCGTAAAAGACAAGATTTGATCGGGCGAGTTGATATGGCCAACAAGGCCGAGGCCGATCTGTTCATAAGTATTCACTGCAACAGTTTTCCCCAATCTATCTGGTCCGGTGCCCAAGTTTTCTTTTATCCTGGGCGGGAGGAAAGTAAGCGCTTAGCCATAGCTATTCAAACTGAGCTTGTAAAACGGCTCGGTCCTAATCGGCGGCAGGCCAATGCCGGAGATTATCGGGTGCTAAAGGATACTAGGATGCCTGCAGTGATGGTGGAAGTGGGCTTTTTATCTAACCCCAAGGAAGCAAAGCTATTGGTGGATCCCACCTACCAAGAAAGAGTTGCTAACTCTATTTACCACGGCATTCTGCGATACTACCAATCGAGCAATATATTGAGGCGTTAAACCAAGCGCTGGATGAAGGCTTGGACCCGGGGAGGTACTTAGCTTTGCCTTACCTTGAGATACACATACAGAGCATTTGCCACAATACCAAAGCCATAGTAGGGCTGTGTCACACTGTGGGAGTTGAAGTGATTGGTGTAACTAAGGGTGTCTGTGGGCTTCCGTCGGTCGCCCGGGCCATGCTTGTAGGGGGTGTGGCCGGTATTGCCGATTCCCGTTTAGCCAATCTAGCAAGACTGCGTCGTAGTGGTATCGGCGCGTCCATGATGCTACTTCGTGCCCCCACCCTTGGAGAGATGACAGAGGCAGTGGCTATAGCTGATACTTTTCTTTGCTCCAGCGTGGAATCGATTAAGGCGCTATCAAAAAGTGCCTCAGTGCAGGGGCGGGTAGCTTACGTGATTCCCATGGTGGAAATGGGGGATCGCCGGGAAGGCGTAATGCCTGGGGATTTGGAGGGCCTACTCGCAGCCATTTGCGACTTGCCAGGAGTGCGTGTCCATGGCCTTGGCACTAATATGGCCTGTTTTGCGGGGGTAGTACCTACCCCTGCTGCAATTGCAGAGCTTGCGGGTTTGGCCTATGGGTGTGGTTTTTCCGGCTCCAAGGCTCTTCTTTCCGCAGGTAATAGTAGTTGCCTGGGACTGATCATCGATGATCAATGGCCGGGTATCGCTTTGCCTTCCCATTTGCGGATTGGAGAGAGCATCTTGCTAGGTCGGGATGTCCTCACCAAGCAGTCAATCACCGGGTTAAGGCAGGATGGTTTTAGACTTTTTGCAGAAGTTATCGAAGTGGCCAGAAAGCCAAGCTTACCTCAAGGAGTGGTGGGATACAATGCCTTTGATGAGGAACTTAGCCTTAAGGACTATGGTACCCACCAGCGGGCTATTGTGGCCTTAGGTAGACAGGATCTAGGTGCTGGCCACTTATATCCAAGAGATCAAGCAATTGAGGTTGTAGGCATGACTAGTGATCATACTATCTTAGCTGTGGACAAGGCATCAGATGTGGTGAAGCCCGGAGACACTTTGGAGTTTAGGCTGGATTATGGTGGGTTGCTTGGGGCTATTACATCCCCATATGTGGAGAAGATAATCTATGAATGAGTTTTCGTGGTTAATTTCTTAGGAGGTGTAATGAGTGAGTAGCAAGACCATGGGCGAAGTTCTATTAGGTGCCCTTGCACCCCACCCTCCGCTACTTATTCCAGAGATAGGCCTAGACGCGCTGGCCGGTGTAGAGAATACCCTCCAAGCGATGATGTGCTTGGCAGAAACTGTGAAGGGCCTCGAACCCGATGTGGTGGTTGTGATTAGCCCCCATGGACCTTTACTACCTGATGGGATTGGGATTCGGGCTATAGAGACCCTGGAGGGGGATTTTGGGCAATTTGGCGCAAGTCACATAGCACTAAGCTATGATAACGATCTTGAACTTCTAGAAGCGTTGCTCGAGGAAGGTAAGACAGTGGACTACCCGTTAAGAAGAGTCGATTGGCCCGTGATTCGGACATATGGCTGGTCGCCCCGGCTTGATTATGCCACTTTGGTTCCCCTCTATTACCTGGATCAAGTGGGTGTCCATACTCCAATACTGGCTATGGGTATGGGATTTCTGCCGCCCTGGGAATTGTACGAATTTGGGGCGGTCCTGCGTCAAGCTATTCATAGGATGGGTCGTAGAGGAGTTGTCATCGCAAGTGGTGACTTATCCCATAGGCTGACAAAGGATGCTCCTAACGGCTACACGCCCCAAGGCAAAGTTTTTGATGAAACCCTGTGGCATTTTCTCGAGCAAGGTAATGTAGAGGGTCTGTTAGATATTGATATCGAGCTCCTGGAAGAGGCTGGTGAGTGTGGATATCGTTCGCTGATTATGCTACTAGGATGTTGGGACAAAGATGATCTTGTTACCATACCTTTGTCCTATGAGGGGCCCTATGGAGTTGGATATGGCGTGTGTGTAATGCACTCTATCGGGCAGCAGGTACCTAGCTGCCTTAGGAGTGATCCGGATAGCATGCCAGGGTCTAGTGGCTTGGGAGGAAATCCTTCGTCTACGGTATGTAAGGAGCATGCCACTGGGCATGTCAATGGGCATGTGCTTGTTAGGTTAGCTCGAAAAACAGTAGAAGCCTTGGCCAAAGATGAGGCGGTGCCCGAATGCACCCGGGTGAATCTACCACAGGATCTCCCTGTTTCTGCCGGGGTATTTGTCTCCATCAAGAAACACGGTGAACTTAGGGGGTGCATTGGCACTATAGGCCCGACCAAGCCAGATCTAGTCAGTGAAGTAGTCTATGTTGCCGGGCAAGCGTCTACTGCTGATCCTAGGTTTGACCCGATAGCGCCCGATGAATTAAAGGATTTATCGTATTCAGTAGATGTTTTGGGCCCACCGGAGCTTGTGGATGATCTGGATGATCTAGACCCCAAGCGCTACGGCGTCATCGTGGAGGCGGGTAGGCGAAAGGGTCTCTTACTACCAGATCTAGAGGGTATTGATAGCGTGGCACAGCAGGTGTCCATCGCCCGGAGTAAAGCGGGTATTGGGCAAAATGAGGATGTAAAGCTCTTTCGCTTTTCAGTGCAACGCTATCTATAGTCATGATGTCCCACCGTTGCCTATAGACCACGTATCAGGCTCGGGCAACACGGGAAGCACCATGGGGGAGGGGTGATGAGGATGGAGCTTTCCGGTAGAATGGCAAGTTACTACCAGAGAGAAAATGGGGGAGTTCGCTGTAGTCTATGTCCCCATCAGTGCCTTGTATTGCCGGGAAAGGCAGGTATCTGCCGGACTCGGATTAACCAAGGTGGGGAATTGATTGCGGCAGGGTATGGCGCTGTTAGTTCAATTGCTCTCGATCCCATGGAGAAGAAACCATTATTTCATTTCTACCCAGGAAGTACAATCCTGTCTCTGGGCTCTTTTGGTTGCAATTTACGCTGTCAGTTCTGTCAGAACTGGCAGATCTCCCAAAGAACAGGTGATGCTAGGCATATCACCCCGGAGGCAGTTGTAGAGCTTGCTCAAGAATATTTACATCGGGGTTGTGTTGGAGTTGCCTTCACTTACAATGAACCACTGATGTGGTATGAGTTTATCCTCGATACCGCAAAACAAGTCCAAGCTGCCAAGCTCAAGACAGTGCTAGTTACCAACGGATACATATCTATGGAGCCTTGGCAAAGGCTTCTTGCCCACATTGACGCTGTCAATATAGATATTAAAGGTTGGGATGATGAATTCTACCGCAAGCTTTGCGGTGGACGCCTGCAGCCAGTACTAGATAATGCCCAGGTTGCTGGGGATATGTGTCACATAGAGGTTACGTACTTATTGATCCCCGGTCACAACGATGATGATGAAAGTCTGGCCGGCTTCTCCCGCTGGATAAGGGACAACCTTGGAGGGGAGACTCCTGTACATTTTTCCCGCTACTATCCCAACTACAGGCTAGACATTGCTCCGACTCCTGTATCTACCTTAAAGCGGGCCCGTGAGATAGCTAGTAAATGGCTGACCAGCGTTTACTTAGGTAATGTCACCGATGGCGAGCTCCTCTAGTATTGCGGCATATCTAGGGATAGAGTATTCTGGAATAGAATGCTAGGTCGTGGGAGGTTCCGGCAGGGGAAACTATGATATTGTCGAAGGATGAACTAGGGGAGTCAGGATTCCTGGGTTTCCCACATTACTATGTGTGGAGGGAAGCGCTTTGGTAGATAGAAATTTGTGGCACGATTACTTGCGGGAAGCCTGCCAACGGCAGATTCGAGCCCGAGTACTTGCTGCATTTAACACCAATATTGATGCGGTAGTTCACGTTACCGGCCCCTTAATGGATAACATAAAGACTGGAGATGCAACTATCTCTTGGCAGAAGGTGGCTAATGGTAAGGCTGAGGACATAACTGCCGTTAGAAGTAAAGAGGATCTTCTGATTATTCTTAAGGACTGCCTAGCTGGGGGCAAGTCCTTTCATATAGTCTTGGAAGATCTTTCCCTTCTAGATTGGCTTGATGAGCACTTCGTAGGTGCTCGGGAGAACATGGGTGGTCAGGCTGGCATCATCGCCAACCAAATGGCTACGCTAGGGGCGGCCTCGACCGTTTATACCCCATTGCTTTCGCCTAAGCAGGCCCGTTTGTTTGTTGATGGTGTAAGCACACCTGTTTTGGTCAATGGCAAGTTGGATATTCAGCCGGTTTCTAAGGCGGCGAGGACATCTGATGAGACCAAGATTAACTGGATCTTTGAGTATGCCAAGGGCGAAGCTGTCACCTTTGGCGGGGAGACTGTAACTACACCCAGGGCTAATCGCGTAATTTTGGCCACTCGCCCCAAGGGATCGGTTATGTCCTTCGATGAGGAAACCGCCGAACATTTGCCAGAGCTAGGTGAGAATATTGATGTGGCATTTATGGCTGGTTACCACTACGCTGAGCCCATGAACAGTTGCGGACGTACCTTTGATGAATTCATGGAGGATTCTGTCAAACAGTTACATGGATTGAAAAAGCGGAATCCCGAACTTGTTATTCATTTTGAGTATGTGCCTATGAAACGGCCTGAGCTTGAGCCCAAGATGCTACAGACGATTTGCCAGGAGATTAAGAGTTTCGGTATCAATGAGAATGAGATTAAGCGAGTACTGCGGGAGTATGGGTATGAGGCCGAGATGCAGGCCATAGAAGATGATGAGCGGGCTTACACTTTGTACAAAGGTGCTTTAGCCCTATTTAGGCATATGAAACTTGATCGAATTCATCTGCATAACCTAGGATACTATGTGCTGATCTTAAAGAAGCCTTACCCAGTGTCTATGGAGGGTGTACGACAGTCTTGTCTTTTTGCTTCGGGAGTTAACGCTATGAAGGCCCAGTATGGGGGCTATGTCGAATGTGCGAAACTCGAGGAAGCAAGTGAGTTAGCATTGTCCGATATAGGGTTCAGGGAGCTGGCAGGACTTGCAGCAGAGCTTCAGGACGAGCATCCCAAGGCATCGGATTTGTTAACCAATGGCTATCTTGAATTTGACGATCATTATCTAGTGGTAACACCGGCCCATATTGTGCCCCACCCGGTGAGCACTGTAGGTATGGGTGACACGATTTCTTCTGCTTCCTATGCAGCAGAGCAGGGCGAATAGCACCGGGTGCGAGGTTTTGGCTGGTTTTGAGCTGATGGGAAGAAGGGCTTGACAGCCGCGGACTTGGCTAGTATAATAGCAACATCGGGATAGTAAGGTGATGAAGGGAAGAGTAGGCTCTTAAGCCAGATTTGAGCGAACCGCAGAGGGTGAGAGGCGGTATTTGGCGGGAGCTGAAGGCCACCCCTGAGCTGTGTCCGAACAGCATGATTGTACTATGCTGGTAAGGGATCACCGGAGATGCAACTCCGTTAACAACGATGCAGGATTGCATCATGAGGTTGCTGGCGTGAGCTAGTGACGAAAATGGGTGGTAACACGGTACCTCCGTCCCATTAGGGGCGGAGGTTTTCTGATCCTCCCATAGCATAATATGCGTAGCGATGATGGGGATGAAGCTTTCTGCGGGTTCTCTAGAGAGGAACTAGTTGGTGGAAAAGTTCCGAACCGGGATGTCGGGCCCCCCCTGAGCAGTCTGTGAAGGCCAATGGCTACAAACAGGCCGGATACCCACCGTTAACTGGGTGCTCTAGCCGGAGGTGCTACTAACTGTACAGTTGGTAGGTGTTTGGCTAGAGGGTGAGGGGCTAGTAGTAGCTAGCAACTGGAGTGGTACCGCGGGAATCCCGTCTCTGGCAACAGGGGCGGGATTTTTGATTTTAATCAGTAGAAGGAGCTGTGAAGCATGTTACAGATGGAACGTTATTACGCGGAGCGAGTAGGAGATATGCAGGGTTCGGATATTCGAGATGCTTTTAAGTTGACAGAAGATACTAACGTGATCTCCTTTGCCGGAGGGTTTCCTGCCGCAGAAGCATTTCCCGTACCTTTAATCGAAGAGATCATGCAGAGCATGTTTCGCCACGACTATTCGGGATTGCAGTATGGCCCTACTGAAGGCTTAGAAGAGTTGCGGCGTCAAATCGCTCTCATGATGGATGCTGAAGGCGTTCCCTCTGAAGTAGAGAATATCTTGGTTACCAACGGGTCCCAGCAAGCCCTAGACCTCGTATCGAAGATTTTTCTTGATCCTGGTGATTATGTATTGGTAGAACAGCCAGGGTATGTAGGGGGCTTAAATGCCATTGGCAACTATCAGGGGCGCAAAGTCGGTATTCCTATGGATGATGATGGGCTCAGAATTGATATCATGGCCAACAAGCTCAAAGACATGGCCGGTAAAGGCCAGCATCCCAAATTTATCTACACCGTACCTAACTTTCAGAATCCCACAGGGGTGACTTTGTCAATGGAGCGAAGACGGGGGCTCCTTGATCTAGCTCGGGAGTATGACTTTTTGATCCTAGAGGATAATCCCTATGGCAACATTTCCTTCGGTCAGGAACCTCTGCCACATATGAAGACCATGGATGAGGAAGGTCGTGTGATTTACCTAGGTTCATTTTCAAAGATTTTGATTCCCGGTGCACGGATAGGTTGGGTAGTGGCTTCACCGGTAGTGATTCGTCAGCTGACCATTGCCAAGCAGGGGACAGATCTTTGCTCGAGCTCTTTGGGTATGAAGTTAGTTCTAGAGAGCGTACTAAGTGGCAAGCTAGATGCACATATTGAATCCCTTAAGGTCATCTACAGACGTCGCCGTGATGCTATGCTAGAGGCACTTGCTCGCTATATGCCATCTGAGGTGCGCTGGACTCATCCCCAGGGGGGATTCTTCGTTTGGCTAAGGTTGCCATCTTACATTGATACTAAAGCCCTCTTACCTTTCGCGTTGGATGAGGAGAAAGTGGCCTATGTAAGTGGGAAGGGTTTCCACGTGGATGGAACAGGACACAATACCATAAGGCTTGCCTATAGTCAGGCTCCTGAAGCCCATATTACAGAGGGGATTCACCGGTTAAGTAAAGTAATTCGCCGCCGGATTGAGACCGCCATGTAAGATGCAAGCAGGATCCTGGGGGGCTCTACAGAATCTTTGTAACAATGGGCGGCTTGCTTTAGCCCAACCTGTTGTGGGGGTATTGTAAGATGCGCATATTGATTTTGTTTAGCAAAGAGGGGCGGATAGGGGCTTTGGCCCAGGGGCTTGCCAGCGCACTTAAGAAACATGATTGTCAAGTGCAGTTGTTAGAGGCGGATCCCCAGGGTAGTAGCCCTATTTCCGGTGCACCCTATGATCTAGTTGTTTTGGGTAGTCCGACCTTGGGGTTTTTCGGAGGTAAGATTGCCGAGGATTTGGTGTCAACTAGTGCCCGGCTGAGCCGCTTGGAGGGCAGGAAGGCAGCAGCTTTTGTGAGTGGGAAGCTCTTTGGAGCAGGAAAATCCCTGAAGGCCGTGATGGGGCTTTTGGAAAAGCAGGGGGCTATGGTGGAAGACTTTGCTACATTGCATGGCCAATCAGATATTGATGCCTTTGCCCAGCGGTTAGTAAGGCTAGGCAATCGTTAAGGGCTGATCACGTTTGGGGAGGGAGGCAGCCTTGCCTTTTGGCAAGGCGTTTTTATGAGAAGCGATGTCATAAAAAAAGGATTAGAGCGGGCACCTCATCGCTCCTTATTTAAGGCAATGGGGTATACTGATGAGGAGATTAATCGTCCGATCATCGGCATTGCCAATGCGGCTAACAGTATTGTGCCAGGCCACATAGATTTGGGTAAAATAACTGCTGCGGTAGAGGCCGGTATCCGTATGGCGGGAGGCACTCCAGTACAGTTTGGTACTATTGGCGTATGTGATGGCATTGCCATGGGTCATGGTGGTATGCGATATTCTCTAGCGAGTAGGGAGCTGATTGCTGACTCTGTGGAAGCCATGACAGAGGCCCATGCCTTTGATGGTTTGGTCTTGATCCCTAACTGTGACAAGATCGTGCCCGGTATGCTCATGGCCGCCGCCCGGCTCAACATTCCCTCTATCTTGATTAGTGGTGGGCCCATGTTAGCTGGAAGGTATAGGGGAGAGGCCATAGATCTGAACACCGTTTTCGAAGGTGTTGGAGCTGTACAAGCTGGCAAGATGTCCCTAGAAGAACTTGCGGAGCTGGAGGATGAGGCTTGCCCGGGGTGTGGTAGCTGTGCCGGTATGTTTACTGCAAATTCTATGAATTGCATGGCTGAAGTACTAGGGCTATCCTTGCCCGGTAATGGGACAGTGCCTGCCATTAGTGGTGCTCGCATCCGTTTGGCTAAAGCCGCAGGTATGCAGATCATGAAAATCGTGGAAGCTGGACTTAAGCCCTTAGATATCCTTACGCCTGCTGCTTTTCGTAATGCCCTAACGGTAGATATGGCCTTAGGATGCTCCACTAATACGGTGCTACATCTGCCAGCTATTGCCCATGAAACGGGGCTGGAATTGTCGCTGGAGCTAATTAACGAAGTTAGCGATGCCACCCCCCATCTTTGCCATTTGCGGCCTGGGGGGGCTCATCATCTGCAGGATCTTGATGAAGCTGGTGGAATTCCTGCCCTTATGCAAGAATTAGGCAGTGCTGGTTTGTTGGATCTTTCCGTTAAGACAGT
>JAAZMF010000148.1 GCA_012798955.1 Bacillota bacterium | reverse complement strand
TCAATGTAATTGGCACGGTGCTATTTTTGCCCCTGTTGCCGTGGTTTGCCACAGTAGTGGCCAGAACCACCCATAGCCCAATTCGGCAAATCGCCAATGCCCACACGTTGTTCAATGTAGCTAATACCATTGCATTGTTGCCCTTTGCTGGTCTTCTCGCCCATGTGGTGACCCGGGTTATTCCCGGTAAAATCGATAGTGATGAGTTCGTCCTGCATCTAGACAGGCGACTACTTGCTACACCGGCAGTAGCTATGGAACAGGCATTCACTGAAGTTATGCGGATGGGAGATATGGCACTAGAGATGCTAACAATTGCCAAAGACAACATAGTCCGCCCCGATGAATCCGCCCTCCAGCGCATGCTGGAACTGGAAGAAGCAATTGATCAATTTGAGGCAGGTATTGTGCAGTACTTAGTGGAAGTCTCCAAACGGTCTCTTTCTGATAGCCAAGCAGATATGCACCGTCAGCTTTATCATCTCATAAATGATATTGAGCGGGTGGGCGACCATGGTGAGAACATTGAGGAATTGCTTGCACATAATGCCCTGAACCGCATCAGCTTCAGTGATACGGCTGTTGCGGAGCTCGGAGAATTCCTGGATTATGCAACTGAAACCTTCAGGCTTGCTCTCCGTGCCTGGGAGGAAGATAAGGCCAGCCACGCGAGGGCAGTTCGGGAAAGAGAGCAGTATATCGATGGCCAGGAGGAGCAGCTAAGGCGTAGTCATATTGATAGATTGAACCAGCATTTGTGTTCGCCAACTTCTGGTGTGATTTTCTTAGATATTATCTCAAACCTGGAGAGAGTTGGCGACCATGCCGCCAATATCGCGGACAACTATCTTGGGGAAATGGTGCATTAGGACTTGGGTCTGTTGCTAATTTTTGTTCTGATCGTAGAATGTTGGGGAGAGATCTTATATGGAAAAAACTTTGGTTGTGGACAAATTGAGTTTTGACTATACATCGGCATCATCATTCATCGGTGGGCATGAGCTTGCATATATGGCCGATCAAGTGCGGGAAGCCCATAAATTGCTCCATGATGGCAAGGGTCCTGGTAGCGATTTTCTGGGTTGGTTGGAGTTACCGAAGGATTACGATGTAGAAGAGTTTAACAGGATAAAGCAAGTGGCGGCTAAAGTGCAGACTGATGCCGATGCTTTTGTGGTGATTGGCATTGGGGGCTCGTATCTTGGAGCACGGGCAGCAATTGATATGCTAACCCCAGCCTTTGGGACCAAGAAAGTGCCTGTCTACTTTGTGGGCAATAATTTAAGTAGTAGCTATATGGCGGATCTCCTAGGCATGCTGGAGGATAAGAATGTTTATCTAAATGTGATCTCCAAATCCGGCACAACTACAGAGCCAGCATTAGCTTTCCGTATTCTGCGGGAGTTTATGGAGGGTAAGTACGGTAAGGCAGGTGCAAAAGACAGGATATTTGCCACTACGGATCGCACTCGGGGAGCACTTAAACAGTTGGCTACGATGGAGGGCTACGAGACATTTGTGATCCCGGACGATGTGGGTGGGCGCTATTCGGTCTTGACAGCAGTGGGCCTTTTGCCAATGGCAGTGGCCGGACTTGATATCGATGCCGTTATGGCGGGAGCCGAGGCGGCTATGCTGGAGTATGCTACGCCTAATCTAAAGGCTAATCCGTGCTATCAGTATGCAGCAGTTCGCAATTGTTTGCATCGCAAAGGCAAACTCATCGAGATTATGGTCACCTATGATCCTGCCCTACATTATATGGCTGAATGGTGGAAGCAGCTATTTGCCGAAAGTGAAGGCAAGGATGGCAAGGGCCTTTTCCCGGCAGCGGTGGAATTTACCACTGACCTTCACTCCCTTGGCCAGTATATTCAAGAGGGTATGCGGATCCTTATGGAGACTATTATTCAGGTGGAGCGTCCCCGGGTGGATATTGCCATTGGCGGTGGCTCGGAAGACCTAGATGGTCTCGGCTATTTGGCCGGCAGAACTATGGATTATGTCAATAGGAGGGCCCTAGAAGGTACGCTGTTAGCCCATACCGATGGTGGGGTACCTAGTGTATTAGTTGGGGTGCCTCAGCTACATGAATACTATTTTGGACAACTGGTGTATTTCTTTGAAAAGGCATGTGCCATCAGTGGGTATTTGTTGGGAGTTAACCCCTTTGATCAACCTGGAGTTGAAGCCTATAAGCAGAATATGTTTGCTCTGCTGGGCAAGCCTGGCTTTGAGGCCCAGAAAACTGCTCTGGAACAAAGGCTATCCGTTAATGGCAAGCAATAGCGGGGAGGATATTTAGGTGATACAGCTTTACCCTTTCCACTTTGGGCCCATATACAAGGAAAAAGTCTGGGGTGGTATGGGTCTTTCCAGACAATTTGGGCGCCAGCTACCCAGTGATAATGTGGGAGAAAGCTGGGAGATTGCAGCCCATGCCCATGGCACAAGTGTGGTTGCCAACGGCCCCTTGGCAGGTAAGAATTTACAGGAGTTAATGGGCCTATATGGCAGGGATCTTATGGGTACAGCCTTGCCACAAAGCAGTCTAGAGCAGTTTCCCTTACTGCTCAAGATCATAGATGCCCATGATTACCTGTCGGTGCAGGTGCATCCCGATGATGAATATGCTGCGGATCATGAGGTTGGTGAGCCAGGCAAATGGGAGGCTTGGTATGTGATTGCCGCTGAGCCTGGGGCAGAGATTATCTATGGTCTTGATCCCCGCACAACTAGGGAAGACTTACGGCAGGCTATAGATCAAGGAAGTATTCAGCAGTTTCTCCGTCGGGTACCGGTGCAAGCTGGGGATATTTTTGATGTGCCCGCTGGGGTTGTCCACGCCCTGGGGAAAGGCGTCATGGTAGCTGAGATTCAGCAAAACTCCGATACAGTATATCGGCTCTATGATTGGGATCGCCTTGGTGATGATGATAACCCCAGGCCCTTGCACATCAAGCAAGCACTGGACGTAATCCAGTTTTCCGGGCAAAGGACAGAGACAGTCGCGGGGCTTACCATGGAGACTGTCCAAGGGGTAAGGGATATTCGTGTGGCTAATCGGTATTTTGCCCTGGAGATGCTTGTCATAGATGGGACGATGGTGGAGGCAACTCGTGGTGAGCGGTTTCATTTGCTTACTTGCTTGGAGGGGAGTTTCATGCTCGCGAGTGAATTCACCTCCACGAATCATACTCCTATTCATCTGGCGCCAGGTGTTTCCATATTGGTCCCTGCATGTGTCGATACCTATTCTTTGCTGGGCAGGGGCAAAGTCATGAAATGCTATGTGCCGGATATCCGAAGTAATATCGTGGAGCCTTTGGTGGCATATGGTTATACTCAAGGGGAGATCACCCAACGGATAGCGGGCCTAGGCGATTATCGCACGAGTCATCCGTCTCTGGCGGGCAGATGATGGGAAGGAAGGATATATCATGGGTGGATCTTCCAGATCCCCTAACAGATCTTACTGGCTTCGGGTGTTGGCTCTGGCGGCCCTAATCTATGTCCTTTTTGCCGTATCTGGGCTGATATTAGGGCTAGGGGCTGGTATTAGTCAAGAGAAAGCTATCAGTGGATTTCTGCTAACGGGATTGGCGTGTCTGCTACAGGCTTCAGTTCTGAGCCATGTAATCGTGCGTTCGGAATGCCATGGTTGGCCATTAATTGCAGCTGTGTTTTTTATTTACTATGGTATTATGACTTTCCTTAGCCAGATAGAAACTGTAGTGTTCTTGAAGTACCTTTCTGATATAGTGAGGGCGGAAGACTTGCCTGCTCTATTTGCTCAAGGTGCCATAGTGGCTGGGGTGTTTGCACCGGTAGCTGTGGTGCTTCATGGTAAGCTAAAAGGGGAGACAAAGTATGCGGCGCCAGAACGAAGGGCAATATTGCGTTTGACTCGGGGAGAATGGGCTAGACGGTTGGCGCTTATCGCTGTTATTTATGTGGTGGTCTATGTCGCTTTTGGTGCATTGGTATTTAGGCCTTTGGTAGGCAGTGCGTTCCAAGAATATTATGGAGATCTAGAGTTACCTCCATGGGTGCTGTTACTTCAGTTGGTCCGGGCCCTTATTTGGGTTACCTTGGCCATGCCGATTCTGCGCACGTTTAAGGGGCATGCCTGGGAGATCAATCTAGCCATTGCCCTTAGCTACTCCATTTTGATGGGGGCACTGTTACTTATCCCTACTGATATCATGCCTGCCGTAATCAGGCGGGGGCATTTTATTGAGGTAACATTATCAAACTTTGTTTTTGGTTGGCTGGTAGGTGCCATACTGCAAAAACCAAGCAAGGCAAAGCTCGAGCCGGTGACATGATGCACATGATGCACCGGCGCCTTCACCTTCTCTAGCATAAACAGGAAAACGGTCCTTTTGGACTTACGCTGCCTCGGTTGCGGGGCCTTTCTATGCTCGGTATCCCATGGTCGCCTCCAAGACCTGCTCCTCCAAGAGCTTAGATGTGCGGGAAGGCTGGTACAGAATGTTGTAGTACTCGGCTAGCATCCGTTCAGCGGAGAAACGATGATAAGCCGTATCTACAGCCGCTCGCATCATCTTGTGCCATTGGTGGGGGTGCTCATAGTAGGTGGGAATGACTTCTTCTAAGAGCACCTCATATAGGCTGGCCAAATCGTATTTGGACTGGAGTTCACCTTCATAGCCGCCTCCGAATTGCCACCCGTTGACACCATGTTTGCAGCCCTCTAGCCACCATCCGTCCAAGACACTTAGGTTAAGCCCGCCATTTAGGGCAGCCTTGATGCCCGAGGTTCCAGAGGCTTCTAGGGGACGTTGAGGGTTATTGAGCCACACATCACATCCCGCTGTCAGGAGCCTACCCAGCTCCATGTCGTAATTCTCCAGGAAGACAACACTTTGGGGAAACCGACGAGTCATTTCCACAACTTTGCTTAGTACTTGTTTACCTGATTCGTCCCGGGGGTGAGCTTTGCCTGAGAAGACCATCTGCACCCGTCCACTAGCTAGCAAAGGTTCAATAATGTCCATGCGATGGAAGATGAACTCCGGTCTCTTATATACGGCGGCCCTGCGGGCAAAACCAATCAACATGAATTGCGGGTTAAGCTGGACTCCTGCACGTTTGGCGATTGTCTGTAGTAGTTCCCTCTTTGCCTCCAAATGGGGGCTCCACAGCCCTAAGTTGGCTGCATATGCCCTACGAATGCTTGGATGCATCCAGGTATCGATATGGACCCCATTAGTTATGGCCACAATGGGGGCACGGTCATCGATATCACACCACATTGAACGGGCGGTCATGCCATGTAATTTGGAGACACCGTTGGCGATATGGGCGAGACGCATACCTGCCACAGTCATATTGAAGGGGTCATCGCCGATGATCTCCATATGTTCCCTAGATAGTCCATTATAGGCACCCATATACTGCAAAAGGCCGTGGTCATGGGCTTCATTGCCTGCCATGACAGGGGTGTGAGTGGTAAAAACCACCTCCCTGCGTGTAGCATCTAGTGCTTGCTGGAAGGTCTTTCCTTTAGCCATTTTCTGCCGAATCAGCTCAATGCCGGCCAGTACGGCATGGCCTTCGTTGAAATGGTATACATCAATGGTATGCCCCAGGGCCTCCAAGGCCCTTACGCCTCCTATGCCTAAGATGATTTCCTGTGCGATGCGGTCTTGATCACCGCCACCATAGAGTCGGTTGGTAATCCAACCATGGTCGCTACCCGGTAGAGCTGTATCGAGAAGATAGAGGGGCGCATTGCCGTAGGCATCAACACGCCAAACCCGCACGGGTATCTCTTCTCCCCTAACTATGACATGGATGATAATACCTGTATCTTGCAGTAAGTCCGGATCATAAGCAGTTGGTTTGTCATAGGGCCAACCCCGTTCATCAATGAACTGGGATGTATACCCTTCTTTCCATAGAATACCGACACCGATTAGGGGTAGCTCGGCATCATGGGCTTCTTTGAGTATATCCCCGGCGAGGATGCCTAGGCCTCCTGCATAGATGGGTAGATCTTCGCTTAACCCATATTCCATGCAGAAATAGGCAACTCGTGGTAGGTATTTGTTATCAGGCATGCTTTACTCCTCCTGTGTATTGCCAAATGGCCAGATTTGCGGGTAAGCGGCTAAGCCTATGAATGAACTCCACCAAAGATAGTCTGCACCATACTATCTATGATTAGATTGGGCAATTGTTGAGTATAGAGGGAAGCCTATCCATGGAACCTTATGGGACCTTGAAGTTGCTTCTCTTAGAATGTCTCCGCAAACTTCTTGATGCGTGCTATGCATAGATGTGATAAACTAAAATTGCTTGGGGGAGGGATTACATTGCCAAACATGCGTAGTAGTGATGAATGGCTTTTCCGACTGTTCAATACCCGCATCAAGTGTCGATTACTAGATAAGATTTCCGTTTGGCTCACCCATACTGGTAGTGCTTCCTTTACCATTGGCATCACCTTCGCTGCTATCATCGCTGGGCTAAGTGAGAAACGGGCATATTATTTGGTAGCGGGAGGTAGGGCTTTCACTGCCCTTGCCAGTAGTCACTTAGTTAGCCACATAGTGAAACGGGCTGTTAACCGGCCTAGGCCCATCTTGAGGCTTGATCACATCCGTACTTTTAATGTGCCTATTTGTGCGTATTCCTTCCCTTCTGGGCATACTACTGCTAGCTTTGCTGTTGGGATTAGCTATGCCTTGGCTTTTCCTGGGTATTCGTCTCTATGGGTACTTTGGGCAACCTTAGTGGGATGGTCTCGGGTATATGTGGGAGTCCATTACCCTTCTGATGTGCTAGCTGGTAGCGTGGTAGGCGCCCTCTTCGCGGTTATCTCCCGCCTGATTGTCCCTGGATTTGCGTAACAGACCCCTTAATCAACCAACTCTTAGGACCGTATGTGAGCCAAACCCCACCGGGGTTCCTGGTTTTGCTTAGCTTGACAAGATTAACAGCAATGGTTAGTCTTGAATCTGTGTGGTTTCTGGGTATAGCAGGAGGCAAGTAATTATGGAATTGCGTAACGTAGCCATTATCGCCCATGTTGATCATGGTAAGACCACTCTAGTTGATGGGATACTTAGACAGACAGGGGTCTTCCGTTCCAATGCCAATGTAGAGGATCGGATACTTGATTCTGACGAATTAGAGCGGGAGCGAGGCATCACCATTCTCTCCAAGAATACAGCAGTAATGTATAACGATTACAAGATCAATATAGTTGACACCCCTGGTCATACAGACTTTGGGGGTGAGGTAGAGCGAATCATGGATATGGTAGATGGCGCTTTACTAGTGGTAGACGCTTTTGAGGGGCCAATGCCCCAGACCCGGTTCGTCTTACAGAAGGCTTTAGCCCGGGGCGTGCAACCGATTGTTTTGGTAAATAAGGTGGATAGGCCCGATTGTCGTCCTCTGGAAGTTGTAGACGAGGTCTTGGATCTGTTCATTGATCTAGGTGCCGATGAAAAGCTATTGGATTACCCAGTACTATTTGGCTCGGCCCGCCTAGGAATAGTGGCGTGGGATCTAGATGAGGCCCTTGCCTCAACAAAGCAGGGTCAAGGTTCGGTAATGCCTCTTCTAGACGCTATGGTTCGCTATGTGCCTGCCCCTTTCGGTGATGCTAAGGCCCCTCTACAGCTCATGGTGAGCACTTTGGATTATGATTCATACATTGGCCGCATTGCCATCGGACGGATTCACAATGGTAGCCTGGGGCAAGGCGATAGTGTGG
>JAAZMF010000147.1 GCA_012798955.1 Bacillota bacterium | reverse complement strand
TTCCTTTTCATCCTGCTCCTCGCTTTTCCTGATCATGCCAGCAATCTTGTCTAGATTCGCTACTTTACCGGACATAGCGGCTCGCAGGTTCTCCTCCTGGATCTCAGCATAGATCTCCTCCCTATGGACAGGGATCTCCCTGGGGGCATCAATACCTACTTTCACTTGGTCACCCCGGATATCCACAACAATGATCTTGATGTTATCCCCAATGATAATACTCTCATCGACTTTCCGGGTAAGCACTAACAAAGGAAGTCCCTCCTTGGACTATTGTGCCCTCCTGCATCCTACACATACTTGCCCTAGCAAAGCAGATAACTAGTCTTTAGCTCAAACCCCACGAGAATTCTGCCGAGGGAGCTCACGACTTTGGTCGTGAATAGTTGACAAGCACCCTGTCTGTCCGCTCCGTCTGTTACCTAGGCACTTCGATCTACCGTTGCCAATATGGGGTGGCGAATATTATAGTCTCCCTCCCCCAGAACTAACTGCTTGGCTTGGCGATTAACACAATTGATTAGTAACGGTGCCTGCAAATTAGCTGTCATCTTGTCAGGATCTTCAGGGATAGTCACAATAGCTAAGATAGCAGTCTCCTCCTGTCCCCGAATCCCAATCTCCTCTGCCTCTACCCTAGGCACATCTACCCTGTAATCATGCACAAGCACTCTCGGGTCTATAACAACGAATGTCAGATCCGGTTCATCCAAAGACTGCAAGAAACCAAAGGGTTCGCCATCACCTAAAAGGATATAACGTTTGATGGATTCAAAACCTAGTATGCCCCGGGGAAAAGTAATAATATCGCTTTCCTGCACTTCCAATTCTCCAAACCTGCTTGTCACAACTCGCAAAATCTCACCTGCTTTCTACTGCCATTCCATGTTTTCCCTGCTTTAACGCCCCTTAAGCTAAGCTCTAGCCAATGCACCCTGCCTTGGAGGTACTCCATCTCCCCTAGTATCTAGGTTCATAGGTATATCTTACCTATGGCGACTTACTCCAAGCTAGATGCGCTATACCATCAGATCAACATTACTTCCCACTACTTCAATCCGAATCCACGGCTCCTCCAGTAAGTAGATCTGGACAATGCCGGGAGTATAGTCAATGCTAGGTGAGCTAGGCTCCAATTCTATCCTTGCTCCACCTAGCCGATACTTTAAATCGACATCTCGAATGGAGGCAGTAACCTTGGGAGGCTGCTTGGGGGCGGCGGTCACATTTATCTCTTTGTGCTCAATAGCATTTTCCCTGGCGATCTCCACTATGGCATTGCGGCCTAATTCAATGCGGGCCATGCGATCCCCTTCTGCCACCATCCTAGTCAGATCCTGGCGATAGGCTTGCCAGGACTTTGCTGCATAATCCTGGGATACCTGATCGGGTTTGCGCATACCTAGATCACCAAAGGCCTCCTTCAAGTCAATCTCAACTTGGGGAGGCTTGGTAGATATTTGAAACTCTCCGAGCTCCTGGCTAATCTCTAGATCGGCTAAGCGACTATCTATGCCCATCTGGGCCGGTATTTGGTTAATCCCTATCTGGGCCCAGTTCTGGGTAATCCGAATTTGTGACATGAGGCTTCCCTTCTAGGTATTACCGTAGGAAATCCATCAATGTAGGCTGAATACTTCGGGCAGTTGTATCTAAGGCTAATCGATACTGATTCTCATACATCTTATACTCCATAATGCTTTGGGCCACATCGATATCCTCAGTCTTGGAGATTAGGGTCTGCAAATTGATGTCTAGCCCTTCTAAGCGACTCTTGGTAATCTCTAGCCTTTTGGTCTTAGCCCCAATCTCCGCCTGGTGGCGTAGTACTTCTGATATGGAATCTTCTATATCACCGATAGACTCTTCGGAGATCTGTTGCTGACCGCCATCTGCACCCCTTAACCGATCCCGCAGGGTGATCAAGTGTTGGAAAGCTTTCTCAAAGGCCACTCCACCTGGCATGTTAATATCTAACCTTGACGATGGCCCAATCTCCACAGTTACAGGTTTCCCACCGCCCTGGAATGTGACATCCGTAATATTGCCATCAGTCTCAACCATAGCAAAAGGTGGCCTAGTGATCTCCTGGCCGCCAAATATATAGCTATCTGTATAGGTGGAATTGGCAACCTGCACAGCATGGTGTATTAGCTCATCAATCTCTTTCGCGATGGCCTCCATGGAATCTTCAGGTAATGTGCCATTGGCGCCATATACGGCTAATTCCCGGGCCCTCTGTAAGATCTCCGTCATATCGGTGAGGGCTCCGTCCGCTGCTTGCATCATACCTATACCATAGTCTGCATTGCTCACATACTGCCTTGTCTCAGCTAAGCCCTTATACATTCGCATGACATTACCGGTGCCGATGGGATCGTCAGAGGGAACCAAAAGCTTCTTACCTGCGGCTAGCCGATGGCTAAGATACTCCAAGCGCTCTAGCCCTCGGTTTAGATTGTTCAAAGAGTTTGTGACCACCATCTGATTGGTTACACGCAACTTAGTTACCTCCCTACGATACCCATACGCTCAATAACGGTTGTCAGGCTTTCGTCTAAAGTGGTGATGAACCGAGCCGCTGCACTATAGGCATGCTGGAAACGGATTAGATCGCTAATCTCTTCATCCAATGACACCCCTGAAACCGATTGTTGACGCCGCTCCAAATGGAACTGTAATATTTCTTGGTTAGCACTCATCCTTTGGGCCTCCTGGGAATCCACCCCAAGACCCGAGATCAGTGCAGATAGAAAATCGGGGATACTTCCTTTAAGCTCATTCACCACTCCTTTTTGCAGAAGCTCGGCGATGGCAATGGCATTTTCTCCGTTGCCCGGGGCTTTCTCGTTATCTGTGCTAGCGGCAATATATTTAAGGCCGTCCTCACCCAAAATCTCAGCAGTCAGCATCATATTCTGTGCCCATGATCCGCCAGCAGGTGGCTCATTCACGAAAAAATAGTTGCCAGTAGGAAACTGGGCATCTTCATCGCTATCATCGGCGGTGGCATCAAAGCCGTAACCGGCCTTGTGCTGCCCATTCACAGTTTCGACAATACCCTTAGCCAAACGATCCAGTTCATGCATGTAACCATCCCTAATGATGTCATCTCTTAACTGGAAGAGACCCTTAAGCTCGCCACCGGAAAAAACCGCTTTTACACTGGTACCAGCCCAAACCACTTCATACCCGTTTGACCCTTCCTCCAAGGCCAGTTTGGACACGTGGGAGCCTTGCACTAGGGAACTGCCGGAGATGCTAATATGCATCTGGTTCTTCTCATCGGTGACTGCCTGTATGTTGGCAATATGGGATAATTCCCTCACTAGAAGATCCCTAGCATCTAACAAGTCATTGGGATGATCACCCGAGACAGATACAGCGACAATCTGCTTATTTAAATCGGCAATCTGCTGGGCCAAGTAGTTGATATGATTGACTTTAACCCCAATGGCTCCGTTGATTTCCTCACGATAGCGCTGCAACTGAGTATAGGTATGGCTGATGGAATCGGCCAATAATATCCCTTGTTGCCGCACTACGGACCTAGCAGATAAATCCGCGGGGGTAAGACTTAACTGCTGCCAAGAGCGCCAAAACTCCGTCAATGCCATGCTAATCCCAGTATCAGATGGTTCATTGAAGATCATCTCGATCTGCTCATAGCCATCCACTAGGGCCTGCCATTGTCCGGTAGTTTGGCTTTCTAAGCGGAGTTGCATCTCAATAAACTCATCTTTTACCCGCCTGATCTCGGCAATCTCCACACCAGTTCCAATCTGCCCGGGAGATGCCGGTCTGTTAAAGGATGGTGCTGTATAGGGGTTACTTGTCACAAGGTTCATCTTCTGACGGGAGAATCCCTCTGTATTGGCATTAGCGATGTTATGACCGGCGACAGTTAGTCCCATCTTTTGGGCTTGAAGTGCCCTTAAACCCATCTGTAATCCTGCAAAAGTGCTACGCATGATTCTCCTACCCCCTATGCCCTTGCATCAAGCCTGCCTTGCTGGTAACTGGATTTTTCTGTTTTGCCTGGTTGCCCGTAGATGGTCTGCCCGGTATCCCCCGTCAATAGACTGATTGAATAGTTAGCTAGTGTTATAGAATGCCTCAGCAAATCCGCATTCAAGATATTTACTTCCTGCAAGGCAAGTAGCTCATCTTTTAGTCTTTGACCCTGTGTAAGTAGAGCCCGTCGTCGGGATTTCGGTGCAAATCTAGCCACATCTTCTAGGCTGTAGGATGAGTTGGTATCCCCTTCTATCCCCATAGCCTGTAACTCCTTTTGGATATCGACCATCAGTTCAAGACGCCGTTTTTCTTGCTCCTCGAATTGCTCTAGGTAAACTGTCTCTTGGGCCACAGCTCGCTCTAAGGCATCGAGATCATCTGCAAGTAGGGCTTCCTTTTTGCACTCAGCTTCATCCAATAATTGAACTACCCTAGAATGCTCCTCATTCAGTAGCTCGATCAGATCATCTATTAACCTCACTGGCAATGTAACTTCGGGGCCTATCCCAGCATCGGTCCCATCGCACGCATGACCCATGGGTAGCCTCCTCTAGATATCATCTTCAAGCATTTTATCTACTAAGACCCGCTCCAGGAATTTCTCTGCTACTTCCCGGGACGGAACTTGGTAAGTGCCTCCCTCGATGGCCCTTCGCAACTTTGCCACCATGTCTGCCCGGGTATCAGGGATAGTGGCTAACTTGGCCATAACGGCTTGCATCTCTTGACTCGCCTCAGATATAGTCACCTTATCGCCATTAACCCCGATAGGGTTTTTAGATAACCGGGGACTATCTGCCTTCTGGTCCCGATACAGCTTGGTGATCAATTGCACTTGTTGGGGTGAGATCTTCATTTTCCTATAGCGCCCCCACTAGTTTTAAGGGGCACTCCTTCACCTCCGGCTCATCGAGTTTCTCTGGTTGACTCTAGTACTCTCATCTAGTATTTCTATCGGCACGGACAACGCTTTGCTTTAATCTCCTCGACGACGACGTACTACACTATCGTGCACATGAAATCCGGGTTTATCTCGTCTCTCTGCCTCTTTACGTGGTCTTGATCGATCTGCCGGCCGGCCTCCACCTAAAGCCCTACGGGCTTCCTGTTGCATGCGAATAGCGCATTCCGTGCACAACCGCCCACTGCTAATGGGAGTCCCGCAGCCTTCGCACGGCAAGCCCAACCCATCCATACCAGCTACATCAATGCGCCCGGTCCGCACCCAATCATATAACTCTTTGCGCTCAACATTGGTATCTTTGATGATCTGTAAGGCGGTAGCCCCAGGGTTTTCTTTGATATAGGCTTTTACCCGGTCAAACCGCGCCTGTTCTTTCTTTTCGCATTGGGTACAAAGTCTCACACCGGAATTTTGTGCATTGAATAGCGTGCCACAGTTGTTGCAGTTACGCAAGGCCATCTTTAAATCCCCCTTCCCGCCCCGATATCACCATGTCTCTAATGTAGTGATGGGGGCAATATCCAAGATGTCCTGATCAGTAATGGCAATAGCCAAGGTTATGCCATGGATCTCCTTTGCCCCTGCATAGAGCAAGACCCTCGCCATCTCATCCAATGTTGCTCCCGTAGTATATATATCGTCCACTACGCACAAAACCTTACCATCGACTAACGCAGGCCGGGCTACCTTGAAGGCACCTCTTAGGTTAGCCCGCCTTTCCCTAGGGCCTAGACGGTTAGAAGCACCGGTTGCATCTGGGCGGGTAATGCTCCCCGGCGGAAGCAATGGCCTGTTCAGATATTGCATCGCCCCCTGCAAAATCAGTTCCGCTTGATTATATCCCCGGCGCCTTAGCCGTGTTTCATGGAGTGGCACCGCCACAAGATAAGCGTCCCTTGGCACCCAGGCCATTCTATGGGCCACCAAGCCGAGGATTTGCCCAAGGGCAAGGCCCAATCGCCTGTTATATTGATATTTGACTTCTCTAATCTGCTCCTTCAGTGCCCCATCATAGATAGCCACCGCTCGGTTTTTCACAAAGAAGTGTTCAAGTTCGCCGCAATCCACGCAGTAATTTCGGGCTTGGGGCTGGGGTCGCCCACATCTTTGGCAAAAGTTATCCTTGACTAGAGATAGGCGCCCCAAACAAGCTTGACATAGCTCGACTAGAGCCCTAGTTCCCAGTGTTCCCCCGCAGATCAGGCAAATCGTCGGGGCAGGAAAGACAAGCTCCAGCCCCCCTTGCCAGACTCCTTGGATATGTCCCGCAATAGAATCTAAAAACTTGATAAAAAGCACCCCCACCCTCCCGGGCAGCCGGTGCTAATCATACTTCCCCACAATGCCTGTTAAACCCTGCCATGGACTAGGCGTCTTGAGGTAGTCTTAGGATGATTTTGTCATCTTCCATCTCCACACTCAACCGATCGCCAATACCCAAGGCTTCCCGGTACTCTGGAGGGATCTGCAGGCGACCGGCAGAATCTAGGACCACGTATTCGTCGTGGGAGGTCCCATCTTGTACCACCTCTTCGCCTGCTTCTAAGGGTCTACGTCGTACTGTTTCTGTGCTGGTTTTGCCGTCACGGATCTGCACAAACCGATCAACTGCGTAAGACATACTCCGATCATGGGTGACAATCACTACAGTTACCCCGTATTCACTGCTCACATGATGGAAAACCTCAAGGATTTGCCGACTGGACTTAGTATCTAGAGCCCCGGTGGGCTCATCTGCCAAGAGCACCTTAGGCCGATTGGCTAAAGCTATGGCTATGGCCACCCGCTGCTGCTCACCCCCGGACATCTCCAGGGGGCGATGATGCAGGCGATGCCCTAAGCCCACAGCCTCCAAAAGCTCCCTAGCCCAAGCTCGATCTGCCTTGCCACACAGGATCATAGGCACCAATACGTTCTCCAAAGCTGTTAGATAGGGGACCAAATTGCGAGCCACATTTTGCCACACAAAGCCCACCACATCCCGCATATAGATGAGTCTCTGCTTGCGGGTGAGCCGTCCCAAGTTCCAGTCGGCAACAACTGCTGAGCCGGCAGTAGGCTCATCTAGTCCCCCTAAAATGTTGAGCAATGTGGATTTACCACTACCACTAGCTCCGATAATGGCCATTACTTCCTCGGGATATATCCTAAGATCTAGCCCCTGCAAAGCCATGACTTCTAGATCAGATACTCTGTAGATCTTCACTAGGTTATCACAGGAGATAATGGGCTCACGGATGGTAGGCTCACTAGCCATTACACTTCCTCCCCCAATTTGACCGCCTGATGGAGCCGCATGCGGGACAAGACTACAACTAGGCCGACAAGACCAAACAATAGCATGCCTCCTAGAGTCAAATAAATCTTGGCCAAATCGGATCCGGCAATCACTACCTGAAATTCCGGTACCCGACCGGTTAAGTCTGCACTCACTTTGGTAAAGGGCAAAAACAGCTGGCTGGCCCAGCCCCCTAGCAAAGTACCAATGGCAACGGCTACCCCCACCGACAGGACCTGCTCGATAAAGAGCATGGACACTAACTGCCCCACAGATAAACCGATGGCCCGCAAAATACCGAACTGCAAGTATCGCTGGGTCAAGGAGAGGAATGTATAGAAGAAAAATCCCATCAAGCTAATCACTACAGAGACTACAAAGCCCGTAGATAGCATCCCAAAAAGGCCCATACGCTGGGGTTCTTGTCGACCGGCAATCAGCATACCCCGCACATCGTCTATACCAATCACCCAAATCCCCTGATCCCTTAAGGATTCGACTATGTCACCTAGGCGGGCCCTTTGATCAACTTTAAGCCATACATCATAGGGTTGTATGAGGTACTCATCCTGCAGATAATTCAGATTACCTACGAAAAAGGGCTGCTCATCGGGATATAGTGTGGGCCAATAATCTACGACCCCAACCACATAAAAGTCTATGTCTTGACCACCGACTGCCACAGTAATCCAGTCCCCCACCCGGAGCCTATATTTGTCTGCAAGCTCCCGGGAGGCGAGAACACCCTCATAGTTCGCAATCAAGAGATTCAAGTAGTCATGGACATGGTGTGGATTCAAATCCCGCCTTGTCCATGCCACTTCGGCAAAATCCACTGGATCCATGGCCATTAAACTAGCCCTACCTCGAAACTGACCGGCAGAGCGCACATTGACTTCAAGTTTTTGCACCCGGCCTGCGGCTTCTACTCCAGGTAATTCTTTGTGAATATAGAAAGGCGGCTCGTAGATAGTAATCTCGGCCTCTTCCCCTATCCCTCCGGCAGCACCTGCCCCCATGGAACCACCGGGCCCGACACTGCCACCTCCCGGCAAAGCCCACTGCTCTCTCAAAACAACATCACTGCCATATTTGTAATGGATCTGATCGGCGTAGTTTCTATCCAAAGTGCGGGCAGTTGATGCACCATAGATCCCAAGGGATACGGTGAGGATAATTAACAAGATCAAAGGACTATATTGCCCGGGATTTCTCTCAAGGTGCAAAGTAGTTAGGGAAACTGCAACACCGGCCCAGCGATCTGTAATCCAGGCCAGCAGCTTCATTAGCCAAGGATAAACCCTTAGTGCAACGAGGGCCATGGCTACCAAGAAAAGGGCCGGTATGACAAAGAGGGTGGGATCTAGAAGCATTTTGGAGCTTGCCGCATCTTTAGTTGTCTGCACTAAAAGTGCTTGACGCTGCAAGGAACGGTATCCTAGATATACCAACCCCACCAGTAGAAAATCCAAATAGTATCGTTGCCACAAAGGCGCCCGGGATTGCCTAACCATCTCTTGTTTATATGTCACAATGCTATGGCGGGTTGCACTAAAGACTGGGATCAGACAAGCCAGGACTGCTGTGATCACCCCATAAAAGGCATACCGATAAGCCTCCGTACCGAGGCGAACCGGCAGTGCCATGCGATCGACAAAGCTTAGAAATCCCGCCGAGGCACCAATTACCTTAGAGATGAGTAAACCAAGCCAAGGGCCAACAAAAAAGGCAATTAAGCCCAGCAC
>JAAZMF010000019.1 GCA_012798955.1 Bacillota bacterium | reverse complement strand
CTTTACAGATGGAGCAATAATGTAGCTTTTTTGCGACGGAAAATGGGAGGGTTACTCCTTTGAACAAAGGGCAGATCGTAATACAAGGTGCTAGGCAGCACAACCTGAAGAATGTCAATGTTACTATCCCCCGGGATCAGTTTGTGGTTTTCACAGGGCTGAGTGGATCGGGTAAATCGTCTCTTGCATTTGACACCATCTATGCCGAGGGGCAAAGGCGCTATGTGGAGTCGCTTTCAGCTTATGCCCGGCAGTTTCTCGGACAGATGGACAAACCTGATGTTGATTTTATCGAAGGGCTGTCGCCGGCGATTTCCATTGATCAGAAAACCACTAGTCGCAATCCCCGCTCTACGGTGGGGACTGTAACTGAAATATACGATTACCTGCGTTTGCTTTATGCCCGGGTGGGTCACCCCCATTGCCATAATTGTGGACGCCCCATCGCCCAACAAACGGTGGAACAGATGGTTGATCAGATTATGGCCATGCCGGAGAGGACCCGACTGCAGATTCTAGCTCCGGTGGTTCGAGGTCGGAAGGGTGAGCACAAGAAGCTCTTGGAGGAGATTCGTCGGGATGGTTTTGTCCGTGTACGGATCGATGGTGAGCTTTATGATATCGCGGAAACTGTAGAACTAGACAAAAATAGGCAGCATGACATTGAGATAGTGGTGGATCGCATTGTATTGCGACCTGGGATAGAAAATCGTCTTGCCGATTCTATTGAAACTGCCATGGCAAGGGCAGAAGGCACGGTCTTGATCGATACTCTCGATGGCAATGAGATCTTGCTTAGTGAACGATTTGCCTGTGTGGAATGTGCTATTAGTTTCGATGAGTTGAGCCCCCGCATGTTTTCATTTAATAGCCCCTTTGGGGCCTGTCCTGTTTGTGATGGTTTGGGTACTAGAATGGAGATTACGCCAGAGCTGGTGCTTGACGATAGTCGCAGTATTGCCGAAGGGGGTATTATCCCTTGGGCCAACACTTCTAGTAAATGGATTACTGGCATTTTAGCGGCTGTCTGTGAAACTTGCCAGATTGATGAAGATATACCCATAGGTGAACTGACCTCCAAGGAAAGACAGATACTGCTATATGGTCTAGGTGATAGGAAAGTGAGCTTTCCCTATACTAACCAAGCGGGGCGTACCCGCACCTTTAGTGTGGAGTATGAGGGAGTGATCCCTCATCTGAAGCGACGGCTTCGGGAGACTAGTTCTGATTACATTCGGGATGAAACAGAACAGTTTATGAGCTATATTCCTTGCCAAGCCTGTAAGGGTGCCCGTTTGCGACCGGAAAGCCTAGCTGTGACAGTGGGTGATCAGAATATCCACTCCATTACTAGCCTTGCGGTGAGGGATGCGCTTGTCTTTTTCGATGAATTGGAGCTTACTGAGAGAGAACAGCTCATCGCGATTCAGGTGCTAAAGGAGATCAGGGCACGATTGGGCTTTCTGGCTAACGTGGGATTAGATTATCTAACATTAAGTCGCACTGCTGGGACGCTTTCTGGTGGAGAAGCCCAGCGCATTCGCTTAGCTACCCAGATTGGCTCAAGCCTCATGGGGGTGCTCTATATTCTCGATGAGCCCAGTATTGGGCTACATCAGCGGGATAACCGACGGCTTCTAGATACTTTGAAGGGTCTTAGGGATTTAGGTAATACCTTGATTGTGGTGGAGCATGATGAAGAGACAATGCGGGAAGCCGATTATATTGTAGATATTGGGCCTGGTGCCGGTACACATGGTGGGGAAATAGTGGTTGCGGGAACGCTTCAGGATATTATGGATTGCCCAGATTCTATTACCGGACAGTACTTGGTGGGGCAAAAGTATATACCGATTCCTGCTAGGCGCAGGCAGTGTAATGGCAAATCTATCGAGATCTTGGGAGCTAAGGAGCACAACCTGAAGAATATAGATGTAGAGCTTCCTTTGGGGATATTCATTGGCATCACGGGGGTCTCCGGGTCAGGTAAGAGTACTTTGGTAAACGAGATTCTCTATAAAGGCCTAGCTAGCCGGCTCCATCGATCTAGCTTAAGGCCGGGGATGCATGCAGACATTTTGGGGATTGAGCATCTCGAGAAGGTTATTAATATAGATCAATCGCCTATTGGCCGCACACCACGGTCGAATCCTGCCACATATACCGGTGCCTTTGATGGTATTAGAGAAGTTTTTTCTCTAACCCCTGAAGCTAGAGCCAGGGGCTATAAGGCAGGTAGATTTAGCTTTAATGTAAAGGGTGGGCGCTGTGAAGCCTGCAGGGGTGATGGGATTATCAAGATTGAGATGCACTTTTTGCCCGATGTCTATGTACCCTGTGAAGTCTGTAAGGGCAAGCGGTATAACCGTGAAACTCTAGAGATTAGGTACAAGGGCAAGAGTATTGCTGATGTTTTGTCCATGCGGGTGGAGGAAGCCATGGAGTTTTTCAAGAACATCCCCCGGATCCACCGGAGAATCGAGACACTTTATGATGTAGGACTTGGTTATATGAAGCTCGGTCAGCCGGCTCCTCAGCTATCCGGAGGCGAGGCTCAGCGGGTGAAATTGGCAACAGAGCTTAGTCGTCGCAGTAATGGACGTACCCTTTATATTCTTGACGAGCCGACCACGGGGCTTCATGTTGATGATATTAGAAAACTCCTAGCTGTCTTGCATCGGCTGGTTGATGCAGGTGATACAGTAGTGGTGATTGAGCATAACTTAGATGTGATCAAGACCGCCGACTATATCATTGATTTGGGCCCTGAAGGCGGGGATCGGGGAGGGCAGATTGTTGCCAGGGGGACACCGGAGGAAGTAGCGGCATGTAAGGCTTCTTATACTGGACACTATCTGCAGGAAGTGTTAAATGCTCCCCGGGAAGCCGGGACTTTCATGGCTGTTGCCAGTGATGCCTAACTTGAGGCGGTATGGGATTGACGATTTTGGGTGGGGGAAATTCCGTTGATGGGTGAGTTTCTGTCTGATGAGGTAATTAGGCATAATCTTGAAGAGAAATTGCGGCTTTTACCAGCTAAGCCCGGTGTCTATTTGATGAAAAATGATGCCGGAGAGATAATCTATGTGGGTAAAGCTGTTTCACTGCGCAATCGGGTGCGATCCTACTTTCAGGCAGGTAGGCATAGCTCCCCTAAGGTTGCTGCATTGGTTGGTCATATCGTAGATTTTGAATACATTGTCACAGATTCAGAGGTTGAAGCCTTAATTCTAGAGTGTAATCTCATCAAGCAGCACTCACCTTGGTATAATATCAGGCTTAAGGATGACAAGAGCTATCCATATGTGAAAGTTACTTTGCATGAGCCCTTTCCCCGGGTGGCTATTGTTCGTCGAATGCAAAAGGATGGCTCCCGTTACTTCGGACCTTATACTAATGTACAGGCAGTAAGGCAGACTGTAGATTTTCTGCGGCGGGTTTTCCCATTGAGGACATGTAAGCAGGAGATTGGCCTAGAAGGGACTGGTAAACGGCCCTGCCTAAATTATCATATTCGGCGTTGCCATGCTCCCTGTGCCCAGTTAGTTAGCCAGGAAGACTATCGTAAAATGATCGATGAAGTCGTGCTTATCCTAGAGGGTAGGCATAGTAGGCTATTAGATGGGCTGGAAAAGCGCATGCAAGCCGCAGCCCAGGAGCTACGTTTTGAAGAAGCGGCCCGTCTGCGGGATCAGATTCAGTCACTAGCGGCAGTTGTTGAAAAGCAAAAGATGGTTTCCTTCGACAATGTCGACCAGGACATTCTAGGCTATGCTCAAGTGAAAGATCTAGCTTGTGTTCAGGTGTTTTTTGTGCGAAGCGGCAAGATCATAGGCAACGAGCACTTTTTCTTGGAAACACCGACTGAAGACTCCGGCGCTGAGATTATGAGTGCCTTTGTGGAGCAGTATTATGCAACTGCTACATTTATTCCTAAAGAGCTACTATTGCCAGTGGAGCTTTTGGAGCCAGACACGATTAGCAGATGGCTTACAGATCTAAGAGGTTCCCGGGTGTATTTGCGTGTGCCACAAAGGGGCGAGAAAAAGCGTTTAGTGGAGATGGTGGAGAAAAACGCCGAGTTGGTCCTTAATGAGCGGATTAACCGACAGGCTCGGGAGCGGGCCCGTAGGCAAAAAGGGCTAGAGGAGTTACAGGCATATTTGGGTCTAGATGGGCCTCCCCAGCGGATTGAGGCCTTCGATATCTCCAATATTCAAGGCTCGGAAGCTGTAGGTTCCATGGTGGTGTTCCGGGAGGGAGAGCCGGTACCTGGAGAATATCGTCGGTTTAGAATCCGGGGCAAGGATACACCTGATGATTACGCCATGATGCAGGAGGTAATATCCCGTCGCTTTGCTAGGGGTTTCGAGGCCCAAGGCGAGGCAATAGAGGGGGGCTTTAGGGAACGGCCCCAATTGGTGCTGATTGATGGAGGTAAGGGCCAACTTGGTGCAGTGCGGGAAGTCATGAAGGGGCTAGGCGTAGGGGATATTGTCACTCTGGGGTTAGCGGAGCGATTAGAGGAAGTCTATATTGAAGGCCAGACAAACCCCGTGGCATTGCCCAAGGATTCCGAGGCATTATATATGTTGCAGCGCCTCAGGGATGAAGCACATCGGTTTGCCCTCACTTACCACAGGCAATTGCGGGCAAAACGCACTACTCGCTCTGTTCTAGATGAAATTCCCGGCATTGGGCCTAAGCGCAAAAAACAGCTTATCCAGCATTTTGGCTCGGTTCAGGCGGTAAGAGCCGCGTCTTTGGAGGAATTGCTGCAAGTACCGAACCTGCCGGAAGTGGTGGCTCAGCGGGTTTACCAGGAGCTGCGCACGGAGTAAGAGGGATTTAGAATGGGCGTGATAAACTAGCGCTCCCATCGCCCTTAAAGTTCGACACCAGGGAATCGTGAACGGTTCCCTTTTCTTATTTCTAAACTGGTAAATTCTGCGCCTACTTCCTATTGACTCCTATCCATCATCTATGTATAATCAATGCAGGACCTTGATATTATTAATACCAGAGTCAAGATATATGAAGGTCGAGGTGAAATTATGATAGAAAGACAAGTCCTGGGTAAGTGTCCTGTTTGTGGCAATCGTCTTGCTGTCACTAGTCTACATTGTCATCAGTGTGATACGTCGGTACATGGCAACTTTGAGCTATGCAAAATGTGTCGGTTAACCAAAGAGCAACAGCGCTTTGTGGAAGTGTTTGTGGCATCTAGGGGCAATATTAAGGAGGTAGAACGGGTATTAGGTGTCTCATACCCCACAGTGAGGAGTCGTCTAGATGGGGTGATTGAAGCATTGGGATATCCTGTCCAACGCAGCGGTGAAAAGGAAGAGGCTGAGTTTGCCTCAGAGGCCCGAAGGCAGATTCTAGAAGCCCTTGATCGAGGCGAGATTGATGCCAATGATGCAGTAAAGCGCTTGCGTAATCAGGATGGTGGACAGAAATGATAAGAATATGGAGGTGACTCTCGATGAATGAAGAGAGATTCCTGATCTTAAAAATGGTGGAGGAAGGCAAGATCACTGCCCAGGAAGCCGTAGCTCTGATTAGTGCTCTGGAAGAATCACCGGTTAGCCACGGTGATTGGGTAGAGGATACAGTGATTGGTGAAGGGCATGGTGATGACCATAGGCAATGGTCTACAGTCAAAGGGCTTAGGGAAGCAGTAGAGCGGGCAGGTGATTCGGAGTTTACCCGCCGCTTGGAGGAAGAAGCAAATCGTTTTGCCAAAAACGTAGAGGAAGCTGCCGACAAGCTCTCCCGGGTAATTGAGGAGCGAATTGAGCGAGATGTTAGGCCTGCCTTGGCCAATCTACCTAGTTTTTTAGCCACCATTCCCGTGATCGGCGAATGGGTAGGTCATTTTTCCGTTATCACCGAAGAGCGGGAAGGACGATTTGCCGGTGATGATGTCCATCTAGAACTAGCCACAGAAAATGGAGCCATTGAGCTAGAAGGCTGGACAGAGGATTACTATCGGCTGATTCTAAAAAAGAAAGTGCGGGGCAATGATGATCAATCTGCCCGGGAAAGGGCCGCGGAAATAGTTGAAATCCAGGAAAATGATGAGGGTCTGCGCATCATTAGCCATGCTGGACCCAATGAGGCGCTCCATGTGAAGCTGTCTGTTCCCAAAGACAAGCGCTATCGTTTGTCCTTTGGTACATCCAATGGCCAAGTATATGTAGCATCTCTAGGTTCTGTGGCAGGTAGTATTTCCACAACCAATGGTAAAGTGGAGCTTAGGGAACTGCAAGGCGAACGCCTTACAGCTCGCACATCGAATGGCTCAGTGGAATGCCTAGCTGTTAATGTGCAGGAATTGATTCTAGCTACTTCCAACGGGCGGATTAAGGCAGGTAGTACGTTTGCCCAGCGTTTGGAAGCGAGTACTTCAAATGGCAGTATCATGGTTAGCCCCCAAGGTAGCCATGGGCAAGGGCAGTCACTGGATCTACATACTTCCAATGGTGGTATACATGTGAAGCTGCCACCGGAACTGCAGAATGCTTGTTGGCTAGATGCCAGTAGTAGTTTTGGGGCCATCAAGGCGGAGTTGGAAGGACTACAGTACTTTATTAAGGAAAATTCCTTTGGTTATAATCGGGTGCAGGCTGAGACCCAGGGTTTTGCGGCCCAGGATGGCAAAATATCGATATATGCCCGTACCAGTAACGGCAGCATCTCAATTGAAAAGTCTTAGTAGCCAACGGCTTAAGAACGGAGTGGGGAGGCGGTTTCGAGTGAAAGAGGAACGTCTGCAGATACTGCAGATGCTCAAAGAAGATAAGATCACTGTAGGTGAAGCCAACTCTTTGTTAGAGGCTTTGGGGACCGGAGGCCCCATGGAGCGCCTTAGTCTCGATGAGCGGAGTCGATTTCTCAGGATCCGGGTGGTAGAAAAAGGAGTACAGCGGGTCAATGTGAGCTTGCCCTTGGAGTTAATTAGAGTAGCGGCCCGCTGGATCCCCAATGACATTTGGAAAGACGGGAGTAGTCCCGTAGACTGGGAAGAAGTCATTCGCCTCGTCCAGCAGGGTGTACGGGGTAAATTGGTGGAAGTCACTGAAGCAGATGGTACCCAGGTGGAGGTCATTGTTCAGTAGCAAAGGAGGGAGCGCTGTTGAGGAGGTTAACCCGGTCGCACAGTAAGCGTATGTTAGGAGGAGTCTGCGGTGGTTTGGCAGAATATTTCGGTATAGACCCCACCGTGATCAGGTTAGTGTGGGCGATCCTCTCCATCGCCACTGTATGGCCTGGATTTGTGGCTTATGCAGTAGCTTGGATCGTGATTCCGCCGGAGTTTTGAGAGTCTCCCGGGTGTGTCGGAGCGGGGCCCACCTGGGAGAGCTTCGTTTGGGAGGAAGGGGGATGAGTGGATCGTGTATCGTGAGTATTATTCGGTTTCATACCGCCGTCGTAGCTGGGTGATTCGCTGGTTGGTCACTGCTGTTGCGCTTTTGGTAACAGCTGCAATCATACCTGGAGTCCATGTAGATAACGTGGTCACTGCTCTATTGGCGGCAGTCGTTATCGGGATAGTCAATGCCTTTGTGCGCCCAGTATTTCTGTTTTTTACGCTACCGCTCAATTTGCTAACATTGGGGCTTTTTACCTTTGTTATTAATGGTTTAATGTTGCTTTTGGCTGCCTTCTTTGTCCGGGGTTTTCAAGTATCGGGGTTTTTCTCTGCCGTGTTTGGAGCCTTGATCATGAGCATAGTCAGTAGTGTTATCAATAGAGCCGCCCGGGCCTAAAGCTGAGTTGGCCAATACCTGGATTGCACAATACTGCGCTTTGTTGGCGGGGTTTAGGCAATCCTTTTTTTGTGTCAGAAAGGG
>JAAZMF010000146.1 GCA_012798955.1 Bacillota bacterium | reverse complement strand
GTGTAAAAAACATCTCTAAGGCTTGTTCTGTTCCCCGGATCTCGGGTGCATCCCCCTCAAGGGAATCAAAAAGAGGTAGTTTGGCATAATCGCTCATCGCAACCTTACATGCCAAATCTACCCCTTTTGCCTCAACGAGTTCCATCAGGTCATCGTACTTATGCCGTCGGGCCTCAGCCTGGGCCTTCCAAAAGTCGGGGTTGGAGGTCAAGGTGCTTGCCAGTAGGTCCTGTTTGGCCAGCCGCTTGAACTTCTTCAACCCCCTGAGGACATCATCTTTGGCTACCATTATCATTGCTTATTCCCCCCTGGTGGTTGATAACAAGCTTAATGATTACTTCGCCTTCGTAGGTGCAAATCCTTTCATGATCTTATGTTATTCTCCATAATCCCAAACGACCAATACATGAAACATAGCCATGATACGACGTACTCCCTATATAGCCACCCCACGCTCCTCTTAGCATACCATATGCCAGTTAGGCTCAACAAATTAGCGATTACCCGCTTACCTTTCTTACCAATAATAGGATTAGTATCTAGGGCCCAGGATATGTGCCGTCATTCGCCTTTGTGTCCCATGTTAGTCCACTTTCTACTGGTAATAGTTGACATGTGATGGTCCGGCAAGTCGTGCTTTCGCCTATAAGATACCGTAGCTATGAAGTTCCTTAACGGCATCTGGTGCCTGTAGGTAGTGGTAGGCTGCCATAAGATACTGATTTTTCTCTTTGTAAACAGCACTTAGAAGCAGATGAGTGTATTGGTTTTTTGTGTCTATGGCTAAAGCACCTTGCAGGTGGTGTAGTGCTTTGTCGAATTCCCCGACCTGACCATAGGCAATGGCGGCGAAATTTCGGGCCCAGACATTCTTTGGATCTAGGCGAATAATGTGTTCAAAGTTATCCGTAGATGCCGCAAAATCTCCAAAGGCATAGGAGCCAAAGGCCACGCAGTTAAGTAGCAACAGGTCTTCTGGTGCTCTCCTGAGATCCCCCACTTTGCCCAGCACAAAGCTGGCAATCTCATCAGTGTAAGCCTCTTGCCCAGCTATCTCAAATTCCTTAAACGACTCCGGTAGTCGTCCAAGATTCGCGTAGGCTATTCCCCGGAGTAATCGACTCTCCACATCACCTTTATCAGATGTCTTGGCAATCACATCATGCCAGTTGATGGCTTTGGACCCGGCTCGAACCTCACTGGAAGAGGGCACCAGTAAAACGGGTACACTAAGCAACGCAGCTAGCAACAGAAACACAAAGGGCAATCTCTTGATTCCGTAGTTCACGCTCTTAAACAAGTCCGAATTCTCCCCATATCCTGAAGTAAGGATAGACTATGATATACACGGTGGATACGTACCCAATCAAGGGAACGTCAGCGGCCCGTAGCCAGCCCGGTAAGCACTGTCACAGCAAGCTAATCTCCTTTACTTCCGGCAGGCCGGATAGTTCCTCCATTATCCGCTCCACTCGCACACTATAGGGGCACTCTACACGCATCTCCATGTAGCACTCTCCATCATCGGTGGTGTCTAGTTTCATAGAACGGATATTCACTCGCCTTTGCCCCAAATGCGTAGCAATGGCGGCTACTTGGCCGGGCCTGTCCGCTATGTGCAATCGCAGAAAGCGTTCTTCATGGGGAATCAGGTATTGCTCCAACTTATTCACTAAAGTCAAGACAGCGAGTGCCGTGGCAAATACAGCAGCCAAATAAAAACCTGAACCGATGGCCAAACCAATACCTGCCACAACCCATAGGCTTGCGGCAGTTGTCAAACCCCGAATACTAAGGCCTTCCCTCAAGATAGTTCCGGCACCCAGAAAGCCTATGCCGCTAACGACTTGGGCGGCCAGCCTTGCGGGATCAAACCTTGACCAATGCACAGCCGCTTGCGGGAAACCGTAAATGGAAAGTAGCATGACTAGAGTTGAACCTAAGCATACAAGGATATGGGTTCGAAACCCAGCGGCACGACCATGAATCTCTCTTTCGAGTCCGATCAAACCACCTGCCGCTACCGCAAGGACCAGCCGCAATAGGATTTCCCATTGTGTAATCATCTCAAGTACCCCCATATAGCGCCGTTGCTCTATTGTAGTTTCTCCCTGGGCCTGCTGACTAATCTAGCCTAGTTTAGCTCTACAGTGGGGGCAGAACTCGTTTTCAATGTCAACGGCAGCAAAGCACCGATAACAATCACGTTTCAAAATCCCCTTGCAGTGCGGACAGAAGGCCAACCACGCAAGTGCACGCTTGTTGCAGTGGGGGCAAGTCCGCATGGCTCCCTTTGGTCTAAATAGACTGTAGAATAGTAGAACTGTGGCGGCCCCGATGGGACCAAGAAAAAAAAGACCAGCCATAATAATGGCAGCTGTCCACAGGATAGGGCGGGCATCTCGCCCCTTGGCGTCCCTATACACCCAGTATGCCATCGGGACTGTGATAGCCAAGTTGATTAATAGCCAATTCATTGATAGGCGGCACCAAACTCAAGGTCACATATGCAAGTGGGCACCTTGTCCCCTTTCCTATCGATATGCAACACATAGGCAACAATATATAGAACAGGTCATGCAAATTCTAGTTCTCCACGTAAGTAGACAACTCCTGCTGCAGAATGGGGGTAGTCCTCTGTTATCAGGACTATGACTAGAAATCTTTTTCCATTTTTGTCTTAATCCTACATAGAGCGTTATCAATGGACTTGGTATGTGTATTTAGCTCTTCGGCCATTTCCTTGTAGCTCAATCCATTAATGTAAAGTCTAAAAACCCGATATTCAAAATCACTAAGCACTTCTTTGATGTAACGTTGGGTGTGCTGCAGACGCTCTCGGTCGATAACTAGAGTCTCGGGATCATCAATTCGATTATTCGAGAGAACTTCCATTAAGGTGCGGTCACCTTCAGCATCATAGATAGGCTTGTGCAACGAGGTATAGGAATTGAGCGGTATGTGCTTCTGCCTTGTGGTCCCCTTGATAGCACTGATAATGTTGCGGGTTATACAGAGCTTAGCGAAGGACCAAAAGGATGACGAACCCGGCGTAAAATCCCGGATAGCCTTATACAGTCCAATCATCCCCTCCTGGAGAAGATCGTCATCCTCCGCTCCTTGTAAAAAGTAAGGCCTTGTCCAAATGTACACCAGCTTTTGATACTTAAAAAGCAGATAGTCTGTGGCGTCTTGGCGACCAGCCTGGGCTTCGAGGACAATATCTTCATCTGGCAAGTCCCGGTACGCCCTAAATCCGTCCACTTGATAGTTGAGCGGTAATACACTGCCCATGAATACGACCACCCCTTTTGAGTCACGTCAACGTTTCCATGTTCAGAATATCTACCAAAATATACATTTCAACATCGAGGCCGTAAATCCTCTCGTTTTTGACCAAAAACAATAAAGCCCTTGGCTGTCAAGTGGCACAGTCAGGGCTTTAATTAGCATTCATCCTAGAGTAACACATACAAAACTAGCTTCGCCTCCCCTTTTCTAAGTTATGAGATTTTGACCATCTCATGTTGCATCACACCTCTCTTAATCTCTGAGCAAGCCGTATCCTTGGCTTCAAAATGCTGTATGAGGTACTCCACTGCATCCCACGGATCCACCGCATCTCCACATGTAAACACATCAATTGCAGCATACCCGAGCTCTGGCCAAGTATGAATAGTCAAATGTGACTCAGATATCACCACAACACCGCTGATGCCCTGCGGACTAAATTCGTGAAACGCAACCTCCCGCACTTCTGCCCCGGCAGCTAGGGCTGCTCTAACCATAATGGATTCCACCAAATCTCTGTTGTCCAATACCTCAGGATCACACCCATACGCCTCACAAAGGATGTGACGGCCCAAAGCATCTTTCATTCCATTCGTTGCCCCCTCTCCTTTGCTCCCTCCACCCCTCCAAGAAAGACGGTAGTTCAAGACTCTTTTTCAGCTACCATTCTAACAGATCATGACTACATGTCAAGGAAAATAGGAGGAGAACAGCGATTCCCCTAGATATTGTCCCCTTTTGCCGGGGTAAGCGCTTCTAGCACCTCTATAAGCGCTAATTCGACGTGTTCTTTGCACAGTCCGCCCTGCAAGTACACAATATATGGAGACCGCATAGGCCCATCGGCACTAAGTTCCATGGTGGAGCCCTGAATAAAGGTGCCTCCGGCCATTACCACAAGATCTTCATAGCCGGGCATCGCTCCCCCCACCGGTTGCACGAAACTATCAATGGGTGATGCCGCTTGGATACCCCGGCAGAAAGTCAAAAGCGCCTCTTCTGAAGGAAGCATTACCGCTTGTACAATATCGCCTCTTGGGTCTAGCCAATGGGGAGATACCCTATAGCCTAGATCCTCCATGACCTTACTTACTAAAAGGGCACCCGACAACGCCTCACCCACCACGTGGGGAGCCATCCAGAACCCTTGTAAGATCCAACGGTTCAATCCATAGGTCGGGCCTAATTGTCGCCCTAAGCCCGGTGCTGTCATACGATCTGCTACAACCTCCACTAGATCACTGTTACCGGCAACATACCCTCCTCCGGCAACTAACCCACCACCGGGGTTTTTTATGAGTGAGCCAGCTATGAGATGGGCCCCCACATGGCAGGGCTCCCACTCCTCCACAAACTCTCCATAGCAATTGTCTACGAAAATCGTGATGTGGGGGTCTATCTCCCGCACTACTAGGATCATCTCCTGAATGTCTTGAATCGTAAATGCCGGACGCCAGCTATAGCCACGGGAACGCTGAATCATCACCATCTTGGTTCGGGGACTCACCGTGGCTTTGATGCCTTCACGATCCCATCCACCTTTTTCGTTAAGGGCAACTTCCTTGTATGTGACACCTGTTTGCACAAGACTACTAGCCAAATTGCCCTTCACTCCGATAACTTGTTGTAGGGTATCATAGGGGGAGCCTGTAATAGATACTAGCTCGTCTCCTGGGCTTAGCAGTGCCGAAAGGCAAGTTGCTATAGCATGGGTACCTGAAACTAGCTGGGGCCTAACTAAGGCGTCCTCGGCACCAAACACTTGTGCGTACAAGGTCTCGATGACTTCTCGACCGCTATCGTTATAACCATAGCCAGTACTACCAGCGAAATGGTATTCACTTACCTGATGCTGACGAAAGGCTCTTAGCACCCTTGCTTGGTTAGATAATTTCATTGCTTCGATTTCATCCCATTTGTCCCGAAGCGCCAGTTTCGCTTCGGCGATAACCTCTTGCCAATTGCGGTTTGATTGATTAGTCTGCATATGCTTGTCTCCTTCGAACGTACAATATGGCGTCTTTCCACCAATTAAAAGACGCCGCAACCACGGCGCCCTCAGGTTATTGGCTTAAGCCATTTATCTTAGCAGTACTTAATGCCTGCATCCTTCCAACGCTTTAGTGCCATCATGATGCGCTCTTTCTCTACACAAAGTGATATTCGACAATAGCCCTCACCATATTCACCATAGCCAACGCCTGGCGTGATCACGACTCCTGTTTCCTCTAGCACTAGGGATGCAAACTCAGTGGCCGTGTAGCCTTGGGGTACTGGCACCCATACATAAATTGTGGCTTGGGGTTTCTCTATATTCCAACCAAGCTCCCTGAGCCCTTCTACCACTGCATCACGCCTTTCGGCATAAACCCTTTGCATGGTGGTCACACAATCTTGAGGACCTTCTAGAGCCGCAATGCCCGCATGCTGGACGGCAGTAAACACCCCAGAGTCGATGTTGCTCTTTATTCTTGCCAATGCTTCGATCACTTGGGGGTGGCCGGCGGCCCAGCCCAATCGCCATCCTGTCATATTATATGTTTTGGACAACGAGTGAAATTCAATACCTACTTCTTTGGCGCCGTCTATCTCAAGAAAAGTTAGGGGCCGGTAACCATCAAAAGCCACTTCACTATAGGCAGCATCATGGCACACGATGATATCATACTCCCGGGCGAAGGCCACAACATCTGCGAAAAACTCCCTAGGGGCCACGGCACCGGTGGGGTTATTGGGATAATTCAAGAACATTAGCTTAGCCCGGTTGGCTACATCCACCGGTATAGCATCTAAATCCGGCAGAAACCTATTTGAAGCCAGCAGAGGCATGGGATAGACTTCGCCTCCCGCCAGGGTTGTGCCAATGCCATACACAGGATAACCTGGAGCAGGTACGAGATTATAGTCCCCGGGATCGACATAACACTGAGATATGTGGGCAAGCCCTTCTTTGGAGCCAATTAGTGCTACAACCTCGCTAACTGGATCTAGCTCTACCCCACGGGATTTCCCATACCAATTGGCAACAGCTTGACGGAAGGCCAACGTGCCCTGATAAACAGGATAGCGATGAGTTTTCGGATCGTCTGCAGCACTTTTTAGGCTCTCCACAATGTGGTGTGGTGTAGGACGATCGGGATCCCCCATCCCTAGACTAATCACATCCACGCCCGCGGCCTTTGCCTTAGCAATTTTCTTGTCGATTTCAGCGAATAAATACGGTGGCAATCCCCTAATGCGCTTGGCCGTCTTCATATCATATTGCGGCTAAGTCAGACATGCAGCCCTTGCCCTTTTAGCCGCTTTCCCCCTCCTTAAAAACGAGCTCGAATACGAAGCCTCTAGCGGGCTCCATAGACAAATTCCATATCGACCGATGACATCCTGCCCCGTTCCACGTATATCATTGCTTTTACCGTGATTGTCTCCTAAAATTATACACCAAGGCTCAAATATCACAAGACGATATGTCGACTCCGGAACCTTCATCTTGGTTAGACCCCTTATTATTTTGGGAAATAAAAAGCTGCCCTTCCTTATCTGACTCACCGGTGTTGGGAGCCTCCAGCATGCATATGGCGCACTTGCCTTTCTCCAGGCTTTGCCTACGCAAATCCAACCTACCATAGGCAACTCCCAACTCGAACCCTTGCACGATCCCGAGCCTGCGACCAAGAGCAAAACCCAAGAGCATACTAGCTAGGCACGATATTGCCATCCACACCGGCTTCGCCTCCCATACTATGCTTTGGGCGCAGCAAAAAAGCGATCAAAGCATAGCTAACAAGCGCCAAGATCAATTTAACAGGATGCAACTGAGCTAATACCACCAAAGCAATCGCCAGGCTAATTCCTATCTCTACTTTTCCCCATTTGGTAGCCCAATTGTGGGCTCCGGACATTCTATCTAGGCTTTGATCCAGCAGATCATCAATACATTGCATCACAAAGATTGCTGCCCAAGATGTAAACATGGCGTACCCGCCACAAGTCAAATAAATCACAACGCCCGCAAGGGCAACCTCCTGCCAGCCGGTAAGACCCAACGCCAGCGGCCTAATTAGATCTCCTCGCATACCTACCGCATAGCTTGCCCAAAAAAACGTCACTGCCCAAGTGGAATCGGCTAAACACCCCAAGCAAAGGGCCATAAGGGCATAAGGCAGAGCAGCCTCTTTTAACCCTGCCGCCCAAGTTTTCTGACCGATCAAGGCATCCCAAGGTCCATCTATGTAATCGTCCATGATCTTGATGGCAATACCAGTGGACAGACAAGCTACAAAAAGTCGTAGGTAGGTAGCCAGCCCATTAAAGATGACGCCAGACAAATTGCTTCACCTCGGCAAATCCCAGCCTCTGCAGGGCAGATATGGGGATGATTAAGTGGCCAGGGAAATCCTGGCGAACCTGCACCAACCCTTGGCGTGCCTCCTCGAGATCCATCTTGTTAACCAAGATGGCATAGCCTTGGCGCATCCCCCCAAATTGCGCCACCTGCCAATCCACCTCTCCCATCGCCCGAATGGTGCCAACTTTGCCCACACTACCAGCATCGATTAGGTGCAATATCACCTGGGCATGTCTAACTTGAGCTAGAGTCTGAGCCATGGCTTTACGCACCAGTGATTCCCCGTGGATCCCTTCAGTCAGCCCACTGGTATCTACCAAGGCAAAATGCTTTTGGCCCTTAAATCCAGGCATCTTAATGTTTATGCTCTGTAGCCCCAAAGTATGGTGGGGCTGATCACTCGTCAATTCTTCCAGTGCCTCCCCGTAGGGAAGGGCGCGCCTATAGACCTCCCCACCGGGGGTGGTAAACTCTATCTCTAGTTTGGATATACCCAAATAACTGGCGAAATTGATGGCAAAGAGGGTTTTTCCTACATTGGCTTTGCCAATGATGACACACTGCTTCAATCTCACCAGCCCTCCCCGAAATCCTCGGCTTCAATGTATAGTAGATCCTTACGGGTCATCTCACCGGGTCTTTGCACTAATCGTACTGCTTGTCTGCGAATAGCAAGCTCTATCCAATTCCGTACAGTGCGGGCATTGCCAAAGCTATATGCCTCTACTCTCAACCCTTTTTGAATCAACAGTGCTAATCGACGACGGGCCCGTTCTGTCAAGCGATATTGCCGTTGATCTAGCATCAGTTCAGCTATGGCCAGAAGTTCATTGGCATTATAGTCGGGAAAATCAATGTGCAGAGGAAACCGAGAGCGCAGCCCAGGATTACTTTGCAGGAAAAACTCCATTTCATTGGTGTACCCGGCCAAAATCAAGACAAATTCCTGTTTATGGTCTTCCATAGCCTTTACTAAGGCGTCAATAGCCTCTTTCCCAAAATCCTTCTCACCACCCCGAGCAAGGGAATAGGCCTCATCAATAAATAAAATACCACCCATGGCTTTGCGTATCTGTTCCCGGGTCTTTTGGGCTGTATGGCCAATATACTCTCCCACCAAATCGGCCCGTTCAACTTCAACTAGATGACCTTTAGGTAAGACTTCCATATGGCGATACATCCGTCCCAAAACCCTCGCCACAGTGGTTTTCCCGGTGCCTGGATTTCCCCGAAAAATCGTATGTAATACCAAAGGTTCGGTCACTAGTTGCTCTGCTGCCCGGCGCCTTTGAATCTGCACAAATGCCTGAATCTCCCGGACCAGCTGTTTGACTTCACCAAGCCCGATCAGCCGATCAAGCTCTGCCAAAACATCCTTTAGCTGTTCTTCAGAGTCACTGGTCACTGATGTGGCCAGCTCAGCACATCGGGACATGGCCTGAAAAAGAGCAAAGGCCTCAGCCGATGAAATCCGGCCGAGTTCTAACCATTCCAACACTTCATCCATGGTCATCGGCGCTAAATTCTTAGGCTGCATCCTGCCACCCCACGGAGACCATATTCGTACCTTAATATATATATGTAGCTGAATCGAGGAATGTGTTTAAATGAAAAACCCCCGATTTTGCTCTAGGGGAGGTTGTTACTGGTTGTCGTGGAGGTTCTTAACTATTTGCTGTTGGTAATGGCAGATCAATGGCCTTGTGAGGGGTAATCGTGGAAATAGCATGCTTGTAAATCAGATCGCTTCTGCCATCGCTTTCCAGCAGTACTGTGAAGTTGTCAAAAGCTCGGACTACCCCCCGTAACTGTACGCCATTCATCAAATATATGATTATGGGTGTGCTAGTTTTGCGAATGTGATTCAAATACACATCTTGCAGGCCGGTCACAGGCTTCACCTTGGGACCCTCCTTGTGCGGTAGATTGGCAGCCATAAGTCATACTTCGCTCCTTAATTGCGGATTCCTCTGATAACTTCCTCATAATTGGTCACTATCTTGTCTACGGCTTCATCCTGGGTAAGCATATCAAGATCTAGCCACATGATGGTCTCGTCCCGCCGGAACCACGTCATCTGGCGCTTAGCGTAGCGACGTGTATCCCGTTTGAGCAGGCGAGTAGCCTCCTCAAGATCGTATTGACCTCTTAAGTAACCTACTAGCTCCTTGTATCCCAACGCTTGCATTGCGGTGGAATCATGATCTAATCCTTGCTGGATAAGTTGCTTTACTTCTTCCAGTAGCCCTTGGGCCAACATCGTATCGACCCGGAGATCGATCCTTTGATAGAGTCGTTTTCGATCCCGAACCAGACCGAATTTGACCGAGGCATGCCTAGGACCTCGCTCTTTTTGAAGCGATAGATGCTCTGATAGAGGTATCCCACTGGTCTCATAGACCTCTAAGGCCCTGATGACCCGACGGCGATCATTGGGGTGAAGCCTTGCGGCAGTCTCGGCATCAACGGCCTGTAGCCTCGTGTGCAATGCCGTATTCCCTTGGGTTTCAGCTACGTAATGGAGGTGAGCTCGCAAGGCTTCGTTTTTGCCCTCGGCACCAAGCAAAAACCCTTCCAATACGGCCCGGATGTAAAGGCCGGTACCACCGGTGAGGATTGGCACTTTGTCCCGCACATCCAGATCTGCCAAGATCTCCTCGACCATAGCTTGGTACTCAGCCACACTAAACTCCTGGCTAGGATCCACGATATCTAGCATATGATGGGGAATCCCTTGTCGTTCACCAAGGGTGGGCTTGGCAGTACCAATATCTAGTCCTTTGTAGATCTGCATTGAATCGGCAGATATGATCTCACCATCGAGTCGTTGGGCGATGGCTATGGATAAATCTGTTTTACCTACGGCTGTGGGGCCGACGATAACTAAAATGGGCCGCAACCTGAGTCACTCCATTACTTGGTTTTGTATGTCAGAGACGTCCGAACCGCCTGTGGATATCTTCAATAGCTAGGCGAACTACTACTGGCCTACCGTGGGGGCATGTAAAGGGATTATCGGTGGCAAAAAGACTTTCAAGTAGCTCTTCCATTACTGGTATGGTCAAAGATTCGCCTGCTTTAACCGCCCCTTTGCAGCACATGAGCACCAATGCCTCTTCACGATAATCTTCAGTAAGGCCCTTCTCCAAAATCCCCAATAACAGCTGAGCCAATTCCGCCGAGCTAATCTGGGACAATTCATAGGGAACAGCCCTCACAAGGCAATCTCTTGAGCCAAACTCCTCAACTTCAAAGCCTAGTTCTCGAAACCTTGGGATCCATTCACCAATAGCCGCTCTGGCTGTTACCCCTAGTTCTAGATGCTGGGGCATTAGGAACACCTGGGATTGAATATGACCATCGAGTAGCTGCCCTTGGAAGCGCTCATACAAGACCCGTTCATGGGCAACGTGTTGATCAACTAGCCAAAGCTCTTTGCTCATATCAACTAACATGTATGTCCGCTGAAACTGACCAAGCACTCGCCACTCCTGATGGAGTTTCGTTGGTACTTGGTCAGTAGTGGTGACCCCTCCATCTTCACTTAACTCTTGAGCCCTAGTGACCGGGCTCGCCACCTTGTCACCGGCAATTTCCCGTACAGTGTCGGCTCTAGAGACTACGGGCTTTCTAGCGTAATCTTGATGGCGTGCCACCATGCCTTGGGTGGTCGAGATCTGTTTCGGTACCGTCCTTTGGGGCTCCATGGAGAACCTTTGCTGATGGACTGCTGTACCTTGGTCTTGCTCAGATTCCGGAGGCTCCTTTTCTGTCTCGGACGGGGCTAACTGCCAAGGGGAAAAAGGTATGGTAGATGCAAGCGCCCTTCTTACAGCGAACATCACTTGCTTGTATATTTCGCTGCTATCACTAAAACGCACTTCCCGTTTTGCGGGGTGGACGTTGACATCAATCCGAGTAGGGTCAATATTGATGCAGACTACTGCTATGGGAAAACGTCGCCTTGGCAACATAGTCTGATAACCTTTTTCTAGGGCACTCGCCAAGAGAGGGCTATCTATCACTCTGCCGTTAACAATAAATGTTTCCGCTTGTCGGTTGCCCCGATGAATCTCAGGCTTACAAACTAGCCCGCTTATGGCTAGATAATTGCTTTCACCGTGGATCGGCAAGAGGTTTTTGCCCACCTGCCCACCGTAGATATTCCACATGACAGTCTCTAGTTGCCCATCACCGGGGGTCATGAGGATCTCTTCTTCATCGGAGATCAAGCGGAAACGGACAGCCGGGTTAGCCAAGGCAATGCGCCCTAAGATATCATAGACGTAGCGCCGCTCACTAGCAGCTTGATTTAGGAATTTGTAGCGAGCAGGTATATTAAAGAACAAATCCTTTACGGTCACCCCAGTCCCTACTGGGGTTCCTACTGCTTCAAGGCGTGTTCGCTTTCCTCCTTGATAGGCGATTAAGGTGCCCACGGCGGCATCTGCAGTTTTTGTACACATGATCATGTCAGATACTGCTGCTATACTAGGCAATGCCTCTCCTCGAAATCCTAGAGTTAAAATGTGAAAAAGATCCTCTGCTTGGCGAATCTTGCTTGTTCCATGGCGCTCAAAGGCTAAAGGCACCTCTGCCCCGGGTATACCTCTACCGTTATCTACAACCCGGATATAGTCTTTCCCGCCTTCACGGATTTCTACTTCAATGGCGGTGGCTCCGGCATCAAGGGCATTTTCCACCAATTCCTTAACGACGGATGCCGGCCTTTCAATTACCTCGCCGGCAGCTATCTTATTGGCAGTATTCTCTTCCAGCAATATGATTGGATTGATGTGTATTCCCCCTCTCTCCGATATTACAGATTGATGCCAATGACTAACCTTTGCGCAAGCGAGCTTGCCAGTCAGCTACTCGGTTAAGAGCTTCAAGAGGCGTCCAGCTAGAAAGATCTGCTGCTTCAATCTCTTCTAAGATAAGGCCTGTATCATGGGGTACCAGTGATTTCTCAGTTCCTGATTCCGCCCCGGCGGCAACTTCTTCAACCTGGACAGTATCGAGACTAGCATCTTCTGCCAAAAAGAATCTGGCTAGATCAAGCTGACGATAAGCCACATCGGGCTCAAGATCGTGCAAGATGACTTGGGCCCTTTTGATCACACAATTAGGTAACCCGGCCAAACGTGCCACATGTATCCCATAACTCCGATCAGCCGCGCCCTCTCCAACTTTATAAAGAAAGACGATCTTCTGCCCTTCCTCCCAAACCTCCATTCTCAAATTCCTAATCCGTAGCTTAGTCAAAGCCAGCTTGGCTAGCTCGTGATAGTGAGTGGAGAAAATCGTGCGGGCCCCGGCAACATCATGGATGTATTCGGCAATGGCTTGGGCTAACGCCATCCCATCATAGGTTGAGGTACCTCGTCCTAATTCATCGATGACGATTAAGGAACGAGGTGTTGCTTGGCTCAATGCTGTGTTGACCTCGTTCATTTCTACCATAAATGTGCTTTGCCCAGTACCTAGATCATCGGCTGCACCTACCCGTGTGAAAATGCGATCGACTAGACCAATATCAGCCATTTCCGCCGGTACAAAGGACCCCATCTGGGCCATCAAGGTGATCAGTGCCACCATACGTAAGTAAGTACTCTTCCCAGCCATGTTAGGTCCTGTAAGAATGATTAGCTGAGCTGAACTAGCATCTAGGTATACATCGTTGGGAACAAACTGACCTGGCGGTAACATGGCCTCCACAACGGGGTGGCGGCCCGACTTGATGTCGATCATAGGCTCATCCAAGATCACAGGGCGAGCATAGTCTCTGGCAACAGCCACATCTGCAAGGCTAGCTAGTACGTCTAGTTGACCAATAGTTCGGGCTAGCTCCAATAATCGAGGAGATGCTTCGGCCACTTGGTTACGTATATCCACGAAGATATCGTATTCTAGTTGCATTGCCCGATCTTCTGCACCTATGACCAGGCTTTCCTTATCTTTTAGCTCCGGAGTAATATACCGCTCCGAATTGGCTAGCGTTTGTTTCCGTTGATATTCCTGTGGTACATTAGCCAAATTGGCCTTCGTAACCTCAAGATAATAGCCAAAGACTCGATTAAACCCTACTTTGAGGCTCTTGATACCAGTTCTTTCCCGTTCCTGGGCTTCAAAAGCTGCGATCCATGTCTTGCCTTCCTTGGCAGCATGGCGCAATTCATCAAGGTGCTCCACATACCCCGGAGCGATGATGCCTCCTTCCTTAGCAGAAACGGGAGGTTCATCCACTAGACTTTGCTCCAGTAAATTGGTGATGTCCGGTAGTACATCGATTCTCGCGGCAAGACCTCTTAGCCTTTTGCTAGTGGTGCCCTCCAGAACTCGCCGCACTTGAGGCATACGTCGCAGTGACTCTCGTAGGGCCGCTAAATCCCTGGGATTGGCGCTCCCAAAGGTAATACGACCAACTAGTCTTTCTATATCGTGGACCCCCTGAAGCTGCTCTCTTAGTTCACTTCTTAGTGGGGTAACCTTCGTGAGCTCCTCCACTGCATCAAGTCTACCCTCAATCTCTTGCTTGTCTAGCACAGGCTGCAGAAGCCACTGCCGCAAAAGTCTCGCTCCTATGGCAGTTACCGTCTGATCCAAAAGCCACAGCAAGGAACCCTTATGTTCTCCGTCTCTGATCGTCTCGGTTAGCTCTAGGTTGCGACGGGTAGCAGTCTCCATTAGCATGTAGTTCTCGGTGGAATATACCGTGATCTTGGTAATATGGGTCAAGGAGCGCTTTTGGGTCTCCTCAAGATAGGCAAGCAATGCCCCACCGGCCCTGATCGCGGCCGTCTGCTCTTCTATACCAAAAGAGCTCAAAGATCGCACATCAAAATGTTGTCGCATTCGGCTTTCAGCATTCTCAAGTCGCCAAGCTCTATCTTGAAACGTAGACAGAGAACATGACACTTGGTGAGGGGCTGTAGCTTGCCAAGACTGCTCTTCAGCTAATCCTGGCTCAACGAGACACTCAGCCGGCGCCAAACGCCCAAGCTCATCCCACAGTTTCTCCAGGGCGTGTTCACCTTTGATCTCAGTGAGGCCAAAATACCCGGTGGAGATATCCACAGCTGCTAGACCGTAGTAACGATGCTGGCGGCAGACCGCAACTAGGAAATTGTTAGATCGATCATCAAGGAGTCCTGGCTCGATTACAGTCCCAGGGGTAATCACCCTAGTGACCTCTCGCTCGACTATACCCTTGGAGGTTTTGGGATCACCTACTTGATCACAGATAGCTACTTTATAGCCTTTACGGATCAATGTAGCTAGGTACCCCTCTGCCGCGTGGTGGGGGACACCACACATCGGTAGCCTTTGCCCTTTACCCATATCTCGTCCGGTTAGTGCAATATCAAGGACACGGGCAGCTATTTCGGCATCACTACCAAACATTTCGTAAAAATCCCCTAATCGGAAAAAGAGAATAGCATCCTCATATTCGCTCTTAATTGAGTAATATTGCCGAAGCATAGGGGTGAGATTATCCATTGCGTGCTTACTCCTCCCTTTTCAATTAGAGGTTCTATGGCTACCAAACCAGCTCCTGCTTTAGTCAGGTCTTGCCTTTACTAAGCTTAAGCATAACAGAAACCTTGATTGGCTGAGCCAACCAAGGTATGGGTAGCGGAGGGCAGTCTGTTAGCAGTATTAGACTCTAGTTTGGATCCAAATTTAGGCGGGCTTCTTCTACCCAATACGGCGGTATGGCCAGTACCTCGTGGACCTGTTCCTCGATGGCTCGCTCAAAGGGGTACGCAAGACTTGGTAGCGAACGCAATGAAGTTGCCTTGGCATCGCAGAAAACAGCATCACGGGTGATATCTCGGATGGTGGTAGCAGGAACAGGTATGTGTCTGTCAGCTATCTCATCGTAAACAATAATATATCTAATGGTGCACATACTTGGCTCCACCAGTTGCCTGATGACATGGCCACATTGATATCCATCCCGGCTAATCAGTGGTGATTGCCATAGATCCCTATTGGCCACCTCTAGCAATGTGGTGTCAGTACCGCAAACGGTGTTACCCTCGCCTTTTCCGTCCTTTGGCATAGATGCGTGCCCCCTATAAGTCTACTGCGAAGACATCTCCCCAGTTAAACTCCAGGTTTCAGCCTTCTTGATTGTCACTTGAACCAATTTGCCCACCAAATCCTCGGTACCAGGGAATAGTACAGTCTTGGCGGTCCGGGTCTTGCCTGTTAGCATGCGGGGATTGCCCTTACTAACTCCATCTACCAAGATCTCTTGCCTCTGACCAACTAGATCCTGGTTACGCTTTAGACTAATCTCGTTCTGCAGCTCGATCAGCCTATATATCCTATCCTTTTTTACTTCTTCTGGTATCTGATCCTCCATTAGGGTAGCTGGGGTCCCCTCGCGTTGCGAATATATGAAGGTAAATGCAGCATCATACCCTACCTGCTCTACTAGGGATAAAGTATCGGCGAAGTCTGCCTCAGTTTCACCAGGGAACCCCACCATGATATCGGTGGTCAGACTAATGCTTGGCACAGCCTCCCGGATCCTATCTACTAACTCCAAGTAGTATTCTCGATTGTACCCGCGGTTCATGCGCTTAAGAACATTGTTGCTACCGGCTTGGACTGGCAAATGCAGGTGCTCACATACTTTCTCCAAATGGGCGAGCCCATGGATCAGCTTGTTACTAACGTCTTTAGGATGGGAAGTAGTGAAGCGAATTCGCTCGATGCCCTTGACTTCATTGAGGGTATGCAGCAAATCGGCAAAATCTAGATCAATGGCAAGGTCTTTGCCATATGAATTCACGTTCTGTCCAAGCAAGGTGATTTCTTTTACGCCCTTATCTGCTAGTGCTTGCACCTCTTCGGCAATGGCGGCTGGGGAACGGCTATGCTCTCTCCCACGCACATAAGGCACTATACAGTAAGAGCAAAAGTTGTTGCAGCCATGCATGATTGTTACCCAAGCCTTAGAATCATTTTGCCTAAGCGCAGGCAGCCCCTCTAGTGGCTCATCACTTTCATCCCAAACTTCCACGATGCGTTCACCTGTAGTCTCTACCCTATGCAATAGCTCTGGCAAACGGTGAAGATTGTGGGTGCCAAAAAACAGGTCTACATGGGGGAGTCTTTCCACCATCTGATTTAGTTCTTCCTTTTGCTGGGGCATACAACCACAGATGCCAATTATGAGTTCCGGTCTTACAGCTTTTGTGGCCTTTAAGAGGCCAACTTGTCCATAGACCTTGCGCTCCGGGTTTTCCCTTACACAACATGTATTATATAAAATCAAATGGGCTGCATTGGGATCGTCTGTAAAATCGTAACCTATCTCTGCAAGCAAGCCCATAATTGTCTCGGTGTCCCGCTCATTCATCTGACAACCGAATGTCCGAATAAATGCAAGTCGCTCCTTAACCATCACAACTTACCAGCGCTTAGTAACCCGCGCTTCTCCTTTCTAGTGGCACTTTCGATATGGTGCCTAGCCTATGTCTATATTATGCTTTGCAAGGGACTAGCCTAGCCACCGCTTACCGAGGCCTCATCTAGTATGGATGCAAAGGCATCTATATCAACACCGTGGGGGGTGCCCGGGCCCGTACGCATATGATCTACCCGATGTCCTGTGACCATGTACATAACCCGCTCTGCAATGTTGGTAGCATGGTCTGCTATGCGCTCTAGATATCTAGCCACAAATAGCAAATTAATCGCTTGCCCTGCTTGGCGCCCCTCAGATCCTTTTAAGACGAGACCGATTAGCTCATCGAAAAGCAAGGAGTACATCTCATCAACCGGCTCATCTGCTTGTCGCACTTTTTCGGCCAGCTCTAGGTCCCTCTGTACAAATGCCGTGAGGCTGTCCCTTACCATGGTCTCGGTTTTACGGGCCATGTAGGGGATGTCATTGAGGGGTTTAATTAGCTGGTCTTCCCCGATGCGCAGCGTTAGCTCTGCGATATTGCAGGCATGATCACCAATCCGCTGTACATCCGTGGTGATCTTAAGAATGGCAACTATGGTGCGCAAATCCGATGCCACTGGTTGCTGTAAAGCGATCATATTCATACAGTGCTCTTCGATGTCGATTTGCATTTGGTCCACGATATCATCGTTATCTAACACAGATTGGGCGCCGGCTAGATCCTGATTACTGAGGCAGCGCACCGCTTCATGAATCTGTTTTTCCACAAGGCTCCCCATCTTGAGGATTTCGCCCTGAATAGACTGCAATTCCCTCTTGTAATTCTCTCTAGTCATTGCCTTAATCCCTCATTTTGATGGAGTTGTATCACCTAATTGAATCTACCAGTAATGTAGTCCTCTGTGCGTTGATCCTTAGGTCGCGAAAAAATATCCGGTGTGGAACCAAATTCTATAAGAACACCCTCAGACAAATACGCAATATAATCTGAAACTCTACCGGCCTGTTGCATGGCATGGGTTGCCAACACTATGGTGTAATCGCCTTTGAGGTCCAGAAGCAAGTCTTCCATACGGGCAGTAGAAGCCGAATCAAGCCCAGAGGCTAGATCATCTATGAGAAGTACCTCAGGCTCGACTGCCAAGGCTCGGGCAATACAAAGCCTTTGCTTTTGCCCCGGAGATAACTCAACTGCCGATCTCTCTAGTCGGCCCTTTAATTCGGTCCATAGGTCCGCCCGCTTTAGGCTCTTCTTGACTATCTCGGCCAATTCTGCCATTTCCTTCACCCCATGTATGCGGGGCCCATAGGCAACGTTGTCAAAAACACTATAAGGAAAAGGCGAAGGTCGTCTCGCTATAAGTCCCACCCGACGCCTTACCTCTGTAACGTCAACATGTGGTCCATAAATATCTTCACCATCTAGCAACACCTGTCCTTGGGTTGTAACGCCCTTCCAAAGTTCATTCATCCGACAGAGCGAGCGCAATAGACTAGATTTACCAGAACCAGTAGGACCAATTAGGGCCGTGGCAGTGCCGGAGGGGATCGCAAGATCAATGCGGGTCAAGGCGGCAAAATCACCGTAATGTACACTCAACTCTTTTATGTCCAGCTTGATTGCCAACGCAATTTACCATCCTTTTCCTACTTGATTACCCAAGTAATCAACAGTTTGTTGCCGGGCGGGTTCAATCATCACCCCGAGCAACTGCAATAATAGCGCCATCATGAGAAGCAACAAGACCGCCCCGTATGGCATGGCCTGGTTCCATCGAAGGTAGTCAATCAACGAATAATAGACGTGGTAAGATAATAGCTTCGGTACGCCGAACCCAAAAGTAGGTTCCACTCCAATGAGCATAATCAAGGGTGTCACTTCCCCCGTCAACCTTGCCATAGCCTTCAGGATATCGGAAGCAATCTGCCTTCTTCCGCAAGGCAATACAGCATGGATTGATGTCTGCCAGCGACTTGCACCTAATGCTTGGCTTTCCCGGCGGAAAGCTAGGGGGATTTGCTCAAGCGTCCTCAAAGTAATAGTGGCTACCTTAGGTAGCATCCAGATACTCAAGGTAAGCACAATGACGGACCACGATGCTCCCTTTTGACCCCGGGCCAAAGCGCCCCATCCGAAAAGCCCATATACTATTGGGGGTACTTTAGCCAGATTATCTATAGTATCTCGCATGGCAAGGGCCAAAGGACTGTGGAGAGCATATTCGCTGAGATAAATAGCCATACCTAGTCCAAAGGGCAATGCTAGTAAAGTAGCTCCCACTATAACATATACTGTTTCCCAGAAAAGTGGTAGCAGAATGCTGGATTCGGTGCCCAGGATTGCTCCCATCAAATCTTCTACTAGGGCTCTCCAACCACGCATAGTTATATACATTACAACACCCAAAATCAGAAGAACCGACAAAGCAGTTATACAAGTCAGAACCCGAAAGATTACGGTCTCTTGTCTTCCAGCTACATCCTGCCTTTTGCTCATTCCCACTCACCACCCTGCAAGCGCATAAGGCATTGGGCGAGGTGGTTTAGCAGATAGGCCACCACTAACACTATCAGCCCTAAGAAAAAAACACCTTGATACTGGATGGTACCGGGCGTAGCCACTTCAGCTCCCGTGGCTATGGCTACTGGTATGGTTTTGCATGTCTCAACGGCAAGGGTACCTAGGGCAATACCGTGTGTAATCACGAGTACTATAGCAGTCTCTCCTAAGACACGCCGAAAGCCAATTAGCGCAGCCGCGATCGCTCCAGGCCTGACCATAGGCAAAATGGTCTGTCTGATGGTCTGCCAACGACTAGCGCCTAATGCATAGGATGCCGCCTTAAATGATGGCGGCACCAAAGCAAATCTCTCTAGCAAAGTATGGACTAGATTAGGATATGTAGCCATAGCCAATAGCACCGCGATCAAGCCCATTGTGGGTAGCTGGGCCATATCGTTACCCCATCGGACCGTGGCAAAGACCGCACCTACCCATGCAACAACTATGGAAGGTATGGCCTGCAAAACTCCAAATAGCCTAACCAAGACTTGCGATACTGGCTCAGGCGCAATCTCACTTACGTACAAAGCCGTAAGTAGGCCCATAGGGAAAGCCATCAAGATGGCGAAAGCCGATACCAATAACCAATCAATTAGCCATGGGATTATGCGAAATTCAGAACTCGATTCTATACTAGCTACGCTAGGGACTGGCAACAGAGCCTGCTTGGCAATAAACCCAACTACCATCGCCAAGATCAGGGCTGTTAGCACAGCAAACAGTCGTAGGACTCTCTCTATATTGCGCTCTGCCATCGTAGAAGAACCATCTCCCGTGACTATCGAGCCGAACTTGCCAGAGGTCGCGCTCTTGTCCATGGCAATAGATGCAGAAACCCAGACTGAGTCCATCTGGGTACCGCAATGCCCCCCTCTCCAAGGAGTCGTTTCGTAGACGTGCCTCTAGAACTAATCCTATCACTTGCCTGTTAACCGTTTGTTACCAAAATGCTAACTTCTCGTAACACTCCGTACATGCCTAGAAGAAACACTTACATCCCCCGGCGTCTTTGGCTAGAAAAAAGAGGTTGCTATCATGCTAAACGGAGACAACATCTTGGAAATTCCCGCGTTTTACGCGGTTGACAAAACAAGGAATCGATGGTACATTAAAGATGAAGTTGGTGTGTATACAGAATACAGTCTCGATTAGTTGGAGTTTAGACTAGTCTTAAACACATATGAAAGGAGTGACCCCCATGATTATTACTGTAGGCAACTGGGAAATCGATATTAAGGTTCAGGAACAGGAAAAAGCCAAGGTAGCTGAAAGGGTACATCGCCAATCGGTCCAGCAAAGACAGATTGATCGTGAACGGGACAGGGCCTATGTAAAGCTCTTTCTAGGTCAAGGGAGTCATCCGCACTAATCGTCTAGACAATATGTTCTTCTAGTAAAGCTAAACCGCGAGCGCACTCACATCCTATCCACCGGGATGGGTGCCCTCGCGGTTTTCCTTTATCCTATGGCTCAAAGCGGTAGTATGCAATCACTGGCGTCACTAGCTTCCGACTAGTTGTTGACCACTACCGCTACGATTAGGGCTATTACTGCGGCGATGGTTGCAATATTGCTAGCGCCCTTCAGGCTCTTGTTATCTTTTTCTGCCTGTTTCCGATAGCTGTCAAATTCCTCTTGAAGCTCCTGTACCTGTCGTTCTAGGCGCTTTTCCCTCATCAAGGAGGCACTTAACTGAGAGGATGATTGTGTAGTAACCTGCTCATCCATGGCAGATAGTTTCTCTTCGGTTGCTACGAGCCGATCACTTAGTACGACGAACTCATCATGCAACTCGCCTACAAAGCCTTTCAAGTCAGCTAGATCCTTGCTATCTGTGGCAGTCCCTTGCTGCAAAATAGCTGTCCGTTTATCTAAAGCAACGATTCTGTCGCTAATGTTCACCGGATCCACCTGCACTGCCTCTAGACTTCGAACTAGATCCTGTCGTAGGGTATTAACATCCTTCATGAGTTGGCCATCGGCGGCAGCCATAGCTTCGGCCTGCCTAGCTAACTGTTCCTGCAACGTTTCAATATCCTTGGAAAGGTCATCTACTGTCACTTGTTCCGTTTTTAGTGCTTGGCTTAGTTCGTTTACTCCTGCTTCTAGCCCTTCTACCCGGATACGGAGCTCTCCATCTCTTTGGGTGCTAGCCTTCTGCCAATCACCTAGCTTAGATTCAACCTCTAATATCTGGGCAGTTGCATGGGCCAGATCAGTCTCAACTTGCCGAAGTTCAGCTTCAAGCTCTTCATCCCTTGCTTCTAGATCCGACTGAAGCAGACTTAAGGCTGCCTCCCTTTCGGCAAACCTGCTCTGCACCTTGACACCTACTGCATCTTCTAGAGCATTAAGAGATTCACCCTGTAAGGCTAGCCACCGGGTATGTTCCTTGATGACAGCAGTGTTTCCTTCTACTGCCGCACTTGTTTCTGCCAAGGCTATTTCTGTTGACTTAATCTGTGCCCCTTGAGCTGCAAGCTCTTGCTCAGCGGTGGTGATGCGTTCGCCGATGGCCGCATCGGCTGCAGTTAGCTCAGTCTTTGTGCGGGCAATCTCCTCCAGGATCAACGTAACCTGTTCCTGCATGGCTTTGCGTGTAGCAGCATCCTCTTGTTCCATGGTATCAATTACTCTGGTGATGGTATCATCCATAACCTGTACCCGTTTTTGAGTATCGGCTACGGTAGTACGGAGCTGCTCACTTTCGTTGTACCAACGCACCAATTCATCTCGAAACTCTGTAGAGAGTTTCCGCAATAGCTCAAGGTCTGCTTGGGTAACCCCTAGCTGGCCTTTCTCGATCTCCAATAGCATTGTGCCTACTACCGATGCCAGAGTATATCGATCAACGGGTCTTTGACCTTGAAATGTTCCGTCCTCAAATACACCCATATAGCCTTCTTGAACTAGCTTTTTTACCCCTTGGTAGGCCCAGTGACTCTCGGGAACATCTGCAATCTTAACTTCAGCACCCAAAACCACCTGCCCACCTAGTACCAAAACCACAACCATTGCCAATATCCCTGATTTGCCCAATAGCTTTCTCAGCATATTCTCCCGCCCCCTATCGATTCGTCCCCTAAAAGCCCTTCTAGCCTAACTATCTAGATTAACAGCCTATCTTGCAACACTAATAGGTAATTCGACTGCTCCTAACTCTAGCACTTGGCCGCCAGTAGTTGTAAAACGAGCTGAATCCAAGTAGATCCTCCCTTGACCCACCTCAGTACCCATCAGACGGATGGCACATAAGCTGCCAGTCAATCGGTCTACCTCTGTTTCTGGAGGATGGGTAATCCGTACCCATACTAAGCCAAGATCAGCATCAACCTCCACCTGCATTGGCACCCTGACCCCTGTGCGCTCCATGTAAGGTGCAAATACCTGCCCCGGTTCAATTCCCAAACGACCACCGACAACCCGCAGTAATCCAACTGGATATCGCAAAACCAACTCTGTCTCTCTTACGTTCCGTAGGTTATACCCTTGTACCATGACCTTGTAAGGCTCATCTAAAGAGACCAAGGCACTTCGGTCTTCTGCTATTAAGGAAACCACCTGCGGTAGCTGCGGAACGCTGATAAACCTATTTACCACCTGGGGGTCAGTAGCCCCAGATTCCACCCGCACCGAATAGGGCAAGTTATCACTGGCAACATCGGTGGGTGTGATAAACCACTGAAGGACCTCTGTAGTATTAGGCGGAATATCACCTGCTAACTTAATGCGACTTTCGCCTGGAGCAAGCTGTAGCCCTAACGGAGCCTGCCATTCTGCCTGCACCCAAGGCGCGTCCATCTCTCCGACATTACGGATAGTTGCTCGCACAGCAAATGGTACAGGCTGTAGACAACCTTCCTCCACCATTAACCGGGGAGGCCCTACGACCTCCGTCTCCAATCTAGCAGGATTCACTACCTGCACTTGACGTCTAACTTGGTTAGGCTCACTATTGGCGGCTTCTACCCGCACTTGGTAACTTAGCTCACCCCGGGCTCGCTCTTCCACCTCTAGCTGCCACGCAAGCTGGACAGAACCTCCTACTGGTAGATTACCTATCCGAGCTACTGCTTCTTCGCCTGCCGCTAGCGTCAGTCCCTGGGGAAGCTGAATAGCGGCCCTTACGTCCCTAGCCTCGCCTTCGCCTGTATTTTCCAGGTAAGCCACTACTGGAAAGCGTGTGCGCCCCTCCCTAGATTGGGTCACTATCGCTGGAGATGTCACACCCAAAGATAGCTTTCCTGGTGCAATTGTAATGCCACCTAGACCATAGTAGGTAACCCAAGTAACACTTTCACCTGGCTGAAGTAGCCTAGGTTCCCAGAACATGGCGATAGCTGAGTCCAGCTCGAACTCGCCTTTACGTAGAAATATGCGATCGGGTTCGAAATCAAAATCCCAAATGCTCTCAGCTAGGACTCCCCAATTGGAAAAGTAGACTCGATCGGGGGCAGTAACCCCTGGACCCTGCAGTGTACCCTGGGACATCACCTTGGGATCTGCTAAAGAGTCAAAGGCCTGCCAGAAATCTGGCATATCGGCCTTTCTAAAAAGCGTATCGGTAGTGATCGATCGTTCTTTCACCCGAAAGGGGGCCCCATCATTGGACCCAAGCATCGTATCTAGCATTAATCGCATCTCAACTTGGTGGGGAGCAGCGTCTACGTTAGTCAACTTGTAAGCTATACGGGCGGTATCTTTAAGGCCCGTAGTGCTACTTCTAGTGAAACTAAGTATCTGTTCGGCTTCGATGGGCCCAACCTGACAGATAGTCCGGATCATGTTGTCTTCGGCAGTCTGGGGTCCCATTATCATCTTGCCAAAGGGCCCCTTGCGCCCCGCCGAAGTTTGGGTACGTCCACCAAAGACAAAATCCTCCCCATCTACCCTGATAGTCGTATAGGAGGTCCAAGGATCAGCCATACCATAAACCAGTGGCTTGTTCTCGTCCCCAATTCGGTCCGGATCACCACCGGTGGTGGTGATGGAAAACCTACCTGTGTTCTCCGCCCCCGCGTTCACAATAATTGCTATATATTCGTTGGCAATTATTACATTACTGCCTAATCCATTCTGTGTACTGGCCCAAGCCCCACTTGGCATAACAGTCAAGGCTAGGATCAAAACAAAACCTACCATCACCCGATGCCGCATCAACCACCAGCCTCCCTACTCACTCCATGATCACTTTGCTTACCTTTGGAATAACCCTGGTAAGCTTAAGATCAGTTGCCTGTTTCCACATCCCTGGCATATCTAATGCCGTCATACAGGATCCCCACTTCAAATCTAGGTGGACCACTGAACACCACGGTCACCGATAGTATATAGTCTTCTAGAAGTGGCTCCATAGTCCAACCGTTCTGCACCGTAAGTCGGGCCACTTGGTCTAAATTTTGTATACCCGATGAGTCCTTAATAGTAATATGACTGGCTTTGGTAGAGCCCTTGGGAACGTGTACCTCCAACTTTACTTCACCGGCTGCTCCCTCATTGATCGCGTTTTTCGGATACTGGACTCTGCCACCTCCCACCACTACACTACCTGCCGCTGGCAATGGCGGTGGCGGTGGTGGCTCTGGTTTCGGTGGCGGTGCAGTCTCGCGATTTGTAGAATCAACCTCTGTACCACCCATGGGTTTCTCCACAGAACCCCCCCCTGACACAGCAACCTCTTGTCCATGATCGCTGGTTAACAGGGTGTCATGATCCTGCCCTGGCTCCATCACATTTAGGTCCTTAGTCTCCACTGGTCGCGGAGCCTCCCCGGCTTCAGGCTCTGGCTTAGCGGCTACTTCTTGGCTAGGTACCGATGGTGGCGCCTCTTCTTTTACGGGCTCAGGAGCGGATACCGGAGGTGCTTCTTGCTTGATCTCGGCCTTAGCCTCAGGCTCTGGCTTTGGTGTGGGCTCCTTTGTCTCCGTTGTTGATTTCGTCTCCCCTACAGCGCCTTGGGCAGGTTGCCTAGTGACTCTTGCCTGGGGTGAGGGTCGCTGAGGCTCTAAAGGCACGAGAGTGACGATACCGCCGTTACCTGCCATTAACATACCTGGCCCGGCGGCAATCTTCCATTCAGGGTACAAAAATATAACCAAAGCATGGAGGATCAGTGAGACCAAGATAAAAGCACCTAAAGATCTCTCTGATTCATCTGTCATATACAATCCAAACCACCTCCCCCTCCCTCATGCCACTCAATTAGTGGCATCCCGGGGGCGCACTGCCAGACCAAAGCGATATCCCCCTACTTGCCGCACATCATCCATGGCCTGTACTACATAGTCATACTTTGTGTTCTTATCAGCCTTAATCACTACGAACAGATCAGGCCTTTTCTTGATGCTCTGACCGATCTCTGCCTTGAGGCTAGCGGAGTTGACCTGTCGTTCACCTAGAAACATCCTGCCATCGGCCGATATAGAAATCACTACTTGTGTTGGTGTCGACTTATCTGAAGTAACAGATTTAGGCAACTCCAAATTCAGCCCAGCCGGATGCGTTCGAAAGGTTGTAAAAAGCATAAAGAAGACCAGGATAAAGAAAATCACATCGATCAAGGGCACAATCTGAACGTTTGGCTTTCTCGGTGGACGACGCTGCACCAGCATCAAACGTCACCCCTCGTCTCCAAGATAACTAAAAGCTCCGATGAACGCTTATTGATATCCACCACTAAGCGATCAATCAAACTAGTCAAGTAAGAGTAAACGAGCATACCGGGGATGGCGATAATCAACCCCACAGCCGTGGTGACTAAAGCCTCTGCAATGCCTCCACTAAGGGCTAAAGGATCATCCATTCCTCCTACGGCGGTGATGACCTGAAAGCTCTTGATGATACCTGTCACAGTACCTAGTAGCCCCAGCAAAGGAGCAATGGTTACTAGCACGTCCAGCATACCCAGACGTCTTTCCATCCTAAATACTTCCTCATGGGCAACTTCTTCTAAGCGTTCGCGAATATGTTCCTTATCTTTGTCATAGTGGGCGATACCGGCGGCCAAAACAGCTGCCACGGGTCCTCTGGCTTTTTTAGAGATCTGCATTGCTTCCAGGATCTTGCCTTGCTGCAACGCCAACTTGATGTCATCCATAAGATCCTCGGTATCAATACGACTCCGCCATAAGTAAAACAACCTTTCTAAACAGACAGCCAACATCAAAACAGAACAGAGCAATAACGGGATCATCACCGGCCCGCCCCGGATTATCATATCAAGCACATTATCTACCTCCACCCCATCAGCGCATATTGGATAAGATTATTCGACAGCTTTCTACCATATCCTGCCTAGATTGCTTTTACAGAATTTGCCTAAGAAAAGCCCGGGTACGCTCCTCCACCGGAGCAGTAAAAAAATGCCCTGGAGTCCCCTGTTCCACAATCCGCCCTTCATCCATGAACAGAATCCGATCGGCGACTTCTCGGGCAAATCCCATTTCGTGGGTGACTACTACCATTGTCATGCCTTCCCTAGCGAGCTCCTTCATGACGTCGAGCACTTCTTTAATCATCTCAGGGTCAAGGGCGGAGGTAGGTTCATCAAACAGCATAATCTTAGGATGCATAGCCAAACCCCGGGCTATGGCAACCCGTTGTTGCTGTCCACCTGATAGCTGGTTGGGGAAACTGCAAGCCTTGTCTAGCAACCCTACCTTGCTAAGAAGCTCCTTGGCGATGATCTCAGCCTCGGCTTTAGGTAAGTCACGCACTTTGCGGGGGGCTAGGGTGATATTATCCAAGACGGACATGTGGGGATATAGATTGAACTGCTGAAACACCATCCCGATTTCGGTGCGAACTTTGTTGATATCAGTGCTGGGTGAGAAAATGTCCACCCCGTCGACGATGACCCGACCAGAGTGGATTTCCTCTAGTCTGTTCATACAGCGCAGAAAAGTACTCTTGCCCGAACCACTAGGTCCGATCACTACTACGACTTCCCCTTTATGAACCTGTTCACTTATGTCACATAATACTTGAAAATCTCCAAAATACTTGTTTACGTTCTGAAATTCGATAATCGGTTCTTCCATCATCTGCACAGCCTTCCTGGAGTAACTTCCCCGGAATTTCCCCCTTTGGCAGTTTCGACAAGGAGCAAAATAAATCCTGCCGAACGACCTTCCGCCGGTGGTAAAAGCATGCTACAGGATAGCCCTATAGTCCTAGGGTATACTATTACTAATATCCCCATCGATTAGCAAGGAGTTATTGTATGGATAGCAAATCCAAGGAAATGCGTAGCCAAGCCATGGGTAAACTCAAGCAAGACTTAGCCGAAGAGATGGGTTTTGGTGAGCTAGTGCGGACCCAAGGTTGGGGAGAATTAGCCGCCAAGGATTGTGGTCGCATTGGGGGTAGAATGGGAAGTCGACTAAGTAGGAATATCCTGCGCAAGTTAGCCGCCATGGAAGAAGCCGAAAAACAAGACCATAGTGCCCAAAAGCCCGATCCAGATTCTTGATACATATCAGCAAGCTAGCCCGGAGGAGATCTGCGGTTACTGTCACCAAGCTAGCCTACCTGCCTATGCCAACAGGCGTGCTTGGGGGTAAATTCGTCTTTACATATGCGCATTAGATAGATCTCCCGCTGCAAGCCCGGCTGTGATGCGTTACGAACCAGTCTGCCCTCTTTCCTAAATCCGACCTTTTCATAGCAGCGAATAGCGGCTAGATTATTGCTAGCCACCCGTAAGTAAATTTGCGATAGTTTCATTTGATCAAAGGCATGAATCAAAAGAGCTGTAATGGCCTCAGTACCATAGCCCTTACCTCGGTACGCGCCTTCGCCAATGCGAATACGCAGCTCCGCCTCTCCACTTCGCCAAGTGATGTGATCTAGCTCAATATCGCCAATAGCTAACCCATCTAGAGTGGCGATAATCAGCCGCAGATTCAAGCGATTGCGGCGAAGCTCGTTATACCATGCCTCACAATCTCCCAATACCTCGGGACACCCATCATCATCCATGTAATGGCCCACATTGGGGTCTTTCGTCCATTGTACGATTTTGGCAAAATCTGATGGCAGCAGAAGCCTAAGTACAATTCTATCCCCTTGAATCACCATCGCCTAAAGCCACTCCCTTACCTCTGGTTCACATCTGTAACCACAGATTTCTATCTGGTGCAAAGGGAACCTCTAAGCAATTGTAACCAATCGTCCCATGGGACCGACTAAACAGGCAACTATTGCATCTATTCAATGAGCCACTCCCGCAAAATCCCTAGAATCCGTTTCTCCAATCGGGAAATCTGACCCTGAGAAATTCCCAATTCCTCGGCGACTTCACTTTGAGTCCTTTCCTCTAAGAAGCGCAATTGCACAATAGTGCGCTCCCTATGGGGCAACCGGTCAAAAACTTGCTTCAGTGCATAGTTTTCCACCCAAACATCGGATTCCGCATCTCGTCCTAGCTTATCCTGAAGCAATACAGGGGAATCCTCATCTTGATGTATCACATCTTGAAAATATGCAATTGGTGCCACCGCCTCAAGGGCCTCTACGATTTCCTCACCGGTGAGATCTAGCTTAGCACCGATTTCCCCCAGGGTAGGGGCCCGGCCCAACTCCTGTTCTAGCTCATCTCGAACTTCAGCCGTCCTTGCCGCCCTTTCCTTAAGCCGTCGGCTAACTCTAACAGGGTCTCCGTCCCGCAAGAATTGACGTATCTCCCCCATAATAACCGGAACAGCATAGGTGGAGAACATTACGTCATAGGATAAGTCAAATTGGTCAATAGCCTTAACTAGCCCCACACATGCCACTTGGAATATGTCCTCAAAGTCTGCTCTACCTCGAAATCGTCCTGCGATACTCATGGCTAGACGCAAATTGCTGTTAACTAAATGCTCTCTTGCCTTCACATCCCCCGCCTGGGCATGTCCTAAGAGATAACGAATCTCTTCTGCAGTCAAATTAGGTGTAGGCGGGAGCTGGATTTTGCCCAACCCTCCTGGCATAATAATCTCTCCCTATGCCCCCACCTTAGTCTGCCACGGGGATTTTCTCATGGTAAGGGATGTACCCTTGCCTAATGAGGAATCAATGACGAGCTCATCCATGTACTCTTTGACAAACACTAATCCCAGGCCCATGCGTTCATCTGGCTCAGTTGTAAAAGCAGGCTCAAAGGCCTTGGCTACATCGGCAATACCTATGCCCTCATCTTTGATGTGTATTTCTAGAAGACCTTCTATGAGGGTGCAAGTGACTGTAACTAATCCTTCGGTCCCCTTGTATCCATGGATCACAGCATTGGATACCGCCTCAGACACCGCTATCTTTATTTCATCCAATTCGTCCAAAGTAAAATCCAGCTGAGCAGCAAATAAAGCCACAGCTGTTCTGGCAAAACCAATATTCGCCGCCTTACTGGGAAATTGCATTATGACTTGATTGTTGGCAGTCTCCATTAGTGTCTTCCCCCAATCTCCGCTAGTGCTTGCTCCTCAGAATCAGCAAACTGTATAATGCGCTCCATACCCGCCATTACCAGCATGCGGCGGACAGGATCTAAGGCACGGATGGCTACTACAGCCCCAGCTCTCGCCTGGATCTTTTTATAGCGCCCCAAGATTACGCCAAGTCCCGAGCTATCAATAAACCCCACCTTCTCCAAATCCCAAATCAGGTGACGCAATCTGGCATCATTGGCCAAAGCCGCATCCACTGTGCTTTTCACCGCTGGAGCCGTAGCCAAATCTAATTCGCCTTCTAGGGCCACAATTAGGGTTCGTCCCACACGTCTCGTTGTGATATCCACTCCAAGCCCTCCATGTTCGAGCTAAGATCACCCATGATTTGCTACCAAAACCACCAACACCCATAGACTACGCCACCAAGACTCGTAAACAGGAAATAATCACTGAACACAAGTGCAAATTCGATCCCTTAAAAGCTATTTTCGCAAAATTGCAGTGGATTCCTGCTAGCACAGTGGATAGACTCGAAAATCTCGTCATGTCACCCCGTCATCATCAAACTGGATAAATCCGTTCCATAGAAAAAGAGGAGGCTGTTCTCCTCCTCTTTAGCTTACATTCATCTTTCCTACTGTTATAGGCCGGGCACAATACTACGCAAGAGACGTTTAGACATGCGTATTAGTATCTGCAACGTGTTAGCTTGCTCCACGGCGGCATCGGTTACAACTTCCACCCGGGCCAATTCCATGCCAGCCTGCTTAACCACCAACTGCCCCACGATTTCTCCTTTTTGCAGGGGAGCAACCAATTCCTTACGCCAAGCCATCTCCCGGGTGAGTTCACCAGCTTTCCCCCGAGGTATGCCTATCACTAGATCTTTACGGGCACTAATAGACACTTTCTCTGCCTTACCTCGGGGAATTACTGCCTCTCCTAGCGACTCTCCCACCCGGGCAATCACCACCGGTTCGTACATTCGAAATCCATAGTCCAGCAGTGTTACAGTGTCTTTTTTCCTAGCTTCCTTGGTTGGATTCCCCAGCACTACAGCAATCAGCCGCATATCATCCCTAGCGGCTGTTGAGGCTAGGCAATAGCCTGCCTCTGAAGTCATGCCAGTCTTGATTCCATCTAGACCAGGATAGCCGTATCGACGCCCTGACTCCAGCACCCTGTCTAGTAGCTCATTTAACGTATACAAATGCGGTTTTTTGGTGGTATCCGGTCGCATTACATACTCATGGGTAGATACCATTTTCATGAGAAAAGGTAGCTCAGCCGCACGTTTTGACAAAATGGCTAGATCGTGGGCGGATGCGTGGTGTTCTGCGCCCTCCATCCCCAAAGTCCTGGGGGGCAGGCCACTGGCATTACTAAAAACGGTGTTTTTGAGCCCTAACTCCTGGGCTCGCCGATTCATCTGATCAACAAACGCGGCCTCTGAACCGCTTAAGTACTCAGCCACCGCTACAGCCGCGTCATTAGCTGAACCCACGGCAATGGCATAGAGCATTTCCTTGAGACTCATCTGCTCGCCAACCTCAAGCCAAATCTGCGAACCTCCCATTTTGTTGGCATATTCACTGGTGGTCACCATGTCCTCTAGTCGAGCCGTCCCTGCCTCAATTGCCTCAAGAGCCAGTATCAAGGTCATGATCTTAGTGATGCTAGCCATTGGTAGTGGCTCATCCTTATTATGTTCATATATGATTGCACCAGAATTGGCTTCCATGAGAACGGCGGCCTTTGCTGTCAGATTCAGCTCCTGTGCTACGGCGACCACAGGTTTCGCCGCAAAAGCCAGGAGCATCATCCACAGGATAACAACAAAAAGTCTGCTATGACGGTTGCCCAAGCTGATCCCTCCTCCCTCGCCCAACTGCCTTTTGGCACTTGGCATCGAAGGCCGTAATTGCAAGCTACGTATAAAGACTATGTGGAGCCTTTTCTTGATATGACAAAGCCTACCTAGAGACCCGATCCAAAAGTAAAGGTGGTGCCACGACGGGCAAGGCACTCCACGATATCGCCTCTTGCACTTGCGCCTTGGCTGCGGCAACTTTGTCCTCGGTGGCACCATGTACCCTAGCTATGATGTCACCTTTTTGGACTGCATCGCCGACCTTCACCAGAAGCTCCACCCCCGCGGCCAAGTCGATCTCATCTTCAAGCCTTTGTCTTCCCGCTCCAAGACCCATGGCGATTAATCCCACAGTACGAGCGTGGATGTCTTCAATATAACCTGTCTTGGTGGCCACAACTTCCTGAACTACTGCGGCAGTGGGTAGGATACTAGGGTCATCAATTACCCCAGCCTCTCCCCCTTGACGAGTAATCATTTGCCGAAGTTTTTCCAAAGGCCCCCCGGTGGCCAAGGTTTTGTTCATGAGTTCCCGGCCTGCGGGCAAACTATCCGCTTTCCCGGCCTGTACCACCATCTCCGCCCCTAAAGCAAGGCACAGCTCAGTGAGATCGGCTGGACCCTTTCCACGCAAAGTATCTATAGCTTCCCGGACTTCTAGGACATTGCCCACAGAAAACCCTAAGGGTTGATCCATATTGGTAATTAGGGCCACTGTGTTGCGCCCCGTCTTCCTGCCAATATCTACCATAGTCTCAGCTAGCCTGCGGGCTCCGGACAAATCTTGCATAAAGGCTCCCTTGCCCACCTTGACATCGAGGATAATCCGATCGGCTCCTGCCGCGATTTTCTTGCTCATAATAGAGCTCGCAATCAGTGGTATAGAATCCACCGTTGCAGTCACATCCCGAAGGGCATATAGCTTTCTATCAGCAGGTACAAGGTCATTTGTCTGGCCGACTATCGCGAGGCCTGTTTCCTGTACCGAATCAATAAATTCATCTCGACTTAAGTCACTACGAAAACCAGGGATGGCTTCGAGTTTGTCCAAGGTACCACCGGTATGCCCAAGCCCTCTGCCGGACATTTTGGCGATCTTGACACCGGTGGCGGCAACCCAAGGGACCAATACTAAGGTTGTCTTGTCACCCACTCCCCCGGTTGAGTGTTTATCCACAATAACCGTATCTAGTTCAGACCAAGATAGAGTTGCGCCGGAATCTACCATGGCCAGAGTCAATTCAGCTGTAGTCTTGGGGGGTAGCCCTCGAAAATACACGGCCATACACCATGCCGCCATCTGGTAATCGGGAATACGACCAGCTGTATACTCTCGAACAATAAAGCGAACCTCCTCCCGGGATAGCTCCGCACCTTCCCGGGCCTTAACAATCAAATCATACATTCTCATGTAGCTTCATTCCCTCCCCCACATACCCAAACCCGAGGTGGGCCTATCTTAAGCAAACCTATCTAGAAAACTATGTCCCGGTCCCTCCCATTTCACCCCAAACAGCTCCGCAATGGAGGCGGCAAGATCGGCAAAGGTCTCCCGGACCCCCAAATCAACACAACCGCAAACCCCAGGTCCTGTAACTAGTAGTGGCACATACTCCCGGGAATGGTCGGTGCTAGGGGTAGTTGGATCACACCCATGATCTGCAACAAAGACCAACATATCAAGGGGCAATAGCCCATCTAGTAAGCGGGGTAGCATGGCATCCAGATCCTCTAGACCTTTGGCATAGCCTACAGGATCATTGCGATGACCCCATAGCATATCAAAATCAACAAAGTTAGCGAAAATCAGGCCTGGCTGCTGAAGGGCTTCCATGGCGACTAAGACGGTCTCAAAGATCTCCTGGTTACCATGGGCCGCAAATTGCCGTGTAATCCCTTGGCCTGCGAAGATGTCGGGAATCTTGCCAATACCATAGACCTCATGCCCTGCTCTTACCAGATGATCCAATAGAGTCGGTTGAAAAGGTGCCAAACTAAAATCTCGGCGCCGCTCAGTTCGAACAAATGCACCCGGGGAGCCCACAAAAGGCCTCGCGATCACTCGACCCACTCCGTGTTCACCTTGAAGCAACTCCCGGGCTATTTGACACATGTGATAGAGCTCTTTTATGGAGATAACGTCTTCATGGGCGGCAATCTGAAATACACTGTCTGCCGAAGTATATACAATGGGATGGCCAGTAGCCATATGCTCCCTACCCAGCTCCTCGATAATCACTGTGCCTGATGCAGGCTTGTTACCCAAGACGGGCTGACCGATTTTGTCTTGGAAGGCCCTAATCACTTCCGGGGGAAATCCATGGGGGTATACCGGAAAAGGCCTTTCTAGCACGAGGCCCATCATCTCCCAATGACCTGTAGTCGTATCTTTACCAGGGGACCTTTCAGCCATCTTCCCCCACCCGGCGCTGCAATTTCCCTTCGGACCAACACCGGCTATAGGAACAATATTGCCAAGTCCCATGGCTTCAAAGTGGGGAAGGTCTAGGCCCCCTACGAATTTGGCCACATTAGGCAGTGTTGCACTGCCTTCATCACCATAGGTGGGGGCGTCTGGTAGCTCTCCAACACCCACACTATCTAAAACAAGCAAAATTACTCTTGGCTTGTCCAACATTTATCACCCAGCTCCACCATCTATCATCGGTGGTAATCAGGTGTGCCTCCTCTCCGTTACCCGGTTCGTGTTATATTTCGAGACAAAAAAGCAGTTACCTGCTCTGCCCGAGTTCCCTAGCTAAGGCCACAAACCAAAGCCTTGGGCAAAACAGGCAAGGTGTTACTTGTATGGGACCCTAGGTAAAATAGCGGGTAGCAGCCTCAATTAGCACAGGAGTTACGTAGGCTTCAATCAAAGCAGCTAATCCCATCAGGCCACAGGCGAGAAAGATCAGTAATGCCGTATTTAGGAAGTGGCGGTACATATTAATATCCCGGCGCCCCAAAAGGGTTTGCAGTGCCGCCCAGGAAAAGCTAAAAGATGCACCACCTGCCAAGATAATCGCCGGCACCATCAATAGATTATGGGGAATCACAGAGGCCATGGCCAAAGCTATACCTTTGAGCACCATTTCCTGCACCATGAAGGCAACGGTAAAGCCCAGCACAAATCCTCTGAGAAATACCAAACCCAAGATAAATGGAGCCCCTAACACAGACAATCCCAACAACCACATTAAGCCCACAGTCTTACCAATATTATTCAAAAATGATAGACGAGCACTTGTCAAAGAGTCCCCTGGCTGTACCACGGGGAAAGCCTGGAGAAATCCGTGGATGTAGCTGGTTAGTTCATCATTTTGCTCAGGGCTTAGGGTTTTGACGGCGAAGGCCCCACTCACACTCCCCATGATGAGAACTACTAGCAAAAAAACATGTATACCTGATCTGCGACGCAAATGCGTGCGGACAGTCCCTGATACCTGCCTAGCCATGCCGTCTCCCCCTTGTCCCTGTTTCATCCATCATGGCAACGGTAATTTGTACCATGTTATGCCCAGGCGGGACCGTTTATGCGGGATGAAGAGGGTGTCCCACTACCTGCAAAACCCTTTCTTGGCAAATAGGCACATGCAGATGGAACGTTGAGGCATCCCGTCCACCCACGTGGCATATTACAAAGCAGGCTATGCAGAAGAGTTTAGTCTATTCATAAATGGCTGGTATCATTGATAAAAACCACTCGTAAACGCCCCTCGCTATTATTAAGTAAAGTAATGCCCCCGTTGTCAAGGTGAAAATCCGGCCGCTTCTCGCCGGTGATCCAGCCCAGCAGCGTTCGCAGTAGTCCGCCATG